>NZ_LMVP01000027.1 GCF_002287235.1 Methanosarcina spelaei
CCCAAATGGAAAGGGCAGCATTAAAGCAATTCATGACATAACTTCTTGTCGCACGGCATTAAAGTGCTTTCAAGTATTTTTTTTCTTATACCTATTATTCAACCTACATTCGGCAGCAAGCACATTCCAACATCTAAATATTCTTAATTGTTATTTTTTGTAGGTTAAGTTAAAAAACAGCATCTTGCGGATTATCTATCTAGCATGATTTGTCTTTTATCTCATATATTATAAATATATATTAATTATGTTATGGTTAACATTTAGTAATTTTTGATTTAAATTAAATATCAAAAGTTCTAAAAAAAACGATATCAATAGAAAAATTGAATGGATTTTTATGTCGACCTGCCGAAAGCAGGATTCAAAGTTTCGTATATGTTTTATAAAATAAAATAAAATAAAATAAAGTAAAGTAAAAGATTCTCAAATCTTTTTCTTCATCACAAAGTACTCTACAAGAATCAAGAAAAGGGGTAGAGAAATTGCCAGAACTATTTTGGCTTTCCCCATCGGATTTTTGGTTTTATCATCCGTTTTTGCACTTTCGTTGACGACACTCTTGTTTGCTTCACCGTTCAAGTTTCTCAATACTGCCTCTTCTGCTAATCCATTACCTTCCAATACATTTTTCCCCTCTGCAGAATAACTGGTTATTGCAAAGCAGGAAAATCCAGGCGTTTTCGATTTAAAATACACATAACTCGTATCTTCTTTAACTTTTTCTGTAGCAAGAGGCTCCCAGCCTTTATTATACCATTGAAGAGTTATCTGGGACTGGCTAATATTATTCTCCTCAAGCCATGACTTTTCAACTTTGAACTCTATAACTCCATTTTCAAAATAATTGGCGACTCCTGCTCCATAATTTCCTACCCAGATATTCACATATTTATATACTTTCCCAAGAGGGACTTCTGAGACAAAAGTAGATTTATCTTTGAGCATTTCTACAGTTGTGGTTGTCCTCTTTAATGTTTTTATTGGGTCGAACTCGATATATGTAATGCATGTGACGCCTTCCGGAAAATCGAACTTGACATGATAACCACTTTGAACATTTCCGGTAGCAAGTTCCTTTGCCTCTACATTGCTTACTGGTTCTTTAGAAAGAATGGCGCCTCCTGAACTGCGGCTGGAGGATCCTGAACTCTTACTTCCGGAGTCGCTACTTGAAGATCCTGAACTCTCATTTTCTGAATTGTTACTGGAAGATCCTGAACTCTCATTTCCTGAATCGTTTCCTGAATCGTTTGAAACTGTTTCCTTATATACGGTTGCGGTTTTTGTGAACTCATTATTGGTTTCATCACTTTCGGATATGATGTTTTCCGCATCCACGGTTGCTTTTACTTCAATTTGCCCTTCATTTTCAGGAGTCCAAAAAAAAGTGCCTGTTACGGTTTCACCTGCTGCAAGGGCTGGTATAGAGGTAACTCCCGCATAACTTTCATTATTTCCCTTGATATCATACTTAATTTCGCTGTTGTCCGCAGCTGCAGAACCACTATTCTTCACTGTTACCGTAAAGGTTGTATTCTCTCCAGGATGAGGTTCTTCAGGACTCATAGAAATCGATTCTATTTTCAGGTCCGGAAGCTCACTTTTTATACTTATGGTTTTTGACATTTTATTATTGTCTTCGTTACTTTCACTAACAATCTTCTCGGAATCTGCAACCACTGCTAAACTGATGTTTTCTTCGTTTCCGGGGGTATACGAAAATTGTGCACTTGTACTTGTCCCTGCTGAAAGTTCAGGGATAGAGATCTCGCCTTCTGAATCTCCGTTAAAACTATATTTTGCAGTACTACTACTGGCAGTTTCCTCTCCAATATTTTTTACTTTTAGGATAAAGTTCAAAGGTTTTCCGGCTTCAGGTTGTGTTGATGATTCTGGATACAGGTCTTCAATTATCAGATCCGGAAGTGATTCCTGTACTATTTTCACAGAAATTTCTTTCTCACTATTCTCTACGTTTTCTAAAGAGGCTTTTATTGACACTGTTCCTTCTTCGTCAGGAGTTGTCCATGTGTGGGAAATTAATGTTTCCGATCCAGCCTCTATTGCAGGGACTTCTTCTTTTTCCTCGGTTTCACCAATTTCATAGATTATATTCGTAGGCTCTGAGGCTTCAGTTCCTGTGTTTTTAACTAATGATTTGATAATGGCTCCACTATCAATTTTCGGATTTTCAGGATCAACGGAAAGACTTTCTATTGTGAGATCCGAAGATGTTTCTTTTGCCACCGTGACTTCAATTGTTTTTTTGCTATCTCCCATTGCTGCCTTTATCTTCACTGTGCCCTCTTCTTTCGGAGTCCAGGTAAACGAGACTAACGAGCTATCTTCAGGATCGATTTCCGGTACTTTTACCGTTTTTGGGTCTGCTTCCCCGATTTTATACGTTAGTTTGGTCGCCTCAGAGACTTTAGTTCCCTTGTTCTTGACTAACGCATTAACAGTTACCTCACTTTCAGGCTCTGGATTTCCAGGGACCGCCGTGAGGCTTTCTATCACGAGATCTGCAGATTTTTCTTCTGCCACTGTAACTTCAATTGTTTTTTTTCTATCTCCCATTGTTACCGTTATTTTCACTGTGCCTTCTTTTTCCGGAGTCCAGTCAAATGAGGCTAACAAAGTATTCTCCGGCTCTATCGCTTGTATTTGTATATCTTTCGAATCTTCATCTCCTATTTTGCACACTGCCTCTGTTTTCTCTGAGGCTGCAGTCCCCTGGTTTACTATTGCTATTTCAATGGTTGCAGCTTCTCCGGGCTCTGGATTCTCTGGATTACACGAAATACTCTCTATTATTAAATCACTGGTTGAATCTACAGGGTCTGTTTCATTATTATCTGCAGCATATGCCATACCTGGGATCATCCCAGAAATTATTAGCATAATTAATAATACAGAAATTACAGAACTTAAAAAATCGGCTTTCATTTTCATAGGCCTCTACCCCTACATCCGTAAACCGAAATTTCCGATACGTCAGTAGCTTATTGATTTGTAATCATAAAGTTCGTAGAAATAAAAATCCTTATTTTTAATTTTCAGTGAGTGTCCCAATATAATGGTAGTCAAATTCAAGGACATTTTTGCTGTACATAAATTCCTTATTGCCCAAGTTTTTAATATTTTTTCCAAAGTTCAGGCATTTTAATTTATGTTTTCCCTATAATTGCTATATAATTATATGTAAAATTTGATCTAATTATTTTTTATACATTACAATTTATTCTTAAAGTAAGGTGACTATGTTCTATCTCCCTACGTTAGTTCCCTATAATTAGATTTCTATTTTTTTCATGTATAGATTTTTATTTATAGTTTTCATGTTCTCTATTTATGAACTAATTATTATCTATTAACATTTATGTCCTTTTTATTTATTTTTTAATGTGTTTGAATGAAATATCTAGAAATATTAAAACTCAATGAAAAGTGATAAAAAAAGTAGAATAATTAGAAAAACATTATCATATAAAGCAAAATATAGTAAAAAGAATACATAAAAGAAATGAAACAAAAATATAATACAAAATTTCAAAATTTTACCGGAGTCTTAAAATAATAAATAAATCTTAAAGTAAAGTGCAAGAAAAGTTTAGACAATAAGGTATTTCTTGTCTTTGATTTGAGTTCTGCTGTCAACACCAAGTATTCCGGCAATCTCAATACCTTCACTTCCGACCTCTGCCAGTTGGGCATAGATTTCGGTCTTTGTTATGTATTTTTCAGTCCGTGTGCCATCAGCTTCTTCCATTTTGATGGTTATCTCTTCTTTATTATGACCTTTAGCCAGGCACTCCTGAACAATTACTCCATACTGCTCGGCAATAACTTTCAGGCAATCGAAGATCTGATTGGTGGAAACGGCATCCTCCTCGTCAAGAAAAATTTTCGAAAGGTTATAAGTGCTAACACTTGTCCTAAAATAAGCCTGAATTTTTTCAGGGATTCTTGCCAGGTTTTCCATATCAATGAAATCCCCAAGCTCTTTATCCGAGGTGATCTCCTTATCGTCTTCATATACAAAATACCTGTGATCTCCGCCTTCTATCCTGAATTTTCGGTTTGCTTTTTTGTTTTCCAGGAACATACGTACATTTTTTTTTGTGTCATATTCAAGGAAAGTTATGAGGAAGTCAGAAAGGTTATGCATTTTTATTTTTTCTTCTTTTCTCAGGATGCCTGCCCGCGCCCATCCTGGCAGGCTTAAGCTCCCAAGTAGTTTTTCCACTGTAAGGTTTTCTTCTGTAAAAGTGAGCGTGTAACGATATTGCAAACCTGAGACCCAACCTTCCATCTCGCCTGAAATGTCATTTGTGTTACTGGAAAGCTCAAATCTTTTTTCAGCTCCGTAAACTCCTGCAATTAAGAACCTGCTAAGAACATCAAGTATTCTTTCTTCAATTTTTTTATATTCATCAGGAGTCCCGTTTTCTATGTTTATATACTCGGCCTTCAGGATTTCCCTTCTCTTCCCAAGATTCTCACCGCAGGTTTGCAGGATTGCGTTAGTACAGGGTATAACGTCCTCTACATCAATTTCATTAACTAATTTTCTAAGTAAAGTCTCAAGCTTCTTTTCAAAATTATTCATTCCTTCTATTTTATTCTTCAATTCATGAAGCGCTTCTTTCTGTTTGCACTTTATCTCTATTATAGAGTTTTCCAGAGGGATTACTTGGGAAGTTATATCTAAAAAAGTTCTCAGATCCTCAGTGAAATCCCGCTGTACAGGCAGTTCTGTAGAGTCCTGGTAAATATATTTCATAAAAGCACCCTGAATAGCTAGACGACCCTTCAAATATTCTATGATTTATAGCTATATAACGTTTTATCCAGAGGCTTCCTTTATTTCTAAAATAAATCCCTTATTTTAAGCAATAAATTTTACATGAACCTGGATCTTATATTTTGGATAAAGATCCTATACTTATATTTTTCTATGAAGTGGCCGAGAAGAGCCCGGCCATTCCATAATTTAAAGCAGAACTTTTCTGACGGGATCCAGAATATCATTTATGTACTTTGCGGCTGAATTTTTCAGATCCATCGGATGAACACTTTCTGCTACAAAAGCATTCTCCATTTCTTCGTAGCTCGTATATGTTATATTTCCACCGAATTTCTCAGGTCTCTCTATGACAACAGTTTCGTATCTAGGAAATATATGGTAGCGGAAAAGAGCAAGAACTGGGTTCTCTTCCGTGTCTCCAATCTTGCAGTAAGCTTTCTTAAGTTTTCTGTAGATTTCTTCCTCAGTGTCATCTACCGAAATGAAATTCTCCTTTGATGAAGCCATCTTGGTTCCATCTAATCCCAGGAGAATTGGGGTATGAATGCAGATTGGGGTTTCGAATCCAAGACTCTTTAGGTTTTCACGGGCAAGCATATGAATTTTTCTCTGATCAATACCTCCAACTGCGACATCAACTCCTAGCATAGCGATATCAATAGCCTGCATCAGTGGATATACCATCTGAGAAACGGTTGGGTCATCCATAGCACGGCCGACTTCATCCATGCTCCTGCGAGCCCTATTCAGAGTCACTACCCTTGAAAGTTTGAGAACATTTAACATGTACTCTGCTCCAAGCTGATAATCAGACCCATAAACGAAATTAGTTTTTTCTTTGTCAAGTCCGAGGGCAATAAAGCAGCGCTTGTTATAGTCTGCAATCTTTCGGACTTCTTCAAGAGTGCCTTTTCGATTGAGATAAGCATGCACGTCCGCAAGCAGGACAGTAATTTCGAATCCGGCTTTTTGAAGATCAATTAATTTATTTACTGTGAGAACGTGCCCCATATGGATTTTTCCGCTAGGCTCGTATCCGACGTAGGCACGTGGAGTTTCTTTGTTATTAAGAAGCTCTTCAAGTTCTCCTTCAGTTACGATTTCCTGAACATTTCTATTTATAAGTTCGAGTCTGTCCATTGCCTCTACATTCCTTTCATTTTCTTATTCTCAAACCCTTAATTCATATTAATAAGTTTCTGTAAAAATGCCATACCTTCTTCGGATTTAAAGTTCGGGATTTCCCAGTTTTGAATGACCCTTCTGCGCAGAGATTTTGTCTCTTTCTCAAGTACAGGATTAAAGCCCGAGATTTCGTATTTTTCTTTTGAAATAATGACTCCTCTCCTCTGCCAGGCAGGAAGCGTTGCGAGATTTATTCCTCTCTCAAAAAGCATTTCATGGACTTCCCATTCTTTTTTTCCTATGAGATATTTCGAAGCCTTAATTTTATCGATTCCCTCATGTCTCAGAGTATAATATCCCCAGGCTGCCACAAAATTGCGCCAGGCTTCAAGCTGTCTCCAGTGAAAATACGCAGGAATATCCTCTTTTTGAAGAACTACTACTCTGGAATCAAAAGCCACAGGTATTTCAAGCTCCAAATTTATCGTAAGTGCACTTCCCAGAAAGCTTGCCGTGACAGAATCAATTTTTTCCACTCGCCCCTCAAAGGGAAGTTCCATAAATAGAAAACTAACTTCATCCGAAAAAGTGTAGGCAAAGAGAGGGCTTAAACCACTTTTCTTAATAAAGAGCTCAGCAGTATCCGCCATTGCCCTGGCGAAAGTTTGATCATAGGGTTTTCCAAAGCCAAGACCCCTAAGTGTGTTTTTAAAATTCCTGCCGTCCGCGCGCACAACCACAGGAGGGATACAGCGCATCTCAGCATAAATTTCCCGGTCTTTCATATACTTTTCAGATTAACTTAATCTTCTTTTCGTTTTTTGTATCTCTGGATAACGTCTCTCACAATTATGATATCTGCTGCCGTTATAACCCATCGGTAAGGAATAATTACGCCCCTGCTAGTCAGGTCAAAAAGTTCCCTATTAATATCCGAGATAGCAAGCCCGGTAATTTTCTGATCTTCTATATCAATTACTAGATCCTGCAACTTTCCTACATAAACGCCAGCGTTTGTGTATACGTTTAAACCAAAAAGTGATGTAAGTTCTGCGCGCATTATATCCCTGCTTTGTAAATTAATTTAAATCTTTCTCCTAACCCTATATGAAAAACATACTTATATATCTTACAGTTTTGCCAGTTTTATGTGATTGCCAGTTTTATCTAGCATTTTCAGTAGACTTGAATCCAGTCATTATTATAATATATCCTCTTATTTAAATTAGTGAGAGACAGAAGTGGTCTTGTTTTGTTAAGTTTGTTATTCAGCATTTTAATTAAGAATAGGAAGTTCAAAATAAGTTAAACTGCTCTTGCTTTTGTTTATTCGAAGGATACGCTTATTTACATTTCTCCCGTAACTGTCCAGAATAAGGATAATATTTTTTAAGAGTCTTTCTGGCTCACAGGTAAATAACAGGTAGATTTTGAATTACCTGTGGGTAGAACTCTTTAATCTTTTATAAAACCTTTCTTTTATTCTAATTTAATCCTCTTTTCTCAGTTTCTCTCTAGTCTGATTTATTTCTTTATACTTTCAGCTGTGAAATCACATTTCGAATAGTTTCTGAGGATTTCCTGAGGAGCTCGTACTGATTTTCATCGAGCTTGAGTTCAAGAATTTCTTCGACTCCGGTTGCTCCAAGCTTTACGGGCACACCGAAGTAAATGCCTTCCTGTCCATACTGTCCTTCAAGGTAAGCTGAGGCAGGTAGAATTCTCTTTGAGTTTTTAATCACGGCTTCCACCATAGAGACAATAGCTGCCGACGGAGCATAAAAAGCACTGCCCTGCTTAAGAAGCTCCACAATCTCGGCTCCTCCATTTACTGTCCTTTCTACCAGCCTGGCAATTCGATCCTCTGGAAGCAAGTCCGTGAGCGGAACTCCTGATACTGTTGTATATTGAGGAAGAGGTACCATTAGATCTCCATGACCTCCTATAACCATTGTCTGTACATCTTTTTTCGAGCATTTCAATTCTTCTGCAATAAAACTTGCAAAACGTCCAGAATCCAGAACTCCACTCATTCCGAATACTTTCTTTGTATCAAATCCTGTTGATTTCATAGCTATGTAGGTTATAATGTCAAGCGGATTTGTAACATTAATTACTATAGATTCTGGAGCATACTTTGCAATATTTCTGGAAACTTCTGTTATTATTTTAGAATTTGTTTTAATTAGATCTTCCCGAGTCATTCCGGGTTTTCTCGCAATTCCTGCTGTAATAATAACAAGATCAGAGTCTACGATATCTGCATAATTATTGGTCCCAATTATTGACGTGTCATAACCTTTTATTGCTCCTGCCTGTATAAGATCGAGGACTTTTCCTTGAGGGAGCCCTTCTACAATATCCGTCATGACAATTTCGCCAAGTTCAAGTTCAGCTAGCCGCTGGACTGTAGTTGCCCCTACGTTTCCTGCACCAATCACGGAAATTTTAGCCATTAAATACGCACCTGTGTTAAGTAATTTATTTTAAATAGTTTTGGGATTTTCAGCTTTAAAAATTTATCCTGTAACATAACTCTTTATCATCGGTCAGCTATGACTCTCTATCATCGGTCAGCTACTATTATTATATCTATTTGTGTTCGCACTTATACTATATCTAGTTCTTGAATTTGCTGTTTTTCTCTTTTGAGTACTTTTCAGCTTTCATGCAGTATTTTTATTAAATATTACCCCCAAATGTTGAGGGGAAACATGCTGAATAATACATACATTCATATTCCAGGTGTAGGGAAAGGCCTTGAACGAAAAATCTGGTCTCAAGGCATACATACCTGGAAAGAATTTCTTGAGATGGAAGACCGACTCTCTATACCTTCATCACGAAAAGCCAAAATTTACGAAGAGGTGAGGAAATCTTCTGAACACCTTGCAGCAAAAGATTATTGTTTTTTTTCACAATGCCTTCCCTCTGCAGAACACTGGAGAGCATATTCCTTATTTTCCGATTCTGCCGCATTTGTAGATATCGAAACAACAGGACTTTCCAAGTCTCAGGATAAAATAACTATTGTAGGAATCTATGATGGAAAAGAATCAAAAACGTATATAAGAGATATTAACCTTGATGACATTGTAGAAGAGTTCTCAAAATACAGGCTACTTGTATCCTTCAATGGTGCCCGTTTTGATTTACCTTTCATAAAATCCGAATTTCCCGAAATAGAGTTCAATCAACTCCATATAGACCTTATGTACCCCTTAAGGCGAATAGGGTATAACGGAGGTTTAAAAAACATTGAAAAACTACTCGGGATCACCAGAAGCGATGATACCGAGGGTATAACAGGTTTTGATGCCGTGAGGCTCTGGAAAAAGTATGAAAAAGGAGATTGTGAAGCCCTGGATATACTTATTAAGTACAATAGAGAAGATACAGTTAATCTGAAAACTATTATAGAGCTTACCTACCCTAAAATGGTTGAAAAAGCTCTGAATGCCTGAGAGATATAATCTTTCAGGTTCCGAAGAACAAGAGGTAAAAAATCAGGCTGCAATAATATTCCGTCAGTTACTTTATTATACTTATATTGCTGTTTCTGATAGTCAACTCTGGTAATATATTGGCTCCTTTATAGCAAGTTCTTGTTTGTAATCTGAATATCATCTATATGCTCTGATAGGAAAGGGAACTCGATGGAAGTTACAATGAAGTTCGGGGATAAAGTCACTATAGCAGACGTCCGAAAACTCCATGATATGGAAGATATAGTATTTGATAAGGAGTGGTTTGAAGAAACAGAGGTACGAAATCGAGATGTGTACTATATGTTCAGGGACCTTGCAAAAAATGACTCTGAACTTGAAGCAATCAAAGCTCAGCACCTGAGGTATGATATTACTGTAATTCCTCCCGCAATGCTTGGATCTGAATATGTTAAAACTATAGGCCATTACCATCCGCGTGTTCCAGGAACAAATGTCAACTATCCTGAAATTTATCAGGTACTTGAAGGTTCTGCTACCTATCTTCTACAAAAGGTAAAAAGTGGAGAGGAAGATTTCGTTCTGGACGTTGTAGCCATAAAAGCAGAAAAAGGGGATTTAGTAATTGTTCCTCCTGGATATGGGCATGTGACTATAAACGCTTCCGATAAAACCCTCGAAATGGCAAACTGGGTTTGTCGCGACTTTTCCTCGGTTTATGAACCTATAAAAAGGCTTTCTGGAGCTTCTTACTTTCTGCTTAAAGATGGCTTTGTCAAAAATCCTCTTTACAGGAATATACCACCTATCCGACACCTTAAACCCGTTTCATACGATGAGCTAGGGCTTAACTACGGAGAAAATATGTATGAGCTTGTACATAAAACTGAGAAACTGAGATTTTTAACGGCTCCACAGGATTTTACAGGATTCTTAACAGGAGTGCTCTGAGATACGTGTTACTTTCCAGCCTAAGCAGGCTGGATTTCTATTATTCCTTTCAGATTCGTGCTCTCAGAGAACTTCCACTCTTATTTCCTGCCCTGTAGTAAGCCCGATTTTAAGATAGGTGAAAGCACAAAAGTAAGTGACAAGGCCTAACGCATATATGTATGGTTATTAGTACATAACTAATACATAATACATAACACATAATTATAATAAGTATAAATACCTTCAATTACTGGAGGTTCAAAATGCAAAAAAATGGATACCGTATTCAATTTACAGCGTCCAGAATAAAGGATCTTATGTACAGGACTACGTTTGATCCTAAGAAAATGGATGGAGATATTATTCTTAATCTTTCACTAATTGATAAAAAAGATCTGGACGACGTGCTTGGGATCTTTAAAATGGTAATCTCAAGCGGACTTTCTGTGACTCCCTATGTTAAGATAGTCTCTGAGGGAGAATCCATTGGAGACCTGACTGTCGAAAAGGGAAAGGTAGGTATTGGGACCGTATGCAGCATTACAATTGATGGCGTACTTCTCAAGGCAGGAATCCCTGTAAACCCTAAACTTGGAGGAGTTGTCCAGATTCGCAATGGAATTCCTGTGCGTTTCACTGATGTGCTGACTTATGTAAGTACGACCGTAGATCCTCTTGAAATCCTGATGTCACAGGGCATTACTTCTGTGTCTGAAATGCTCAGGACAGGCTCAGGCAAGGTTCTTGCAAATCTCAGGGAAGCTCCTATGGTTGCAAGAGATGAAATTGAAAGCTGCCTTTCTGACCTTCTGGATGCAGGCTTCAGTGGTATTTTGGAAGTTGGGGAACCAAACACAAGGGTTCTGGATGTTCCTATAGAGAGAGATCATCTTGGAATAGTCGTCATCGGAGGAACAAATCCCATGGCTGTTGTACAGGAATATGGGATTTCCATAGACACCAGTGCAATGTCAAAGCTAATTTCGTTCAAAGAAATGAGCAGGATTGAAGATCTGGTTTAATGCTCAAGGAACCACATTCTAAAATTTCTTTGTTTTTATTAAGCCTTTACTTACTACTCAGTTCAGTTTCTCGGAATATACTTCCGAAAGCTGGCTCTTTTACTTAGAATGTGCCTTTCTTCGCATTTGTTCTCCGATAAATAGATCCAGTTTTCTTGCGAATTCTTCCTTTTTATCATTAGGAATAGTTGCTCCTGCCGCAATATCGTGTCCACCGCCTGCACCCCCAACTTCAGCCGAGATCATTGACATTGCTTCTGAAAGGTTAACTCCCCTGCGAATAAGATCCTGTGTTCCTCTAGCCGAGACTTTAATCCCTCCGTCGGCTTTTGCAAAAGCAATAATGGGAAGATTTCTGTTTTCAACTAAGGTAGAACTCATGCCTGCAATAATTCCCACTATAGTTTCTTTTATTTCCGAGCCTGCATCAAAGTATTGGATATTTTCAAGCTGAACGACTCCTTTTTCTTTAACATACATGAGCCCGTTAACAAGATTCTGTCTATGTTCGGCAAGCAATTTGCGGGCATCTTCATAAGCTTTCTCTCTATCTCCCATGCAGACTGCAAGTCCTATCTCAGCATGGTCGTAACGAGCAGTGGCATTAAGAAGGGTAGAAAACTCTGAAGCATCTCTCATTTCCGTACCTTCTTTTTCTTCAAGAAGTACATAAACCTCACCTATCAGTCGTTCGATTTTGTACGAAGGTATACCTGATTTCAGGCAGTACTGGATGAGTCCTGAGACAATTTTCTGCTTTTCCAGGGTCTCAAGATCAATCCAGCGCCTCCAACTTTCATCCTGGTTAAAGCAAATGTTAAGAGAGTGAAGAAACTCAATGCAAGCCTCTTCATTCCCTGTAAGCCCGGGAAGATAAGGGTCCGAGGAATATTGTATCAATTTATAAATTGGGCGAGTTTGCTTTCCAAATAGAGTCAGGTCTTTTTTGAACTGAAGAGTTCCTTCTTTAACTCCTTCTTCCAGAATTTCCCTATTGATCCCGACAAGCTGCCCCATTTTAAGATGCTGCATATCCCCAACTGCTCCTACTATAGCCAGCGAGGAAAGATCCGGATTTTTTCCAAGAGCCGAAGCCAGCAGATAAGTACTTCCCGAACCGCTCAACTCATATGAACCATTTGCTCCAAAAAGGTGAGGATTCAGATGAAACTGATAGCTTCCCTGAGGCTGGTGATGGTCTGAGATTACTGCATGAATTCCACGGGATTCTATTTGTTCGCACATTCCGCTTCCCAGATCAGTAAAAATGACAATATTATGGTTTTCGTCTGCGATAGTATCAAGAGCTTTCTCATCAAGCTGCTTGACGAAACGTGTTGTATATTCAAAATTACCACGTTCAAGGGCAGTGCAGATAATTCCTGCAGATGTCAATCCATCAGCATCAATATGGGACACAACATGGACTGATTTATACTTTTTAATCTCTTCGGCACACTTTGCCGCCTCTTTGTAAAGTTTTTTCATTGTCTCAGACATTATTCTCTCCACGGTTTTCTACTTGCCTCAGTTTAAGCACTTTTTCCGACTTTATTTTCTTTCCCATTCCCTCGGATCAACCCTATAATCTTTTCCTTCTCTTTTGATTTCAGGAAAATTCCGTATCTCCTGTAACGTAAGTTTGAGATCCTGAGCAAAATATTTTTTTTCGAGATCGTTCCAGGGAATCATATATGCTTCCCTGCCATGCCCGGGTCCCAGGCGAAGCTCCACTGCAAGAAAGCCACGTCTTCCTGATTTGTTCAGATAGCTTGAGATTCTTTCTATCTGATGAATTCCATTTTTATCCACTGTAAAATGCTGAGAGAAGTAAAGTGCGTTTGCTCCTTTCTCCACTGAGATGCTTTTGCATTCAATTCCCAAGTATAGATCTGGGTTAAGAGAGTCCACAAGCACATCAAGAAACTGCGGAGTAAATCTATGTTGCTTAAGCCTGTAGGAAATAGCTCTTATTCTGTTTTCTTCAATGTATGCATTAAATGAGTTTACAAGCATGTGTTCAAACTCGGTCATGAAATCCTGTTAAATCTTCTCGCTATTTTACTTAAGCTTTTTACTCCGAAAGCAATTCTTTTTACTTGAATGAACAGGAACAGATATGTCAGCTTGGATAAAGTTTCTGAATAAGTAAACTGGGCATTTGTTAAATTTCTGAATAAGTGAACTGAGTATTTATTAAGTTCCTTAATAAGTAAACTGGATATCATTAATTTGAAACTGCTTTGATCACCTAAAATTAAGCCGATTATCTTAACCAATATCCGGTATTAAAACTAACGTTAATTCTATAAACTGCCAAACTAACTGTTATCAATTGTATCCAGGTTTTTATCTAGAGCTCTATAAAAGAAATTCCAGATTCGATTATTTTAGAGTGGCAGAAAAGTACGAAAAATTCATTTCAGAGAAGTTTCAGAAAAGCCTACTCAAAAGTCAAAAAGGTTTGAACAGAATAATCGTTTTATCACCGCGTCTATTTTAAGCAATAAATTATAAAAAATAGATGCCGATCAGGATCTGACCGGCTTATGTGGTGTGTTAGTTAGAAATAATAAAACTTACAAAGTCTGGGCTGAGTCTTGTCTCTCTTACGAGTTTCTCAACAGTATCTTCGTCGGAAAGTCCTTCTTTCTTTAGTTCCTGTATGCGGTCAAAAACACGCTGGGAGATTTCCGAGTACTCATTAATATCTTTTCTATGACCCCACACATCACCCTCAAGTAAAGCAATATTCTGCATGGAAAGGTACATCTGTGCAGAACTGGAAATTGTTTTCTTGTATGAGCTTGGGATGTGGATCGCTTTCACTTCTGGACACTTCAGGATGAGTTTAAAAATATCCTTGTTGGATGGTCTGAATGCAAGGTGGATAATTTCCTCATCAAGTTTTAAAGTGTCTATTTCTTCTTTTGAACTTACAACTCTAATTTTCATTTTTATCACCGTTTATTTCCAGGTACCTTAAGGTGTTTTAGAGCCTTTTAGGGTTTCTTTAGGGATATTTTAGGGTATTTTAGGGTTTATTAATCGATTATTTGTTTTTAATTTTGAATCCACTAGTTCTAAATTTCAGTTAGTTTTATTTTAAAAACTCTTTGAAATACTAGAGTTTACAAATCGTTTTTCAAAACCTAACATTTAAACTTAAGGTTTTTCCTATGTTACGGACGTATAGTATTTAATTTTTTACTAACGTTTTTAATCTTCTTTTTAATTATTAAATTTTATTTTATAAAGTTAGACATGGAAAAAACTGACTTTATTCTCTTTCCATCTGGTATAATCTGTCAAATTCAGTGCCTTTTTTCTTTAAACTTAATTTCTTCTGGAAATTTGGAAAAGTAGTTTAGTAGGATAAGGCTTTTACTCTTATTGATTTTTCTGGTTTTACATTATAAGGTTTTGTATATTTGAAAACAGATATACGATACTATACCATACTATTTAATATTTTTCCGCAAATTCTTTTACGTATAATGAGGCTATCAAATTAGCTCTAAAAAATTCAGATCTAATTTGACAATCGTTTTTATGAAGATCTCCTATGTGTATTCTTATCTCCAACCAGTTCTACGCTATCTTATTAGCAATCCAATATAAGAAAATAGATGCGTCCACGAATAGTGAAAAAGAAGATAAGTTTTTAAATCAAAATTCTAATTTGAGAACCTCTATAATCACGTTTTTATAAAAAATCTTTTAGCCGGAAATATATTTATGGGAATTTACTTTTCAGCTCAAAGAATTAAGTTATTATCTGAAACTTTCTCTTATACCCTGGATTTTGACAGTTTACTAAAGCTTTAAGTTAGTGACCCCAAGCCTAATTTTAGGTGTATACCAATAATAATAATAATAATAATAATAATAATAATAATAATAATAATAATAATAAATA
>NZ_LMVP01000028.1 GCF_002287235.1 Methanosarcina spelaei
ATATTGTTTGATAGCAAATAGATATTGTTTGATAGCAAATAGATATTGCTTGATATCGACATATGCACCAAAATATAAGCACATCCAAAAATATAAGCACACAAGTGTAAGGTAAAATATCTAAATTGCAATGACTGACTTCACATATACGGAAAAACATATCTACTCCTGAAAAAGTGGAAGCTATGCTCCTAAAAAAGTGGAAGCCAGGTTAAATAAATATGATTTAAAAGTAATATACTTAATTTTATGATTTAAAAGTAATATACTTAATTCGGCTCCTGGAAGTTGTGATAGTACTAAAAAAGTATGACACGTATAAGGTGCCTGAAAAATTGATTTTTTAATCAGATTTAATAGGTTTCAGAACCCTTTCCAACCACTCAGGTAATAGGGCAGAAATCCGAAAAGGAAGACATTGATAAAGCCGTGCATAACTGCGACAAATGGCAGACTCCTTGTTTTATAGAATATGAAACCTATGACAAGTCCTACAAAACTTGTGTATAAAATTTCATAGAAGGTACCGTATCCAGAGTGCATGGAACCGAAAAGGAAAGCTGTAATTACGAGTGCCATTCTTATATCGAACGCCTCTTCAAGTCTTGTTTGGAGGAATGACCTGAAAATAAGTTCTTCAGTTAAGCCTACAAAAAAGACCATTATAATGGTGAGTTTAAGCAGGTTTTCGGTAGAAAGGTCAGGGATCAGGTAACCTGGTTTGATGACCATGTATTCTGCGAGCCCAAACAAAAAACCAAGTGGGATAGAAAGAGTAACATAAGCTAGCAGGTTATTTGAAGTAATTCCGATCTTATCAAGGGATTGCCGTTGATGCATTACTATAATTGCAAGGGGGACCAGAAGAGGACCATAGACAAAAACGAAAGCATAAAGGGTAGTTGAAAAAAACACAGGCATAGAAAGATTTACCAATCTCAGAATTGGGAGAAGCATTAATGCCTCATAAATTCTGTAAACTTTGAGATCCTTTATAACTAGATTGGAAAGAGAAAATGCGACCAAAATTACGATATGCATCCCTATTCCAAGCCCTACTCGGCCAAAAAAGATAAGAAGTTCGGCAACAACAATGCACACGACAGGTATTGCAGTAAAAAGCCTGATTCTTGTGGCCTCATATTCATCCTGGTATAATTTTTCAAGCCCCAGTTTTTTCCAGACATTATGCGAATAGGGAGCTTGCGGAGGCCTTTCCATCATTTCTTGCTCTTTTGAAGCCATACGGCGGTACATCAAAAGAATCAGAAATGCAGCCCCGAACCCTCCTAAAATATAACCAAGATCGACATATTGTTCGATTCTCTGGAAAGGACCTGAACTCTCATTAGATAAAACAAATTTAAAAAATCCCGGTTCTCCAGTGTTGCCAGGTACCAGTTTCAAAACGGGCTCTGTCTGTGATGAGGAGGAATTATTTAAGTCACTACAATATGCAGGAGAAACGGCCAGTAAAGCCAGACTCAGCAATGAAATAATTATTATAAAATTCAGCTTTTTTTGTTTTGTATGAATAACCGTGTTTTTCATTGAAACTCCTTCCTTCATTCAGGGCCACTTCACATCTGTTTGCAAATCTGTCTGATATTCCACAACATCTTATTGTGAATAATATATAAAGTTTCGTGTATAGTTTATTACTTAAATAAAAGCTCTAATTTTATGAAATAAGTTTTAAACGCTTAAACAGGCTTAGATTCTTTAAAACAAGCATTATATACTTAAATCAAAAAACTGAAAAAATTAAACTTAAAGGTCCCATCCACCCTGAGAAAGCTGTCCAATTATTACACCAATAAGAAACAAGCTGTTTCTTTTTCAATATAAAGGTGTTAGATGCTTCCTTTTCGTACCTTTTAACCCTCAATATAAAAATGTTAAATGATTCCTTTTCTTAATCTTTTGACCCTGAAACTGAATAACCGAACATCCTTAAAGGATTGAGTATGCATTAGGCGTTACATAGTTTAGTTTTTTCAATAGATGTTCTATGGGATCGGCAGATAGGTTACATTTCTCGAGTTAATTTTTCCAGGAGCATTTTTTCATCCTTTCCTGTAAGAAATATAGAGAGCTAAAAAGGAAATCACGATACAAGTCTAATTACTCAGGTCTACTAAGTAACTCAGGATAAGATATAGATGCCTGCAGACTGAATACAGGATCAATTAGTTCTAATGATCTCGTTTTCATAATTATGATCTTGTTTTCTGAAATTCTCATATTACTTATCCTGGATGCAGGGTACTTTTAGAATATACAATTAAATAATAAAATTATATTTAACTGAATGCCATTTTATTGTCAGTTTAGTTCTTTTTATTAGCACATATTTATATTAACTCACTAACTTTATATATAATCAACTAGTTTAGTATATTTATTAAATAAGATTAAATAACTTATATAATTATTCCCTATAGTTTACGAGCAAAGCAGTTAAGTTTAGACTTATCTGTCGATCCAAACGAAGGAATACCTTATTGATTAGATATTTTTGTTCCACTTCAGGCAGTAGGGGGATAAATATCGTATAATTATAAAATAATTATTATATTTAGTTTAGTATGTTTAGTTTATAATTAGCATATTTAAATTATAGTTGAATTATAATTATTTGCCAGCATAGATTGGAAATTCCACAGTGCTTAAGATAAATTTACGAAGTCCTCCATATTTAAAAAATAAAAAAAATAAAAAATATAAAAGTGGTTTTAAGAAAGGGGTAGTAATAAATGGGTAATGAGCTGCAGACGGGCAACAGCTCGCAGGACGTAAACCAAAACGAAAATCTGCGCGCTAAAGACACGGAACCCCCAAATGTTACCGTGATTCTTCCTGCCTATAATGAAGAGATATCCATAGGAAGTGTTGTCCTGCGGACAAAAAAGTATTCTCACAGAGTTATTGTTGTGGACGATGCAAGTTCTGACCACACGGTTGATGTTGCCGAAATGGCAGGGGCACAGGTAATCCGCAACCCTACTGTTAAAAGGAATGAACACTCCTTGAAAAAAGGAATTGAAGCAGCATCAGACTCTGATATTATAGTAATGATGAACCTTGGAGTTTGTCATGACCCAGGCCTTATACCAAGGATGATTGCCCCTATAAAGGACGGAGATTTTGAGCTCTCGGTAGGAGTTTGTTTTTCCAAGCTACAGAGTTCGGAAAATGTACTTTTACTCAATAACAAAAGTACGGAATCCAGACCCATTGGTTTTGTTGCCTTTTCAAAAAACTGTCTCTCAAAAATAGACATTTCTCAGATTTCCCTTTTCTCTATGCGTTCTCTCATAAGTAGCGCTCAAAGATGCGACGTAAAAGTACTGCATATCGATATTCAGGAAGAACACGAAGCTTCCCTTTTCAGAGCTTATAAAATCGGAGTTGTAGTACCTGCCTATAATGAAGAACGCCTTATCCAGGAAACAATTGAAAGCATTCCTGCTTACGTGGATAAAATCTACGTCATTAACGACGGAAGCACCGACCGTACAGCCGAGATCATTAATAGTATGACTGACCCTCGCATTGTCCCGATTCATCACGAAGTAAACAAAGGCGTAGGAGCAGCCATCATAAACGGCTACAAACAAGCCCTTGTCGACGAAATGGACCTGGTCGCAGTCATGGCCGGGGACAACCAGATGGACCCTTACCAGCTCCCCAAACTCATAATGCCCCTTATTGAAGGCAAAGCCGACTATGCAAAAGGCAACCGTCTCCTTTCCAGACAAATGCGCCAAGGAATGTCCCCCTGGCGAGCCTTCGGAAACGGAATGTTGTCCATGCTAACCAAGATCGGCAGCGGATACTGGAACATAGCCGACCCCCAGAACGGATACACCGTAATCTCAAGGTATGCCCTGGAAACCATAGACCTCGATTCGATTTATACCTATTACGGCTACTGCAACGACATACTTCTCAAAATGAACGCCTTTGGCATGAGAGTAGTCGATGTGACAATGCCAGCCCGCTACGGAAGCGAAAAATCAAAAATCAGGTACGGCAAGTACATCCGAAAAGTAGCTCCCATGCTCTTCAAAGGCTTCTTATGGCGCCTGAGGATGAAGTATATGGTGCTCGACTTCCATCCTCTCGTGCTCTTTTACTTTGCAAGCATGATACTTGTCCCTCTGGCTTTGATTTTTGGATTATGGATCGTCCTGGAAAAGCTAATGTTCCACGGACAAGTTTCCCAGAACTATCCCCTGCTGTTTGTGTTTACTTTCCTGGTAGGCATGCAGCTTCTATTCTTTGCAATGATCTTTGATATGCAGGCGAATAAGACGAATTATTCAAAAATGGCATGAAAGTTGTTTGCGTCTACGATCATAATTTTTAAAAAAGTGAAATTCATAATCAAAGTTATGAAGTGAGATCCCATGAAAAAAAGTCTATCTATCACAGTTGACATTGAAGACTGGTATCATATTCCTTCAGTATGCGGCTCTCCATTTTCCGTATTCAAAGATGTTAATGAGTTTTTTAAAAAATGGAATTTAAGATATGATTATTTAACTGAACCCACAAAAAGAGTTCTTGACCTTCTTGATAAATATAATGCTACTGCTACTTTTTTCGTAGTTGCTGATACTGTTGAGCATTATCCGGAGTTAATCGAGTCAATTGTAGATAGAGGGCACGAAATTGCTTGCCATGGATTACATCATATGTGTAAAATTGATCCCAAGACAAAGGAACCCCTTGTGACCAGTGACGAGTTTGAATCAAGGACATTAAAAGCAAAGAGAATTCTTGAGAAAGTTTCCGGAAAGAAAGTGATCGGATACAGAGCTCCAAACGCTTTTGTAGGTGGCTGGATGCTTGATTCTCTGGAAAAACTAGGGTTCAAATATGATTCATCGGTATGTGTAAACTCAATTTACAATAAAACGGACTCTTATCTCCAAAATGTCTCCTCTTCTCCTTATTATCCAGTCACGAATGGACTTGAGCCGGCTCGATATAGAGGCATCGTTGAGTTTCCATTTGCTTATTTTAATGCTGGAGGCTTTAAACTCCCTACGTCCGGTGGCCCTATGTTAAGATTCCTTGGAGGCCACATGATTTTGAAAGGATTAAAACAGAGTTTAGAAAGAGGACATACTATATTTTACTTTCATCCGATTGACATTTCGTATGAAAAGTTTCCAGAAATTGGAAAAGGAAGGCCATTTTACTGGGTTATTAAAGGCAAGATGATTGAAAACCGAATTCATTACCTTCTAAATAACTTGAAAGATGTGGAGTTTATTCCACTTAAGAATTGTTCGCACTTGCAAATTGAGAATCCAGAATACTCAAGTGTTATTTCTCAAGAATCTCACTTTAATTTGCCAAATATGGAAGCATAAGTTTGAATCAAAAGGAGGGGTAGCTGTGTATATATCAGGAATCGGAAGAACAAAATTTGGGGTATTATCCAAATCCTTAGTGGAGCTGGCATATGAATCAATGTTCAATGCTATCAACGACAGCCCATTAAACATATCCGATATTGATGCCATATTTGTTTCGAACTTCTTGGGTGGACCTCTAAACAGCCAGTTACATCTTAATTCTGTAATTGCGTCTCTACTTCCAGGCCTAAATATTCCAATCGTTCGAGTAGAGACTGCGTGTGCATCAAGCAGTGTTGCATTAAATCAAGCAATATATTCCCTGTCTAAGTTCTCTAATGTAATGGTTGTTGGCGTAGAGAAAATGAATGGAACACATCTGATTTCTACTACCGATGCAATCTCTATGGCATCAGACAACGAACTTGACTCCAAAAACGGACTAATATTTCCTGCTGCTTATGCTCTTATAGCTCAGCAATATATGAACAAATATGGAGTGTCACACGAGACTTTAGAACAAATATCTTACTTAAACCACAAAAATGCAAACTTAAACCCTCTGGCACATTTTTATCATAAAGAAGTTTCGCTTCAAACAATAAGAGATTCTCCAGTTGTTGCAACACCTTTCAATTTATTCGATTGCAGTCCGATTTCAGATGGAGCAGTATCTGTTATTGTCTCCAACAAAAGAATGTCCGATAGGGATGTCCGTATTCTGAGTTCGGAAATTTCCACGGACTGTATTTCATTAACCCAACGTGAAGATCTTACATCTTTTAAAGCAACAAAGATAGCAGCCAAAAAAGCTTATGAAAATTCAGGAATCGGGCCAAAAGATATTGATGTTCTGGAGGTTCATGACTGTTTCACCATCAATGAACTAATTGCTCTGGAAGACCTTGGAATCTGTAATCCAGGTAAAGCTTTTGAACTTGTTGAAACAGGAGACTTGACATTGAAGGGTTCAGTGCCTACTAATATAGACGGCGGACTCAAAGCAAACGGTCATCCTATAGGAGCAACCGGTTTAGCTCAGATTTTTGAGGTTGCTACCCAATTGAGGCAGGAAGCCGGCAAAAGGCAGATTGAGAGTCCTGAAATTGGCCTGACCCACAATATCGGTGGAGTTGGAGGCACAACAGGTGTTACAATTATGGGGGCATAAAAACGGTTTACCATTGTAAGAATTGTGATAAATACTGGCAATTTCCTGTTGAAAAGTGTATCTTTTGTGGGAATCAACTTGAAGAAGTTGAAAAAACAAGCAGCTACGAAATTATAGGCTATTCAGAAGTCAATGTCCCTTCTGAAGGAAACTATAAAGTTCCTTATTATACCTATATGCTGAAAGATAAAAACGGAAACAAGATCCTTAAAAAATCTTTCCGTAAACACGAAATTGGAGACAGGTTTGAACTAGACAATGAAAAACCAGGTAATATTACCATAGGGGTTATAGGAACTGGTTTGCTTGGCTCCCAAATTTCTCAATATATGCTTGAGTATGGTTACTCTACTGTGATAAAAACCCGATCTGAAGAGAGTAAACGGTCAATTTTTGACAAAATAAGGAAGAAACTTGGAAAAAAATTGAGCGAAGAGGAAGTTAACAAAGCGCTAGAAAAACTCCAGATCACAACTGATTATCAGGATCTTAAAAAATGTGATCTCATAATTGAAGCTTCGGCTGAGGATATTGAGGTCAAAAAAAGCATTTTTCAGGATTTATCACAAATCTGTGATCCTGAGACGATATTTGCAACTAATACATCTTCACTTTCAATTGATGAAATTGCAAAATCTACGGATAGGCCGGATAAATGCATTGGAATGCATTTCTTTAACCCTGTCTACAAAATGGACCTAATTGAAATAGTCCTTGGTGAAAAAACCTCTGACGAAACAAAAACTGCAGTTGTAAGCCTTTCAACCGAACTTAATAAAAAACCAATTGTTGTTAAAAACGGTCCAGGTTTTATTGTCAACAGATATCTGTTACCTCAGATAAACGAAGCCATCCTAATGCTCGAAGAAGGAGCAGCCTCAAAAGAGGATATCGATTCTGCAATCAAACTGGGTTTGAATCATCCTATGGGACCCTTTGAACTTGCCGATTTCATAGGACTGGATATCTGTTTATCAATTCTTGAAGTTCTGGCTAAAGGCCTTGATCAGGGAAGAGTCAAACCTGCAAAATTACTCTACAAGATGGTAGAGGAAGGAAAACTAGGATACAAGTCAGGAGAAGGATTTTACAAATATTGAGGTGAACTTATGACTTCAGATTTTATGATTTCAGACCGAGACAGAATCGCCTATAAAGAGACCCTTGAGTTTAACAAGTCTAACAAATTTATTTTCGGGTTTCGTTTCATAAAAAACTGGTTTCTTGAAAGACTTGCATCCAGTTTCCCAATTCCTTCCTGGAGAGTCAGACTTCACAGAATGCGAGGGGTCAACATCGGAAAGAATGTCTATGTAGGCTATGACGTTATTTTTGACCGCATTCATCCTGAACTGGTTACAGTAGAAGATTATGCAGAGATTGGAGATAGATGTATCATATCCGCACATTCCAGAGGTTCCCTTCCTCTGCGAAAAATGTATCCCAGAACTGCAAAGCCTGTGAAAATTGGTAAAGGGGTCTGGATGGCTCCCGGATGCATAGTTATTCAGGGTGTTGAAATTGGAGAAAATTGTGTGATTGGGACCGGATCAGTGGTAAACAAAAGTATTGAACCTAATAGTGTCGCTGTGGGTGTACCAGCAAAGATAATAAAAAAAGTAGATTTAGGAAGGAAGGTTGAATGAGGATAATTGTTGATATCGGACACCCAGGTCACGTTCATTTTTTTAAAAATTTTATTTGGGAAATGCAGAAAAGAAAGCATAATATTCTGATAACATCAAGTGATAAAGACGTGGCAATAGATTTACTAAAAAGCTATGGATTTGATTTTATCTTTACTTCTAAGAGATATTCAGGTATCAAATTAGGATATGAACTTCTAAAAAGAGATTTACAGATGGTTAAGATTGCAGAGAAGTTTAAACCCGATATAATCACCGGAATTAATAACACTATTGCAGCACACGTTTCAAAAGTCACTAGAGCAAAGTCCATTATTTTTACAGATACTGAGCATGCAAAATTAGCAAACATGATTACTTTTCCATTTTCTGATGTAATATGTACACCTTCATGTTATAGAGATCATATCGGACAAAAACAGTTTTGTTACGAAGGTTATCATGAGCTAGCATACCTACACCCAAGATATTTTACTCCAAATCCAGTTATTCTTCAAGAACTTGGGTTTACTACTGATGATAGGATTATAATTATGCGTTTTGTTTCATGGGAAGCTACTCACGATCTTGGACATCATGGATTGACTTTAGAAGATAAACGAAAAGCTGTACATGAATTTGAAAAATATGGACATGTGCTTATTTCTTCTGAAAAACCTTTGCCAGATGATTTGGAAAAGTATAAGATTTCTGTATCTCCAGAGAACATACATAATTTGCTTTATTATGCCACGCTTTTATACGGTGAAAGTGCAACGATGGCCTCGGAATGTGCTGTTCTGGGAACACATGCTATTTTCTGTGATTATGCAGGGAGAGGGTATACTGATGAAGAAGAAGAAAAATATGGTCTTGTTTATAATTTCAAAAATGAGGAAACAATGGGAAAAGAATCCTTAAATAAAGCAATAAAACTACTTGAAAACTCAAACTTGAAAAAAGAAGGTACGAAGAAGCGTGAAATCTTACTCAAGGATAAAATTGATGTAACGGCATTCATGACAAGGTTTGTTGAACAGTACATGCAGGCAGAGGATATACCGATGAATAGAAATATGATTTTGTCGAGTACTTCAAAAATGAGGAAATATTTGGAAAAAAATCCTTAAATAAAACAATAGAATTACTTAAAAACTCAAATTTAAAAATCGATGGCAAGAAAAAACGTGAAATCTTATTAAA
The DNA here is from genome assembly GCF_002287235.1 of Methanosarcina spelaei. GTDB lineage: Archaea > Halobacteriota > Methanosarcinia > Methanosarcinales > Methanosarcinaceae > Methanosarcina > Methanosarcina spelaei. The sequence goes on from NZ_LMVP01000028.1 coordinate 9,369, forward strand.
GGATAAAATTGACGTAACGGCATTTATGACTAAATTTGCAGAAAGTTATCAAAAAAATTTTTAGAAGACGAAAACAATCGTAATTAAGTCCCGATTATTAAGTTCCCAAAATAGGCATAATTTTCAAAACATATTAAAATTCCCTGATTAATATTTGAAGAGATTACATATTATCGATATTTGAGGATTTGTTATGTTGAATAATGTTGATTCCGAGTTTTCTCAGAAAAATTTACTTGTTATTACACCTTCGTATCCTAATTATGATAACACTTATATTAGAGAAATATTTGTTAAAACACAGTTAGATGCGCTTAAAAAATATTTCAACCAAATATTTGTTATTTGTCCTGTATTATATAGTAACAAATTATTTGATAAAGATAAACTGTGTTCTAATTATAGTTACGATAATGTTGTAGTTTATTATCCAAGATGTTATTATATTCCCATTTTTTGTTTTAAAAAAATACTAATAGATAATCGCTTAAAAGTTGTTGAAAAATTAATTAAAAAAGAAAATATTGATTTTGATATAATTCATGCTCATTTTACATGGCCTTCCGCGTATATTGGGGTTAAATTAAAAAAAAGATTTGGCACTCCTGTTGTGGTAACAATTCACGAAAATACAGGCTGGTTTCATAAAGAGGTGAACATAAACCATCCACTTTTAAATTATGCTTGGAAAAATGCTGACGCATTGATTCGGGTTAACAAAAAAGATGTGTCAGTCTTAAAGAAGTTCAACGAAAATTCATTTTCAATTCCAAACGGTTTTTCATCTAAATTTGAGCCACTTAACCAAAAAGAATGCAGAGAATCATTAGGGCTCTCTCAGAATGTAAAAATTCTCTTTACATTAGGCTGGTTAATTGAAAGAAAAGGATTTAATTACCTCATAGAGGCAATGGATATTATTTTAAAAGAAAGAAAAAATGTTTGTTGTTTCATTGGTGGCTCTGGTAAACTAAAAGACAAATTACAGAGACAAATAAATGATCTGAAATTGGAAAAATATGTAAAGTTAATTGGGTTCATTCCTGATGAAGCATTACCACTTTGGATGAATGCTTGTGATATTTTTGTACTTCCAAGTTTGAGCGAAAGTTTTGGTGTTGTTCTTATAGAGGCAATGGCATGTGGTAAACCTGTTATTACTACATACAATGGTGGAAGTGAAGAGGTTGTAATTTCTGAAGACTATGGTTACCTGATTGAACCAAAAAAATCAAAAAAATTAGCGCAGAAGATATTGTTTGCTCTAGACCAAAGCTGGGATTCGATAAAAATTATAAATTACTCGGAGTTGTTTTCTTGGGATATCATTGCGGAAAAAATTATTGAAGTTTATTCGGACGTTTTGAAAAACCAATATTAACTGTGACTATCAGCATACCAAGGTCAGTTGACTGAATATGATTGTGGCCAAACAAGATATATAGCTACTGATATATCAGTATGATATAAAAAGCATAGTCAGTAGCCAGCAGTTTAGAAATAACTACATACTAAAATAATTGCAACTTTAGATTTTATCAAAATGTATTTACTGATATTGATTTTAGTAAAAGCGGAGAACCCAAGAAATAACCTATGAAAAAGGAAAAAGCGCAGCCAATCGCCAACAGTTATAGAGAACCAATTTACAAAAATTTGTTGATTGAATTTTAATAAGAGGACTATTGATTCTGTTTCACATAAGCTTGATAGTTACTGGAATCAATAATACACTAGAGAAATGGTTAGATACATATCAGAGGTTTAGAGGAGAATTTGAATCATTTGAAGAATTTATTCAGTGAATAACAAAAGACCCATAGAGCTTTGAAACTTGAAAAATTAGAATCACCACAAGATGCATTTGGAGTAGACTACCAATTGAGGCAAAATTCAGAATAGGAATAAGATTATTTGGGAATAGACAAAAGCAAAAAACCTAGATTCGGCAAGTAGACATTTCATTTTTATAAATTTATTGATGGCGATTTTGAAATAATGATCCCTTGTTGTATGTAGTTATTATGTTTACATATGATCCAAACATAATCTTTTATACTAAACTTTGATGGAAAAATGATTCAGTGTTTAGATGTATCATTGGAGTTGAGCCACATGTTAACCAGCTTTAACTCTAATATGTATTTATCAAATGTTGAAAAAATGATATCAAATATTCAAATTCCTTATGTCGACCTGCCGAAAGTCGGAAAAAAGTTTCAAAACGAAATTATTTCAGGATAAAACACTTATGAGCAAAGACAAATGTATATAAATCAATCAAAATTTTATTAGTTAATATTCTTGCTGGTGGTCAGATGGACAATATAGAAAAAAGAAGTCTAAAGTTATGGGGGATTGCATTTTGTTGTACAGTTTGTTATTTTGTGATACATTGTGTATTCAATGAAGTTGATTTTCAAAGATATTCTAATATTTTTTCAGGTTTTATTGAAATGTATCGAAATGGGTATATTTCATTAGATTATCTTAAGATTGTTCCGTTGGTTGATTCAAATATATCTATAAATCATTCATTTTCACCTCGGATTCAAGGAATTATGTATACTGAATCTTATTTCGTTCTATTTATATACTTGTTTATTGTTACTCAACTCATTACAAATATAAGTACACAGTTATTAGTGGTTTTACCACTAGGTATTTTATTTATACCCTTTATATGGCTAGCTCTAATTAGGACCTCTGTTCCTTTGAATGATAAATTTAACAACGTTTTTCGTTTTTTACTTTCTCTTTATGCATTACTATTTTTGATGACTACTGGCGCCTATGGCTCTTTTTATGTGGCTCCTGCAGCTGCACTTCTGTTCCTTATATCTCTTTTATGTGTTTTCAAATATTATTATCTTCAAGATCAGAGAGCTGCTTATTTTTCGATTTTAGTTATTTCTCAGCTGTGTTTAGCTCTTTACTGGCATACACTGCTCATGACTTCCCTTTTTTTTATAATTTCTTTATTTACTGTTTCCAGTTTGTTATATCTCTATTCTTTAACAACAAAAAATCAAAATCAAATTCAACAATATAATAAATTTTATAAACTATCAAAATCTACCTCCATTACTATAATAGTTATTTCTATTACATTTATTCATCTGTGGCAAAGTAGTTATTTGTACAGGTTTACAGCGGAAGCTAATATATGGGATTTTCTCTCAAAAGCTATTATAAAACTCCAAGGAGGAGTTCCTTTTGTTATGCCATATTCTTTTAGCTACAAAAATTTATTTTTTGGACATATATATTTTCAATGCTATCTATTAATTTATGTCTTTGCCACTATCTCTTTATTAGTTCCAATAATCCTTAATATTTATTATATAAAAACTGGGAAAAGCGAAATAAAAGTTTCTTTTCTTTTTGCAATATCTATAATTATTGCTCAAATTGTCCACGTAGTTTCTTACTACAAAACTCAAGCTATTAATTTTATATATATTCCATCATATTTTCCACTTTTTGGAATTCATCTTTTTGCAAACACAATCAAAAGTAAAGACCGTTTTTATCATGTTGCCAAATTTACTCTAGCATTTTCTTTTATAATGTTGGTTATTTTATCATCAATTTGTGTTTTTTCGTTATATAACACAAAAGAAGGAGGAACTACATCTGTTTTAAAATATGTAAATACAAAAACTAGTTTTAATTGGGTATATAATAATATAGATCATGAGAACAAAAAAGTTATTGTAGACTTTAATATATTAGGGAAATACGTGCAAAGAGAAGCCTATACTTCTAAATTAAAAATAAATTATATAGATTTAAGTTCTTCTCACTATGGTTGTTTTCTAGGAGACAGTAATAACTTAAGATCTTCGTTATCCAAAAATTACTTTTTATTGGATCATGCATCAATGGCCAAAGGTCTCCCAGTTCATACTTACTACAATCGCGGTCTTTTATGTTCATATCTGGATAAAGTTGACAATTGCTCAAACCAACAAAAAATATATGATGATTCTTATATATCTGTATACCAAATTTGTTAGTTTAAACCTACTGTCAACGGCGGTTAAGAACTCCTCATTTTCGGCGGTTTGAAATCCTCCAATTTCCAATCCTTGAGAAAAGTTCGAGGATTGTGGATAATGCTGAAAATGGAGGAATGATTAATGATACGAGATTTGTATTCACAAGGCTTGAACATCAGTGAAATCTCTTAAAGAACAGGTCATAATAGGAAAACTGTAAGAAAATATCTTCGAAAACCTTACCAGAACCCCAAAAACGTCCACCAAGACCGAGCAAACTTGATCCGTATAAACCTTACTTACTCGAAAAGATTAATGAAAATCACGTATCCTCTTCAAATTTAATGGATTTTCAACCGCATAAAAAATATATCAGTTGTTCCATTTTCCCTTATCATCTTTTGGAGTAGAAAAATGGAACTTGAAGCTTTAAAACAGTTGCTTTCTTCACTGGACATCAATCCTGATGAAATTAAAGATGAAAGATATGCCAAAGCTTTTCGTATTTTGTTTTCTATAATTGAACAACAGAACGAAGAGATTGAGTTTCTCAAGGCAGAGAACCAGAAGCTTCGAGATGAAATCAACTTACTTAAAGGTGAAAAAGCCAAACCTAAGATCCGTGGTTCTAAAAAGAATGAAGACATTTCTTCTGAAAAAGAGAGAAGAAAAAGAAAGCTTCCATAGACTAAAGAGCCTAAATCTAAACTGGACAAAATAGAAGTTCATAGAACTGAGACATGTAAAGTTGATAGATCCATTTTACCCAGTGATGCATATCCTAAAGGTTATAGAGACGTAATAATTCAGGATATATACATAAAGCCTGTTAATACAAACTACAGAATAGAGATTTTTTATTCTCCTTCTGAGCATAAAACATATGCAGGAAAATTGCCACAAGGCGTAAAGGGTGAATTTGGTCCTGGAATCAAATCTCTTATAACCACTCTTTATCATGTTGCTAATGTTTCAGAGCCCAAAATACATGAGTTTCTGGAAAATATTGGTGTTCATATATCTAAAGCCACTATTTCTCGAATCTTGACAAAAGATATTGATATCTTTCATCAGGAGAAAACTGAGATTTTTCTGGAAGGTCTTAAGGCTACGCCTTATCAGCAGATTGATGATACAGGTGCAAGAGTCAATGGTGTCAATTATTATACTCAAATTCTTTGTAATCCTTATTATACTGCTTATTTTACAGTTCCCAATAAAAATAGAGAAAATATTTTAGATGTGCTTTTATGTGGAAAAGAAAAAACGTACTGCTTTACTGATGACGCATTTAGTCTGATGAAAACGTTTAATGTTTCTCAAAGTTGGATGGAAAAACTATCTTCTATTAAAAACAAAATATTCAGTGACGACGAAATGCATAGAAAATTGGATTGTGTTTTCTCACTTAATGGATATAAAACTACTAAGAAGAAAGTCCTTGAAGCCTGTGCAATTGCGGCCTATCATCAAAGTAAAGACATACCTGTGGTTACCACACTTTTAAGTGATGATGCACGTCAATTCAGGCAAATTGCATATCATCATGCTCTTTGCTGGATTCATGACGGTAGAAACTACAAGAAATTGAGGCCAATAGTTCCTTATCATAAAGAGAAGCTGAAAGCTTTTCTGGACAGTTACTGGAACTTTTATGGTGAACTTTGCAAGTTCAGAATAAATCCTGCTTCAGAGGTAGCGGAGCAATT
>NZ_LMVP01000029.1 GCF_002287235.1 Methanosarcina spelaei
GCAGCAGTTCAAAGAATGCTCTATTACCTAATCAGGATTATCAACCATTTTAAGAGTTGTTCCTGGATGACCTTCTTGACCTCCAGGGTTCTTTTCGCTCTTTTTACGGAGACTCTTGGGATTAGGTTTTCCTTTGACAAAAAAATCAGTAGAAGGAGGTTTACTGCTGTTTCTGCTATTTTGATTTAAGCGAGATTCTAAAACTTGCAATTTTTCACTAAGCTGTTTTATTTGAGATTCAAGACTCTCAATGTAAGTTGCAATAACTTCAGGGTTTGAAGTACACAGAGCAAGAATCTCTTCACGTTTCATCAAAGATAGAAATAACTCATTGTAAATCCAATTTTTCCTCGAAAAGAGGAAAAATTGTGTAGCCCTAAAAAGGCTACCTGAATAGTAACGATAAAAAAAGCAAAGTTGCCAATATAATGAAAAGTATCCTGCTTGACATTGTTAACTCTCAGATAACACGTATCAAAAGAGTTTACTTAAATTTTATGGCAAAATAGTCCAACTATCAGCGCAATAGCTTTGTGAATCTTAGAAGAAACTCAAATTTAGATTGATTACGCTTTAGTTGGATGATTTGGTCATAAATTAGTTATATAAGTAAGTTTCTAGGAAAAAACATTAAAAATGATGTTTGATGGAGCTCAAATTCTCTCTGGAAGGTTTATTCGAACTCTAATTGTCTGGAGGCAGAAAACTTGTTTTAGTATGCTTAGAACGTTCTTGGTTCTGCCTTTGGAAAAATAGAAAGAAAAAAAGATGGAGTATAACTCCATCCAAATCTGTTTTGAAGTAATTATTCCGGTTTTATTCCGGTTTTCTTTTAAGCTTTTTCTTAGCAAGTTTTTCAATTATCCCGGTATCGACTTCTCCACCTATACTCAATTTCTTGTTAGCAACTGCGCTTTCAAGAATGTGCTGTCCTACAAGAGTACGGACAATAAGAGTGGTGTAGCCATCAGGGCTTCCAACCGCACCGGCTGAGATGTCAGCTTCAAGGGCTGTAAAGTCCGTGCAGATGCTGCAGCCTGGGCGGACAGTGTCCTCAAGTTCGGTAAGGGGAATTACATACTGCATTCCGTCATTGAGGGTGATTTCGAGCTTGCCTTTAACGTCAATACGGCAGACCTTCATGGGTTCGAGAGCGTACTCGCTTTTTAGCTTGCCTGCAACAAGTTTTTCATAATCGAAACTTTCCGTGCAGAAAAGCCCCATGATGAAGCGAATGGACTTTTTGTATGGGCCCACAAGCTGGTGGTCAGTTTCAAGCATTTTGCGAACTGCCTGGACAACGCATGGAACTCCAACAACTGCAATGTTCCTGTACTTCCTGTTTACAACTGCTTCCTTCAGAGAAGAAACAAGAGGAACCCACCAGTTATAACGGCTTCCTGCCTGGCCGATAAGAGCTTCACTCCTGGTAATTACCATTGAATGCGGCTTGAGGGTCCAGGGATCCTCAGTAACCGTAACTACAGCATCTACAAGACCTGTATCAAGAGCGTTTGCAAGAATTGCTGTTACTGCTCCTCCACTCTGCTTTTTCGGAATATCAAACTCAGCTTTCCCACCAATAATTTCAAGATATTCTCCGAGCAAGCTTGAGGGCTGTTCTTCAAGTCTCGGACAAACCTCGTAACAGGCTCCGCAGGGAACGCCGTCAACAGCAGCTTTACAGTAGTTGTTGCTCTTCGGATGTGCGGAATCGCCACCTGTTTCGAAGTATAGAGCATCAGCAGGGCAGACTGCAATGCAGGCCCCGCAGCCTGAGCAAAGGCCTTCGTCCCAGACTTTTGACTTAAGGTCAAGGTAACTTTTGCTGATTGGTTTCTGTTCTGCCATTTCTGATCACTCCCATACATATTTGCTTGCAAAAGGACGGCTGCTTACAGGTCCGATCTTTGTATAGTTGGTGTCCAGGAACTCTGCGGCGTCATACCCAAACTGCTCGCAGAAGCTCTTTATAATTGGGGTAATGCGTTCAAGGTCACTTTCGGTAAACTTGAATTTCTTGGCTCCTGTTCCAAGCAGGTAATCATCTACGTCCCCACGGATAATAATTTCTCCACCATGGATTCCGCTTCCGATACCCCTGTCTGTCATGGCTTTATCCTTGCCAATACCAAGCACGAGTACCATTCCACCTGCCATATATTCACCGAGGAAGGAATGGGCTGTGCCGCCTACAACAAGTATAGGTCTGGCTTCCACTTCGTATTGTTTCATGTGGATGCCGCCCCTATAACCAATATTATTCTTTATGAAGACTTTTCCTCCACGCATACTGTGAGCAACTGCATCTCCTGCACTTCCGTGAATCACGAGCATTCCTTTATCCATTGTGTTTCCCGGAGCATGTTCGGCATTTCCATGTACAATACAGGTCGGCCCACTCATGAATATTCCCAGATCTCCTCCGGGAACCCCATTGACTATGATGCGGACATTGCCTCTAAGGCCGTCACCTATAAAGCGCTGTCCGAGAACGTTGTCGAGTATGATTTCCTCTGCTCCATCCGCAATCGCAGCCCTGATTTTCTGGTTTAAGGGGGTGTAATGCATACCTCTGGCATCAATTTTTACCGTCTTCATTTCAATCAGGCCCCCGCTGGCAGTACATCAAGGATTTCAAGCATTTTTTCGTCCAGCATATACCCACGCAGACGGTCTCTATTGCCACGCAGGCTTTCTATACTGTTGATTCCTGCAGCACCCATAAGTTCACTGAGTTCGTCAGTCCAGCCCTTAATAAGATTTGAGACCTGAACTGCTCCGATCTCAGGATCAAGCCTGCTCACAAGATCTGGACGCTGAGTAGCAATACCCCAGGGGCAAAGGTTTCTATAACAATTGCCGCAGACCCTACAGCCCAGAGCGACAAGAGCAGCAGTCCCGATATTAACAGCATCTGCTCCGAGAGCAATTGATTTGGCAAGGTCTGCACTGGTCCTTATCCCACCACTTGCAATAATTGAGATCTCGTTTCTGACACCCTGTTCTCTGAGTTTCTGATCAACGCTTGCAATTGCAACTTCAATCGGAATTCCCACATTGTCCCTGAAGACCTTGGGAGCTGCTCCGGTTCCGCCGCGGAACCCATCAATTACTACCGCATCTGCAGAAGAGCGAGCAATACCAGCAGCAATTGGAGCCACATTATGCACAGCTGCAATCTTAACGAAAACCGGTTTCTTCCATTCGGTTGCTTCTTTCAGGCTTCTAATAAGCTGAACAAGGTCCTCAATACTGTAAATATCATGATGAGGTGCTGGACTAATTGCATCACTGCCAATAGGGATCATGCGAGCCTTTGAGACTTCTTCACTTACTTTCTCTCCAGGCAGATGTCCACCTATACCCGGTTTTGCTCCCTGACCAATCTTGATCTCAATGGCAGCGCCTCTTTCGAGATAATCAATGTTTACACCAAACCTACCTGATGCAACCTGGACAATCATGTGATCCTGATAAGGATATAGAGCTTCATGGAGCCCTCCCTCTCCTGTTCCCATATAAGTTCCGAGCTCTGTGACGGCCTTTGCCATACTGAGTTGAGAGTTGAGGCTGATAGCTCCGAAACTCATGTGGCCGATCATGATAGGGGTATTAAGCTTAAGATTTGGGGCAAGCTTTGTTTCGAGCTCTACTTCGCCACTTTCGGTCTTTCGGAATTTGAGTTTGGATGGCTTCTTTCCAATGTAAGTCCTGAGTTCCATTGGTTCTCTCAGCGGGTCAATGCTCGGGTTTGTAACCTGGCAGGCATCAAGGAGAAGGTGGTCATAGACAACTGGCAAATCCCTGGCGTTTCCCATTCCTGAAAGAATGATCTTTCCACTGCAAGCTTGTTTAATAATATCCTCTCTGACTTCTCTGGTCCAGAGGGGATGACTGCGGTAGTCTACAGGTTTCTCTGTAAGCGTGATTGCATCCCTTGGGCACATGGCAACACAACGAAGGCATCCTGTACATTTCCTGGATTCTATCAGTATTTTGTCGCCTTCTCTCCTGTACACGCCGTATGAACAGTTTTCAATACAGCGCCCACAGTCCATGCACTGGTCGCGGTCAATACTGACCTTAAATTTTGGGGGCACACTTCCGAGCGTCATTCAATAAACCTCCCTATAATTGGTTCTCCTGCCCTGGGAGTGTATACATTTTTAACTTTTGGGTCAAGTACTCTTATCGCAGCTTCTTCACTGGATATATAGAGCCGGTTTCCATTTTCACCAACTACCAGAGGGCGCAGTTTAATCCTATCAGTAAAACCAACAATACCATTCTCTGTTCCGACCACGATTGCAAAAGGACCATTCATGAGGGCAGACCCATAGGTAAGGCGAACTGCCTTATTTAACTCTGCTTCTTTCGCAGACATCCGGTCAATATCGTCCCAGAAAGGTGGAGCAAGAGCCTTGACAACCGTTTCATAAGAAAGCTCATGCTGCCTTCCAAGCAGGTCAAATAGATAGGCTACAACTTCGGTATCGGTAAGTGCAGTGCATTTGTATCCGTATCCCTCAACATAGCGCTGGTTTGTACCATATGAGGTAATTTCTCCGTTATGTACTACTGACCAGTTAAGCAGGTTGAAAGGATGAGCCCCTCCCCACCAACCTGGAGAGTTTGTGGGATAACGGTTGTGGCCAAGCCAGATATATCCCTTGTAATCTTCAATTCTGTAAAAGTTTGCCACATCTTCAGGCCAACCGGAAGCTTTGAAGACTCCCATATTTTTTCCGGAAGAAAAAATTGTAGCCCCTTTTACATTAGCATTTACTTCCATGACTATGTAAGTAACAACATCTTTTTCAGAAGCCGCTTTCCCTGACATCAGGTCTTCTGAAGGCTTAAAGAAATATCTCCAGGGGATATGTACTTTCTTTATGCCCAGCTGTGGGGTGGTCGGGATTTCTTCCTGGTGAACAATTTCTCCTAATTGCTGAAGAAGTTCATCTACCTTCTTTTTTGGTTCACCTAGATTGTCAAAGAAAACATGAAGAGCATAGTAGTCTGCATATTCGGGATAAATTCCATATGCAGCATAGCCTGCCCCGTCTCCACTACCTCTTTCATTCATGAGGCTGAGGGCGGCTTTTATGCTCGACCCGTCCATTCTGGACTTTGTTCGGTCTATAAAGCCTATTATTCCACACATTTTGATCACTCTAAAAATGGATAGGAATGGATGTAATAAATATAATATATCCATCAGTAATTTCTGAATTATTTCCGTGGCTCATTTTTGAGAACTAGTTCAAAAAACTTGCCAGCTGAGAAACTGGGTTTCAGGGGTAACTTTTCATCAATTTCCATAATTTATGGATTTTTAACTAAGTCTATTTGTATAAATTATTTAATAATGTGAATATATAGCAATGCTTTCACATATGGTTTATAATTATATAATACATCGAGAGGGTCACCACTAAGGGAAGTAAGTAATTTAGTACCTATTTGACAATATATATATGTTTCTTTTTCAGGTTAAAAGTTCTTTAGATAACGCTACAAGGCGCAGCGGCTTAACCTTTTAATTTTAGTTGACTTGTATTTATATTTGTTAGAACCCTCTGTACTTTTACTTTAGAATATCCTTTTTAATAGCTAGTGCTTCGATTCCAAAATCAATTCTTTATTTCCCTAGAAAGATCAGTGATCTTCGGATCTATTCAAAAGTTAAGTTTTATGAACCTACTTCGGAATCGCAGTACTAGTACACTATCATCTTTAGGGCTTTAGAGCCATTTGCTTATTAATGTATATCTGAATTAATTTCTTTGGAAAAAAGTAGTGTTCTTGAGTACCAGGATTTTTCAGAAGGGAAGCATTTTTATATCAATATTCATTTCAAGCATTAGTTTTGAAAAATATTAAAAGATTGTATATGTCCCGACTAGTAAATCCCGTGAAAAATATTTAACTAGTTTGCAGAGTTATTTTTAAAAGTTAAGGCACACTTCCTGGAAGGAGTGTGTCTCTTCAAGTAAACTTTTAGTTCTGTCACAATTTTGTCTAATTCTACCATAATAAATTTTTTTGATATCCATTTGGGTATTAAGATTTCTGGCATGCTTACAGCATATTCAAATATTTCTCAAGTTCCCAAGGGTGAACAATTGCTTTGTATTCATCCCATTCCATCTCTTTAGCACAGAGATAATTACTGAAAACGTGTTCTCCTAGCACTTCTTTTACGAATCCACTGCATTTCATTTCATCAATTGCCTCTTTAAGGTCTGCAGGTAGGGAACGGATACCTTTATTCTCTCGTTCTTTTTCCGTAAGGTGGAAAATGTTCGTGTTAGTCGGCTCTCCTGGATCGATCTTATTCTTTATACCATCAAGTCCAGCTCTGAGCATCAGGGCAAAGGCAAGATAAGGATTACACGCTGGGTCTGGACATCTTAGTTCAACTCTTGTCCCATTGCCACGGGTTGCAGGAATACGGATAAGGGAACTTCTGTTCTTTGCAGACCAGGTGAGGTAAACCGGTGCCTCATACCCGGGTACTATTCTCTTATAGGAGTTAACAACCGGATTTGTAACAGCTGCAAATTCCTTAATATGTTTTAACAGACCACCAATATAGTACATTGCTTCCTGAGAAAGCTGATCTGTACCCTCTGGATCATAGAATGCGTTCTTGCCTTCCTTGAAAAGGGATTGATTAGTATGCATGCCTGAACCATTTACTCCAAAAAGAGGTTTCGGCATAAAGGTGGCATAATATCCTTTGTGATATGCAATTGATTTTACCACATATTTGAAAGTTATAACATTATCTGCGGTGCTCAGCACGTCACCGAATCTAAAGTCAATCTCATGCTGAGAAGGTGCGACTTCGTGATGAGAAGCTTCGATCTGGAAGCCCATATGCTCAAGAGCATAATCAATATCTCTACGTACATCCTGTGCACGGTCAAGGGGAGAGAAATCAAAGTACCCTCCATGATCCGTAAGTTCTGTGGTTGGATTTCCATTTGCGTCAAGTCTGAAGAGGAAGAATTCCATTTCAGGACCTACATTCATTGAGTACCCCATTTTTTTGGCTTCCTCAATTGCGCTCTTAAGAACATACCTGGGGTCTCCCTCAAACGGTTGACCGTCAGGAAGATACACATCTCCAAGGATCCTGGCTACTGCTCCAGTTGTAGGTCTCCAGGGAAGGATCCTGAAAGTAGACGGATCAAGCACAAGTTTCATGTCAGATTCTTCAATCTTTGTAAAGCCCTGGATTGAAGACCCGTCAAACATTACTCCACTTTCAAAGGCTTCTTCTAACTGTTCAACAGGGATTGCCCAGCTTTTGATGATGCCAAGTGTATCCGTAAACTGAGTACGGATAAACTTTACGTCTCTTTCTTTTACAGCCTCTAACACATCTTCTTTGGTCATACATTTTTTTATCTGCACCATTTTGATTTCCCATCCTGACTAGGCATTAGGTATCCTTTTACCTATATAATAGTATATATATTTTTCCTAATCTCATATGAAATATAAAACTGTTGAGATATATAGTAAGTTGTATTATCTTTGAAAATATTTGTATGATTAAGCCCCAATTGTTAGATATATTTCTAATCTCATGTATATAAATCTCATTAAAGCTAATTCCAAAAAGAGTGAGTCTCTTAGTGAGCTCACTTTCCTAAGTAAATTTCGCAAACTCATATTTTTCCGCTATCAGTTTTTAATTAAACATGGATTTATCGGACTTTTACACAGTAAGCAAAAGCACCTATGTGATGTATTTAGAGGCCAGAAACGATATCAATCAATTTTCACAACTATCTGTAAATAGTTTAAACTAATCAAATCTGTCCATAAAATGCGTAAGGAAAACTGTTGATTTTCAAAAATACTGCTGAATGTGGGGTTAGATTTGAGTTTTTTCCGGCAATATGTATTTTGCAAAAATACTGTAAAAAGCAGTATCAAAAACTTAAAGTTTTTTCAACCCAAATATTAATAAAGATCGAGGTATAGAATTATTTCCGGATTTGGTATGGTTCAAAGAATTAATCTTTTCAAGTTACTTGTCTCTGTATTGCTCTGCCAGTTTTCAGGGGCAATAGGTTCGATATTTACAGCGTCTTCTCTTGAAAACTGGTACCTTTTGCTTGAAAAACCGACTTTTACCCCGCCACCTCAGGTATTCTTTCCCGTATGGGTTATACTTTATACACTTATGGGAATCTCATTTTATCTTGTCTGGGAAAAAGGGTTGCAAGAACAAAAAGTTAAAAAGGGAATGCTTATTTTCGGAATTCAGTTAAGCCTTAATGTTATCTGGTCTTTTCTCTTTTTTGGGCTAAAATCTCCTTATTATGCTTTTGTTGAGATTATTTTACTCTGGCTTGCAATCTTCCTGACAATACTGAAATTCCGAGAAATTTCAAAAATGGCTTCTTATCTACTATTTCCTTATATCCTGTGGGTTAGCTTTGCTGCACTGCTTAATTATTATCTATGGATTCTGAACTCATGACCTAAGATTTAAAACTCATTATTGAGCTCCTGAGTTACTCTAGTGTTAAAGTCAATTATCAAGGATTCAATGATTCCTAATAACTGCACTCGATTTTATACGACATTTTTTGTTTGACTCGACACTAGCCTGCTTTCGTTAAAAAGTTTACTTAAAAATGGTTTATTCAAAATTGATTATTATCTAAAATTAGTCATAACTATTAAGCCTACGGCAATGTTCCGAATTATCTATAAATTCAAAGTCAAATTTTTGTGTACTTAGCATAATTCAGTTCTCTCAATATTGACTTCTCAAGCTACTAACTTATTAAGAGTTATAATTTTACAGAAAACAAAAATGAGATTCTTTGAATAACGTGCATAACTATATGAAAATGCATGCTGACGGCAGCATTTTCATGCTAAACTGGCATACTACCAGCTTACCAAAAAAGTTGATTGCATTTGATGAAAACAAGAAAATTGATAACTAATCGTGAACAGATAAAAAGGTACTCTATTGATAATAGTCAAAAAAATAAACTCATTGAAATTGTACGTTGAATCTTAATAGCAATAACTATCAATTCTGTTTTAACCATAGTTACATAGACTATTCAAAACTGTTTTTACTTTAGTTAATTTTAATATACTTCTCTCTGAACTATGGTTTTATACTGGAATCCTGGAATGTAATCCTTAATTATTAAAAAAGTTGTAAAAAAGTTTGCCTAAAAGTCAGAGGTAAACTTTCGTTTTTCAAATAATATGACCGTGTTACAGAGCTCCGCAGCCACAGCTTCTTCCTAGAAGAGTCGATATTCGGTGCTTTAGATGATGAATATCATCTTCGGACATGTTCTGAAGCTCTTTTTTATGTTGTTTTTCTATATGATCGAGCATAGCATTTTCAACTTCTTCCAGTTCATTGCCAGCAGCCATAAAGTTACACTTGAACCCCAGATCACTACATTTTATTATTTTCATAAAATCTCCTCTATGCAAATAAGTGTTAATAAAAACAAACCTTGTTAATTTAAATAAAAATATAATAAAGATTAATAGGATATAAAATTAAGTTTTTTAGAGTTATTTTACAATAATTGATTCCTTCTTTGCCTTACTCAATCTGAACATACCTTGCACACGTAAAATCTTCTTTATAAGGAACTTTGATAGTAAGCATTCCTCCATTGTTGGCTGCAACTGCTTTCTCTGGATCTACAGGCCCATCCAGAAAAAAAGATCCCAAGTACTCTACGTTTTTACTGAATGCTTTTAGATAAAAACTGTTTTCATGCATTAAAAGTGTAATATTCTCACTTTCTACATCGGGAAGTTCAACTTCCAAAGTAAGATATTGATGTTTATCATCATGATACATTGCTAGTATTGGAGTTTTCAATACTCTGGGTACTGCACTTTCCATGACACTCTCTCCTTAAAGAAGATTCCAGTAAAATCTCTCCTTACTCGATTTAACGTCCACTGCTTTCTCAACAGGATGCTGACAAAGTACCTTTTCTTTAAGTATACGGTTTAAAAATTGGCGACTGCTTTTTTCGGGCTTATAGGACAGCAGATTGCGTAACGGTCTGCATACTCAACTCCTTCTGTGGTAGCTTTTACATAGAAACTATCTTCATAATTTTAGAGGTATTGTTTTCTTTTTTACTCTAGAAGAATTATTTCTATTTTCAGGTTTTCAAATCCGTCATTAAGATATACACTAATAATCGATGATAGTCACAAAATATCTACCATTATTTATCCCCAAAATAACATTATCGGTTAACGTATTTATATATATCTTATCCATAAACATGAAAATATATAATTATAATTATAATTATAGAATTACAGATATTCAAATAATATTAAAAATCCTTTATTTTTTTTAAAATAAGTCTGTAATCTAGCTTAATCAACTTATAATTCGAAAATTCGTCCTATAATATAAAGATATCTCTCACATATTCTTTTAATCTTCTATTTATCATGCAATAAAGAAAAAACTTTTTAATAGAAAACAAAAGCGGAAAATTATTAGGGACCAAATTTTAAGAAGTAAGATTGGACAGGACGATCTGTCAGGTATTTTAGAGATTTTTAAATGAAAAAGAACAGTGCCTAAGAGGTTAGTTTAGAAACTTTATTTCCTATTTATATAAACCATCTGAGACATAACTAATTGTGTAAAACTATCAAGATATTTGTTCAAACTCAATAGTTTCAATAAATTACTTATTAAATTTATATCCACTTAAAACAGGGGATCTAATACTGGGGTCTAACATAAATTACAGAAGTGATCCAATAAGGTAGAGGGAAGGGGTTGATTAACGAGTGACCGGAAACGTCATAGAAGTAAACAATCTTGAGCATTCATACGGTTCTATAAAAGCTGTTGACAATATCAGTTTTACTGTAAAGCAAGGAGAGATTTTCTCATTTCTTGGCCCAAACGGAGCGGGAAAGAGTACTGTTATTAATATCCTCACCACACTCAGGAAACTCCAGAAAGGCGAAGCGAGAGTTAACGGGTATGATGTTGCAAAGGAACCAAACTCAGTAAGGAGGTCGATAGGCATTGTTTTCCAGATGCTTTGTCTCGATCATGAAATGACAGTATCTGAGAATCTTGAATATCATGGCAGGATTTACTCGATGAAGAAAAAAGAAAGAAGTAAACGCATCGAGGAACTTTTAAAACTTACAGATCTGGAAAGTAAAAAGGATACCCTGGGAAAAGATCTGAGCGGTGGCATGAAGCGAAGGCTTGAGCTGGCAAGAGGGTTGATGACAAAACCTGCAGTCCTTTTTCTTGACGAACCAACGATAGGTTTCGATATCCAGACGAGAATGAGAATGTGGGAATACCTTAGAGAGATTAAGAGAGAGGGCACTACCATATTCCTAACAACACACTATATGGAAGAAGCCGATCAGTTGAGCGACAGAATAAGCATAATTGACCATGGGAAAATAATCGTAACTGGAACCTCCAATGAGTTGAAGAATAAACTTGGTAAAGACCTTATTTACCTGGAAACAAGTGATAATAAAGCTGCTGCAGAGATATTAAGGTCACTGGTGTCAGTTAAAAATGTAACAGAAGATACAAAATCCCTGAGAATTATGATAGGGGAGGATGTCACTCATGTGCTTCCTCAAATTATGGATAAAATTCGGAGAGAGGGGATAGAGATTATAATTGTAAATATTAAAAAACCATCAATGGATGATGTTTTTGTTCATTACACAGGACATGGATTAAGGGAAGGTAATGAAAACGGAAATGGAAATGGAAATGAAAAACAACAAGGAATAGAAACGGCGGTGGTTTCTGAATGAGCTTCGAATTTCGTGCCATATACTGGAGAGAGATGGTGAAATACTTCAGATATAAATCGATGCTCATCACGTCAATGGTCCAGCCTGTAATGTGGCTGGCATTCTTTGGGCTTGCTATGTCAGATAGTTTTGACAAATTAACTTCACTTGTTCCAAATGAACCTGGCGTTCCGGTAGTCGCGTACATTTCGTATATGGGTGCAGGAATAATTGCAATGGATGTACTGTTCAGCAGTTTGTTTGGAGGAACTACCCTCATGTTTGACAAAAAATTCAGCCTTTTGAGGGAAACTCTTGCAAGTCCAGTTCCCAGGACTCATATCATTCTCGGAATTGGACTTTCCGCTGTGACCAAAGCTCTCTTTCAAACTTTCATAATAATAGGGTTCGGAAGACTTGTAGGAATGGAGTTCTTTAAGGGGTATACCCTGATTGAAACTCTTATCGCAATAGTGGGTATCACGTTACTGGTAGCGATTTTTACTCTTGGCTTCCTTTTCCTATCAGGTTCGATTGCAATTACCGTTGAAAATCCAGAAGGAATGCAGTCTATTCTCACCCTGGTTAGCATGCCCATTTTCTTTGTAAGTAACGCCCTTTATCCCATTGACGGCTTTCCCACTTTCCTCAAGGTTCTATCGATGTTTAACCCGATGACCCTTCTGGCAGGTGGAATTCGTTATTTTGCTTTGGGGACCAATTTCTCCGTGATGGGAAATCACTATATCTATACTACAGTAGATATAGTTGTGGCTTTCCTTGGCCTCATTTTCTTCGCCCTTGTAATGCTATCTGCTGCAATGTGGAGATTTAATAAAGTAGATATATAATTTTCGCGATTTGCTTATTTTTAATTTTTTCGTGAAAGTTTGGAGGAGTTTCCATTTAACACGCAGTTTTTATAATTATTTAAATCAAACATGAGATATTGATCCAAGGTTTTATATTTAAAAAGAAATTTTTGTTCAGTAAACAGTTATAACTCATAGCCCTAGCGTTTTAGTGAAGTCTATCCTTCATTTAAGCTTAACAAAAAACACAGTAAAACAATATATAACTACGTGAACAACAGTTTTCGGGAGTTTGTTTTGAGTTCTGTTCTTCTTTTTTGGATCAAATCCTTAGTTTGACAGTATGAAATAAATTTACTGACAAGCTTCAATTTTTTGTCAAAAATCAATTGACAGTGTTCATAAATTTCGTAAAATTAACTCTGATTTTCCAGCTTCACAATCACTATAGGGCAAATTTATAGAGATTTTCGTCCTATTTTATCACTTTTGGCACCTAACTTTTTAGATAGTATCTAGATTTTATCTGAGATTCATGCTATCTGTCAAATTCTATACCAAGAATTTGGTCAAAAATCATAAAAATAGCCATCAAGAGAAAGAGAATCATCTGTCAAATAGAATAGTAAAAAATTGGCAAAAATTTGTTGAAATAATATTACTTATCATTCCAACGGATATGAAAACAATCTTCCCACATAAAAATCAAACTGTCAAACTAAGGTCAAATAGTAAAAACACGGAATAGGCTTGAAAACTTACTTGAGTTCAATAATTTGTTTTTCGGGTTTTGTTCTCATAAAGTCATCAACCATCTATCCCTGCTACTTCTTATTTTAGTAAGAAACTTTTGGTTATATTATAGTTTTCAACGCAACTTACTACACATATTAACACGCTTATATTCTCTTATGGTGGGGAAAGAACACATTCTAATTGATCAAAAGGTAACTCTTGATGAGATCAACGTCTTACTCAAATGTAAACACAATTCAAGAGTACTTAAAAGGCTCTATTTTGTCAAATTTAGATGTTTGGGAGATTCTGTTGAAGAATCTGCTACTAAAGTTGGAGTGACTAAGAAAATAGGATATTACTGGCAAGACGCTTGGAATAAAGGCGACTATGCTGCCTTAATACCACATTTTGGTGGAGGAAGAAAATCTAAGCTTACTGACGAGCAAGTAAAAGATTTAAGAATCCTTTTGGAAAATAAGGATTACTGGACTACAAGAGAAGTTTTAGAGTTAATAAAGGAAAAATATGGTGTAGAGTATTCACAGAAACAAATAAGAGTTATATTGCATAGTTTTAACATGTATCACTCAAAACCATATACTCTTGATTATCGAAGACCTGAAAACGCCGAAGATGTTTTAAAAAAGTTAACAGAAGCAATTCCAGCATATATTGGTCCCGATGAACAGTATATCATAGGTTTTCTGGATGAATCTTCACCGCAAACAAAGGCAAATACGCAACGTTTATGATCACTTAAAAAACCTTTGATGATGAAAAACACATATTACGTAAAATCAAATGCATTTGTCTTTTATTCTATTAATGGTAATAATTTCATCAATTTTATGGAAAGTTCAAAGGCAGAAAATGTATGTGAGTTCCTGGAAAAAATTGTGGAACATAATCAAAAGAAGAAAACGTACATGAAATTCTTCGAATAACATGCACAAATCAATGAAAGTACTCTACGCCCTCTTTTTTGACTATTAAGCCCTTATTACCTTGGGCAGTAAGGTTGTCCTTATTTTGGTTTTTCAAAACCGTCAGAAAACTAATCAGTGAATTGCCATCGAAGGCTCAAATGTGACTTTGATCACGGATGCTAAATTGGCCTTTTAGGCAATTCGACTGCCCAAATAAATTGGGTGATGTTATATGATTGAAGTCATAAACAAAGCTTGTGGTCTAGACATTCACAAAATCTTTTTCATTGCTACAATTATCAGTCGATCTGGTGGAAAACAACAGCAACGTTTCAACAGAGATGACGAAGGAATTTTAGCCCTTAAAAATTGGGTAATATCCGAAAAATGTAATGTTGTTGCATGTGAGTCAACAAGTGATTTCTGGGTTCCTATTTATGATTCTTTGATAAAGCATCTACCTGTAATAGTTGGAAATGCTCGAGATATGAAGGTATTTACC
>NZ_LMVP01000030.1 GCF_002287235.1 Methanosarcina spelaei
TGTTTTTCCTGAAGCAGGAGATGCTGAAAAAGCAGCTACTGGCTTTCCTGGAGATAGACCAGTGACTTTAATGTACTCAGTTTTTACCTCAGAATCACTTCCATCAGCGTTAGAAACAGTAAGGTTGACAGTGTAAGTACCGGTTGCAGCATAAGTGTGGACCGGGTTCTGCTCAGTGCTGTCTACAGCTCCATCATTATCAAAGTCCCATGCATATGATGAGACAGTGCCAGTTGAAGCATCTGTAAACTGAACCGTTAGAGGTGTTGCACCGCTTGTCACATTTGCGGTAAAGTTGGCTACTGGTGCAGCTTCTTGTTCTTTCTGATAGTCAATGACAAGGATCTGCTGGAGAGCATCCATGCCTCCGCTTGTTGTCCCCTGGATTCTGGCTTCGTTTCCTGTTTCATTAATGTAATCTTTCACATCAAAGATTAGAGGGCTTGCTGAATTGGAACTTCCCATCCATGCACTTGTTGCCACAGTGTTTCCGTTGAAAAGCAGGTTGCCTTCATCGGGCCCGGCACTTCCGGCGAAACTGTACATCGTAGCATTTGTTACACTACTCTTGTCAATGGACATACCAGTGAAAGGAGCATATGCTGTAGCCTCTTTGGGAGTTGTTCCGTAACTGGACTCAGATACGCCAAGTTCGTCGCACTCTTCATTGATGAATATCTGCTTCCTGGTTTCGTTAGAGTTCCGATAAACCACAACAAGGGTGCTTGGATACAGTGCTACTTTGTTGTAAGAGCTATCGTAGGGATTCGTTACAAGGCTGTTTCCGGCCTCGTTAAATTTGTCGGTTACATCGTAGACGCATAGGCCATATTCATAATCAGCATATCCGCCAAAATTGCTCCAGTCCCTGTAGAGAATTCCGTTTCCTGTAGAGAGATTTCCGTTCTCAATTGTGTTTCCGTTAAAGTTAAGATTCAACCACGGATATCCGCCAGGAGTTTGGTCCCAGTTGTAGGCGAAATAAAGGAAAACTTTTTCTATTGTGGAACCGCTGGGGATCGGAAGATCAGCAGCAGTCCAGCTTTCGGTCCTGCCAGTCCAGCCAACAGCTTTGTAAGCAGTATCAGGCTGTGTGGAGTACAAAAGGTTACCCTGAAGGTCATAGGTATGTTTGGTGGTGATGTTGCTTCCGCCTTCCCAGTAGATGCCTTTGCCTTTATATCCGTTATATTTGACCGATTTAGCCGAACTGTTTTTCCTGTTGTTATCTTCATTGGTTTCAGCGATTAGGTTAGCAGGATCAACAACTGCGGTATAGGTTACGGTACCGCCTTCCAGATTGCGGATAGTTGGGTCAATCAGGGTTACTGTAGCCTTTCCTCCGCTTGCAAGGGATGAAATTGTTGTTGTGTTTACCGGAACCGTTCCATCGGATACGTCACTCGCATAAAGTGCTACCGAAATGCTAGAAAGGCTACCAGTTCCGGTGTTCATGATGTTGAGAATGTTTATGGTATTTGGTTCTTTGGCAAAAACCGCAGAGCCTGGAACCGTATTGACGATACCTGAGATACTGAGGTCATTTGTCGCCGCTGAAGTTACGGTTATGTATTCGGTCTTTACATCAGAATCATTTCCTTTTGCATTGGAAACCGTGAGGTTAACAACGTAGGTTCCGGCCGTACTATAGGTATATATCGGATTCTGCTCAGTACTGTCAACAGTTCCATCATTATTGAAATCCCACTGCCAGGAAGTAGGGGAACCAGTTGAACTGTCGTTAAACTGAACCGTGAGAGGAGACGTTCCGCTGGTCACGTTGGCAGTGAACTCGGCATCGGGTGCAGAGGTTGATTGAAGCGGTTTTTTTACCACCAGGAACGCGAGGGGGATTTTGTAGAATGCTGCGGTACCTGTACCCGGCAGGTACCTGGCATAGGCAAATGCGGAACTGCTGCCGGAAATGGATGATGTTACATTCCAGGAATCAATCCCTGAGTAAAGACCCTGTGTATCAGCAGCACGGTCAAGCCCTATGTTTGTAAACGATCCGGTCTTTGTAGATGCAACAAAATCATTATCTGTTGTTGGAAAACCATAGTACCCATTGTTACTTGCCATGTAGTCGGCAATGAGTGTGGCCGAGCTAATGCCTGAAAGCCCGGCTGTGTCAAACGTGGTGGTTCCAACGGCAACAGTGTCTTCATTTTCCTCAGTATAGTAAGTGCAGGCATCGTGCCCCTCGTTGACCCAGTACAGCGTTTCTGTTGTTGAAGAAGGATCGTCGTATGCGACGACGAGCTCGACCATCTTTATCCGGCCATCATAGGAACCCGTGGCGTCTACGTTCACCTTGATTGTGGGTTCATCCGTCTGAATCAGGTTCGTTACATTATACCAGCTCAGGTAGTCACTCGTCACACGGTTTGTGTGTTCGTTGAGCATCAAATAGGGTTCACCGGTACCGTGGCCGAAAAACTTGCTGTTGTCGTTGCCACCGCCACCATAGTCCCCGCCCTGCATATAAATAAAAGGCTGCCCGGGGTCAGTTTCTGTCCAGTTGTTGTCCCAGGTTCCGTCGTTGTTCCAGTCAACCTTAGTAGCGTAGGTGATGGCCTTTGCATCCTGCATGTGTCCGCAGTAGCTGGAAACGTAGAGCCTGGCCCATTTGACCCTGCCTGACCCTGCTACTGCAGCTGTCGGAAGGGTAAAAGTTCTGTCCACAACGTTAGTGTAAGTCGCTGATGGAGGGTTCCCGGAGATGTACAGGTCACCAGTCACTGTTCCGGTCTGAACGGTTGTCAGCGGAAGGCCACCAACCCAGTCGTCAGCAGCTACGATGCCTGAAAGCAAGGTGAGACAGACTCCGATGCTTAGAATCAGTAGTAATAATGTTGAAATTGGTTTTTTATTCGTCATTATTCCTCCTGTACTTAGTTAGAGGCAACTATTCAGCCTGCCAAAATTAGTTGAATTAGCTTATTTCGGAGATGCCTGGAAGTCCGGTTCTAGCCTCTCAATATATTTATATGCATATATATACATATAAATACATATAAAAAAACACAATCAACCGCCAACGTTATGAATACAGGTTCACACAAATTTGCTCACCGGTTTTAATCTAAACTACTCTTGGTGTTGTTCTGGTCAAGCTGAATTCACCTATTTTTTTAAAGTCCTTAACTTCCTCCATTGCGACCCGCTTTGGAAAAGCTTAAGACGGCTGTTCAGGATTTTAATCTCACAATTTTTACATAGAGAGAAAAACTAAAAAAACTAAAAATTAAGACCTTTTTGCCATAAAATTTAAAATTTGAGTCTGTAACCACGAATTGTTTATCAGACCAAATTTTACCTTTTAAAAATTCACATCCTCTGTAAAATTTAGATTTCTATTAGAGATTAAGAACAAAACTTTTTAAAAGTGGCATGGACAAATTTCTCAAAGTTCAACTTTTATTTATTTTCAGTTTGTAAAGGCCAGATATCTGACTCTGCTTTGAAGACAATGTTTCCTTGTTAAGAGAAACATCTATTATAGTTCAGCCACTTCAAAATAGAATAAAATAACACAAAGTATTTAAATTGTTTGAAAATGTTAAGAACATATTAATTTATATTCATCTTATTTATTACAAATATAAAAATTAGTAACATAATATCTGTAATTTATTTCTCATTAGACGTGTTATTTATTTCAGTCGAATACCCCGCTAGCTTGCTGCGGGGATGGAAACTTCCCCGGTAACCGTTGATAATAATAAAATTTCTCAATTCCATTTTCGATTACTAACTTCTGCTCACACTAAATTGTTTAGGGTTATTATTTCCTTTAACGGAATTTTGAGCGGTGGCGCGAACATACCCCGTTGCTTGCAGCGGGGTGCGCCAGCGCAACTTTGATTTACAAGACGGCAAGTCCTTCATTAGTAAGAAGAAACCGAACACGCATGGTATTCTTTGAACAAGAGATACAAATGAAGTACTCTACTCTATCTTTTTGGCTATTAAGTCCTCATTACAGATAGTAAATTGTCAACACCCGGTTTTCAAAATCATGCCTGAACTAGCCAGTAAATTACCATCGAGGCTTAATATGAGTATGAGTAGAAAAGTATCCTCTTCAAATTCTATGTAAAATTTTCCAACTCGAGAAACTGAAATAATTTTATCATACAGTTGTAAAATTGAATACATCGCTTAATGCTTTTTTTCCAAACTTGGTTAAATTATTGAATATTCAGTAAATATTAAAATTTACTTTTACCCACAACAATTATTTGAAAAATACGCAATTCCATTTTAGTATTGTGGAATGATTGTAGAATGAAATAATTCGAAATTCGAGTAAAATAATCGGTCACCTGTATGTGATATATGACTGCAATAAAAAATAAAAAAAGCGAAATAATTTTAGGACAAAATATATTCTCAATCAAACTAAATTGAAAACGAGAACTTTTAAATGCTTTCATTATATTTAAGGTTTTTGTTAATTTTTGTAATATCTAATATTATTATTTATTGTAATTATAAGATTTAATAACAATATATAATAAAACAATATTGTGTTGTATATAATATCTGAAATAATACTGCAAATGGTCGCCACACTGTAACTTAATAATAATATTTATTTTGAAATAAACAATTCATCTTCTTTTTAACATCCTAATATATTTTCTAATAAAATGCTTTCCTATGATATTAAAAAATATCGGTGCCGGGAACAGGATATTTTTTTATCAGTATGAAACTGAAGTTAATAAACAACAATCAGCCAATATCGAACAAAAATCAATTAATTTTAGAAATGTCCATAAAAATTTATATAGAACTACTTGAAAAATTATTATTTTATAGAATAAGTTTGCTCAAAACTACATAAGACCTATGAAATAACTTTAAATACATGACAAAAAAATCATTACTATGTCGAAGGAAATAGAGTCCAAAAATGAGATAAATAAAACTATCCTGAACCCAACCTGAAAAGGCATCTGCCAATAAGTATTTGGCAAATCAGGGTATTGAGAATGATATTCGACAGTTAATCATCTGAAGTATCAAGGAAAGATGATTGAATTTTGGACAGAAAGAGTCTGGAAAACTATGACAAAAACTGATTTCCAGGCTCTTACCTAATACAACTCGACAGTTTCCACAAAAATTATCGAGATCGACCTGGAGAAGGATGAAAAGATCCATTTCCGAGCTGTGTTGTATTATTTCGGGCTCTATACATACTTACTGGAAAGTATCGATCAAGTCCTATTAGAGTTACAAAATCTGTGCCATTCCAGATGATATCAACAAATAAGCAGTTAAATAGAAATTAGTAAAACGATTTTTATAAAGATTTGGAGTTTGGGTGGTAATTCTGGTCGTTATAAGGTGCACTATAAAAAATACCTTTAACTGAAGCAAAATTCTGAACAGGATCGGGATTATCTGGGGTGTGAAAATATGGGCAGGGAAAATAAAGTTCCGAAGCGGAATTATTTCCAAATAAAACAAATGAATATACACTATCTAACAGATATATACTTTGGAGAAAAAAACGCTGGGACAACCCATACAATGGAAATTTACAATAACTTATCAAAAAAGAATGAAGTCCATTTGATATGTCAAAAACCACAGACTGAAATTAAAGTCGAAAATAAATGCTACATTCCACTTTTTGGTACCAAGCGTCTAAAGCGTACTATTTTATTGAATTTTCTATTTTGGATGATATATCCTCTATACCTATTAATCAAAAAAAAACCAGACATATTTTATCAGCGATTTGATGGAACATTATTCTTGTCTCCCTCACTGGTATTCTCCAAATTATTTAATATCCCTCTGGTTATGGAAGTAAATGGGGATATGCTCGATGAGATATCAATGAGACACGAACCACAGGTTTATGTGAAACTCATAAAATTATGCGAAAAGATTTACTACTCGAACGCAAGCAGGATAATTACAGTCACTGAAGGAATAAAACAAGAAATAATCAGAAAGTATGGCGTTCCTGAAGAAAAAATAGAGGTGATCGGAAACGGAGTAAATACAGAGATATTCAGACCACTGAATAAGATCTCAAATTTGAAAACAAAATACGGGCTTGATAAAAAGAATGTCGTTGCTTTTGCTGGCATTCTAGTAGAATGGCAGGGACTCAAATATCTCGTAGAAGCCGCACCTGCAATTTTGAAAGAAGAAGTAGAAACAGTATTTTTAATAATCGGGGATGGTCCCTTAAAAAACGATCTGATTCAAAAAGCTAAAGATCTAAATATAGATAAAAAATTCATATTCACAGGTTTCATACCCCATAATGAAATGCCACTGTATATAAATGCAAGTGATGTATGCGTGGTGCCTAAGATACCCCTAAAGTCTGGCTACTCTCCTTTAAAATTATATGAATATATGGCGTGTGGAAAAGCGGTCATAGCAAGTGATGTGAAAGGATTTGAAATACTGAATCAAGTAAAAGCAGGAATTTTGGTTGAACCGCAAAACTCTCAGAAACTATCTGAGGCTATTTTACAAGTACTAAAGGACAAATCTTTAAAAAATGAAATGGGAAATCGTGGGCGTAACCTAGTGTTAATGCACTATAGTTGGGGGAGTATAGCTCAGAAAACGGAAAAATTACTTGCAAATGCATTAGAGGAAAAATATATAGGTTCCGAGCATTTTAGGGCAAGTTCCAGACTTTTTAGGGCAAGTTCTAAACGTTCGAGAGTAAGTTCTAAAAATTTGAGGAGAAAATGAAAATAGTATCTATTGTCGGAGCTCGTCCTCAATTCATCAAGTGTGCCCCTCTTTCTCGACTTATAAGAAAAAAACACGAAGAGATACTCATACATACAGGTCAGCATTACGACATAAGAATGTCCGATATCTTCTTTGATGAACTGAAGATCCCTAAACCGAACTACAATCTTGGTGTAGGGTCCGACAGTCATGGAGTTCAAACTGGAAAAATGTTGATTGAAATTGAAAAAATTCTTCTAAAAGAAAGTCCTGACCTTGTCCTTGTATACGGAGATACGAACTCTACACTTGCAGGAGATATTGCTGCTTCCAAATTACATATTAAAACTGCGCATGTAGAAGCTGGTCTTCGGTCTTTTGATCGGTTCATGCCTGAAGAAATTAATAGAGTCCTTGCAGACCATGTCTCAGACCTACTTTTTTGCCCAACAGAAACTGCAGTCCTAAACCTGAAAAAAGAAGGAATCACAAAAGGAGTCTATAATGTAGGAGATGTAATGCTTGATTCTTTGAAATATAACATAAAGATTGCAGAACAAAAAGCTACAATTCTGGAGGATCTGAACATTAAATCAAAAGAATATATTGTTGCAACTGTTCATCGGGCTTCGAACACTGACAACTTTGAAAACCTTTCCTCCATAACAAACGCTTTCTGTCACGCAGGTGTTCCCATTGTATTTACGGTCCATCCTAGGACTGAAAAGTATCTGAAACAGTACGGACTCTGGAATAAATTGTGTAAAAAAGTTAAAGTTGTTCCTCCCCTCGGATACCTGGAAATGCTAAAGCTCATGGCTCATGCAAAGAAAATCATCACAGACTCAGGAGGGATACAGAAAGAAGCTTACATGCTTAAGGTACCCTGCATAACTATGAGGGAAAATACCGAGTGGGTAGAAACGATCGCAGATGGAGGGAATGTACTTGTTGGAGCGGATTATGAGAAAATCACAGATGCAATTTTAAATTTTGAAGGTGTCCCTATAAAAGGGAACTTTTTCGGAAATGGGAATGCATATGTAAATATTTGTGAAATCTTAGGAAACATATAGTTTTCTATTCTGGCTGAGACTTCGCAAGTT
Organism: Methanosarcina spelaei; assembly: GCF_002287235.1. Lineage (GTDB taxonomy): Archaea > Halobacteriota > Methanosarcinia > Methanosarcinales > Methanosarcinaceae > Methanosarcina > Methanosarcina spelaei. Next base: position 7,824 of record NZ_LMVP01000030.1, read on the forward strand.
CTTAGCCATTTGAAATTCACCAGACACGGTGTGATCCCCTTGTCATATCCTAAAAAACTTGCATCCAATGTTGGTGTTACGTTTGTAGCTTCTGCTGTAAGTATGCTTTTAGGTTTCCCTGTTTCTGTGATATGTTGGGATGGGAAACAAAGCAGGGATTTTACTCTTGCGAAAAATGTTGTTGATGCGAACATACTGTCCTGTGAACTCAATAAGATAGGAGTTTTCAATATTGCGTGTGGAAGGAGAATTACGATTAATCAACCTGTAAATTATACAAATAAATTATGATATGAAGGGTGATTGCCACGACGATCAAAATATTTATTGGTCTAACGGAAATTGCAGGTTACTACGGTAATTTGAAAAGAGGCTTTCAAGAGATCGGTATTGAGTGTACTTTCATCGATCTTTCATCCCACCCATTTGAGTACAATAGAGATGATAAGCCCAATATTCTTGTTCAGATATGTAAGTGGAATCTTAGGCAGATGAAGAAGGCTAATTATAAAATAATAAAAGCACCTTTCTTTGTATCTAACAAGATATTAATGATTCCAATCTTTATATGGACACTTTATCATTTTAATGTGTTTATTTTCGCATTTGGTCACTCTTTTTTTCGCAATCATGACCTACCCCTCTTAAAATTTTTCAATAAAAAAGTACTGTTCATATTTAATGGAAGCGATGAACGTCCGCCCTATATCGATGGATCTCGACACAATCTAACACCAGATGATTATAAAAAGATATCCCGGAAGATAAAGTCCAACATTGTTGCTATTGAAAGGTATGCAGATTGCATCTTGACTAATCCGGCCTCTGCTCATTATCATATTAAAAAATGTGGGAATATTTGTTCAATTGGGTTACCTTTTGAATCTTCAGTTAAGGGTATTAATCATCAAATAGGAGATCATGATCATGTTCAAATCCTTCACTCACCATCCGACCCTATTGGGAAAGGTTCGGATCACATTCGAAACTCAATATATATATTAAAAAAGAAAGGATATAATATCAACTATATTGAGATAACCGGGAAACCACACCATCAAGTGATAGAAGAATTACAAAAATGCGACTTTATTATAGATCAAGTTTATTCTGATCAACCTATGGCTTCTTTTGCCACAGAAGCTGCATGGTTTGGAAAACCAGCTGTTGTTGGTGGATATTATACAGATCATATTCATAATGATTTTACCCAAAAACACATTCCTCCAAGTTTATTCTGCCATCCAGATGAGATTACAACAGCAATAGAACGCTTAATTGTGGATGAGGAGTTTCGATTGGCCCTTGGGCAAAAAGCGCAGGAATTTGTTAGAACACAGCGCACTCCTGAATTGGTAGCAAGGCGATATCTACAGATCATCGAGGGAACCATTCTCGAGGAACATATGTTTGATCCTAACACTATCCTTTATATTCAGGGATCTGGAATGCCGGAATCCCAAAGCAAAGAGATTATCCGTAACATGATCGAGCATTATGGTATAGAATCCCTTTGCCTCTCAGATAAACCAAAACTAGAACAACGGTTCATGGAATATGCATATGACATTCGTGAATAAAAAGTAATTTTGCAACATATTATAAAAACCCTGAAAATTGGAGGAAATTATTCAATATGATTCGTAGATTCTTTCGCGACAGTGCCATCTACACCATTCCTTCAATCTTAAGTTATGGAATTTCGTTCTTTTTAATCCCACTATATACTCGTGTCCTCACCCCTTCCGATTACGGTGCCCTCGATATGATCACGGTTTTCGGTTCGCTGATCGCACTCACCGTAGCGCTGGAGATCTCCCAGGGTGTCTCACGTTTTTACCTGGATGAGAAGACGGACGATGGTAAAAAGATTTTAGTTTCAACTGCCCTCTGGTTTACTGTACTCATGTTTACGGCGTTCCTGATAGCAGCCTTCGCCTTTGCACCGGAACTCTCCCTCATCGTGATCGGTACATCGGGGCTTGATGACGTCTTTCGTCTTGGAGTAATCTTCATCTGGATGAATGGGCTCTTTTATCTGTTGAGGAATCAGCTCCGGTTCGAGCTCCGCAGCGAAGCCTATTCCATTGTTAGCACGGTTCAATCTCTTACGACAGCAGGTGCATCGGTACTGCTTGCCTATGTATTTCATTTCGGCATCTACGGCTTTCTCACAGGCATGATCATCGGGACAGCGGCAGGAGTTTTTCTCGGACTTTATTATCTCAAAACAACATTTCAACTCCGTTTTGATCTCACAAAACTCAAAACGATGCTTGCCTTCTCAGTACCGATCGTGCCATCGAGTATCGCTGTTTTTGTAAGCATGTATATCGACCGGTTGATGATCAACTACTACCTCTCACTCGAAGAAGTGGGCCTTTACGGTATTGGTTACCGTCTGGCAAGCGTATCGACTCTTGTCCTTGTCGGTTTCCAGATGGCCTTGACTCCGCTCATATATAAGCATTACCAGGAACCAGAGACACCCCACCAACTTGCGGCGATATTCAGGACCTTCTTGGCAATTGTGATCGTGATATTCTTAATACTCTCCCTGTTCGCCGACGTTGCCCTCCGGATCCTCACGACACCAGCATATTATGCTGCTAGCCAGGTGGTAGTCTTTCTGGTTCCCGCAGTCCTGCTCTCACAGATGTATATCTTTGCGCCCGGGATCGGGATTTCAAAGAAGACATACCTATTCATCTTGATTAACGTTGGAGGAGCAATCCTGAATATTTTCTTTAACTGGATGTTAATACCTCAGATTGGCTATGTAGGAGCTGGTGTTGCGACCTTAATAGGGTATGCGTGTGTCTTTGCTGCATACATGTATTGCAGCCAGAAACTCTATTATGTACCGCATGACTGGGGAGCCATCGCTGGCGTTGTCCTCGTGGCGGCGGCACTCGTGACCATCGGATTGCATATTCATCTTGAATTGTACATCGACCTGCTTATCAGGGGTTGTCTTATCCTCCTGATGCCAGGTGTGTTTTCATTTTTTGGAATCCTAAATTGGAAAGAGATAGTTCATGTCCGCGACCTGGTACCAACCAGATGGAATCAGCGGTGACCTACTAAGAGGTAGTATACAATGTGTGGCATAGTTGGAGTTATTTCGAAACAAGCCTTTCCGGCTTCATTCATACAGTCGATGAACAACACCCTTATCCACCGGGGGCCAGATTGTGAGAGTTATCTCCTCGGTGGCATGCATGAGTTCGACATTAACCCTCCGCAGTGCAATATCATCGATTCTCCCATTCCTTTTGCTTTCGGACACCGGCGTCTCGCGATCCTTGACCTGAGCGAGCAGGGCAACCAGCCGATGTGCTACCGTGGACGCTACTGGATCATCTACAACGGCGAGGTATATAATCACGTCGAGATTCGCGAGGAACTGGAGACACTCGGGTATACGTTCCGCTCACAGACCGACACCGAAGTGATCATGGCAAGCTACGATGCATGGGGAGTCGATTGCCTTAACAGGTTCAATGGCATGTGGGCCTTTGTGCTGTATGACAGCAAAACAGAAGAAATTTTCATATCGAGAGACCGTTTCGGAGTCAAGCCGTTATACTATTACCAGGACAACCAGCATTTCATCTTCGGTTCTGAGATCAAAGCTCTCCTCAAGCATCCTGCCGTTACAAAAGAGCCTAACATAGAGTACTGCAAACTGTTCCTGAAAATGGGATCACAGGATCATCTCAGGGAGACCGCATTTAAGGAGATCTATCGGTTTGAGTGTGCCAGTTTTCTGAAGTGCAGGATTGAAGAGATCTTTCATCCATTCAAAGAAACGACATTCTGGTCGATTCAGCCAAACCTCTCAAATGAGCCGTATAATGAGGCGAAGGCGTCTGAATATGCAGAGCGTTATTACAATCTCCTCGAAGATGCTGTAAGGCTCAGGCTGCGCTCCGATGTTAAGATCGGATCTGCCTTATCTGGAGGCCTCGATAGTTCGTCTGTTGCGTACCTTGTGAATCAGCAATTGAAGGCAGTTGGATGCGGGGATAGGCAGGAGACTTTCTCCAGCGTATATCGAACGACAGGCTCGGAGTACTGCGATGAGAGTTATTATATCGATGAGGTGGCCCGGTCTCTTGATGTTCGGTCGAGTACGATAGAGCCTAAGGTCGAGGATATTATTGAAGAACACAGAAAATTCGTGTACTACCTTGATACTCCTGCAAGGAACACCGTAATGTCCAGCTGGCATACCTATAAGCTAACGAGAGCGTGTGGTGTGAAAGTTACATTGGACGGGCAAGGTGCTGATGAACAGCTGGTAGGGTATCTTGATTACATGACAAGTTACTTTTCAACTGTTCCCCTGGGCACCCTGATTCGAGAGGGGCCTCTGTACAGGCAGATACCGAATGCGTCCTCATTCATAGCTCGTGGCTCTATATTGAATCTATCACGATGCCTTCTTGGAGAGAAGCTTTCATTATCTATTCTTGACCGCCTTGGAAAGAAGTTCAGCTATATTCCTGTTAACCAGCGGATGTCTGACGATCTCATTCTCTCCCTTGGGACATTATTTCATTGGGCAGACCGTGGATCCATGGCCTTCTCCATCGAATCTCGAATGCCGTTTATGGATTATCGGCTTGTTGAGTTTTTGGCAACGGTGCCTGCTACCTATAAACTTCATGGAGGCTGGACGAAGTATCTCGCCAGAAAAGCGTTTGACGGCAAACTCCCTGAGAATGTCTGCTGGAGGAGAGATAAGATGGGGTGGCCCATTCCCGAAGAGTTCTGGTTTAAAGGCAAACTTAAAGAATATTTTATCCGTGCGCTCAAAAATTCGGAGTTTCTTCTACGTGTTGGTATTGATTTTTCAAATGTGAGTGAAATAGAGATATTCGATCGTTACTCTTTTGAATTTTTATTAAGGTGCTATGTACTGGAGATCTGGTACTCGGTATTCTGGGGAAGAGACGCCTACATCCCAGTAAATCCCCAGATTAGCAGTTTGGATTAAATCAGATAGGGGTCACGAAAAATAAGCATTAATACAAAAGGTCAAACAACATCCGGATTCAATAATTGGACTTATCAAAAGAAGACTATTATGGGAAATAATACAAGCGATTGTAGCAGATTTAGATGTTATCGGTTTGCTAGGTCAATTTAAATAAAAAATAGGAGAAGTTATGACTAAAAATTCGTTGGAACAAAGTAATTTTCATTATGCTGATATTTCCTTTTCTCTTTTTAGTATCACGTGCCTATGGCGTATACATATCGGGAGAAGTGGACTATAATAAGGTCAAACCATACATATCCTACAATAGACGGATATTTTCATTATCCCTCTATAAATTATTCAGAAACCCAAAAAAATCGAGACTTTAATGAAAATGGAGTTGTTGTTTTTTATTATGGTGGATCTTTAGGAGTACAATATAACCCCGTCACACTATCTCAATATATTTTAGCAATAGCACCATATGCCTCAACAAACAGCGATGCGTATGAGTCAATGATAGTAAACCTTGACTTTTTATTATCTAATGCCAAGACCACTGCAGGAGGTAATCTAATCTATTCTTATTTTTGATTTGCCTATCAATAATGAAAGTGCTTCTTGGTATTCCTCAATGGCTCAAGGTCAAGCTGCATCGGCTTTGTTGTGGGGTTATCGAATATCCAATGATACAAGATACCTTGAAACGATTCGAAATGGATATCTGATGGAGAAGTGTGATACGACAACAAAAATGTTTGATTTGGTACTGGAATAAAGTAAACAATGTGTACTATAAGGATAGGAGAACCTTACTGTCAAAGGTAGTTATGAGACCGATAGTCAAATCCCCAGGAGTCAAAGAAAATCAATTTATACAAATTTGATATCCTCTTCAAATTGTATGGGTAAAAGTAAATCTCATGTATTTACTGAAAATTTAAGAATTTAACTAAATATAAGTAATTGTATCTAACAATGCATTTAGCTCTACAACTGTATGCTGAAATTGTTGCACATTTTTCAAGTAGGAGAATTTTCCCTTTAATTTGAAAAAAATACGAAATTAAAGATTTTCTTGTGTAATGTTGGAAAAAAAATAATAAATGAATATGAGTAATTACTCGGAACTGCAACAAATTGGAAATACTGGAGACTCTACAATGTAAGGCCTCTACAAAGCCAAAAATTGTGCAGTAAACTATTGAAAATTCAAAGCGAAGTTGACTTTTAATTCCAGTAAAACAAGGACTGAAAAGTTGTTTTGTCAGATAGAATAAATAATTCCCCCACTCCTCTTTAGCCCTGATCTCTTTTATCGTTTTTCAACCCAAGGTTTATTCGTTTTCAGATTATATCTCTTATTTTGTATTAGTTGTCACTTTTATATAATCTGTTTTTGTTATCGTACTGCTGCCTGCAGCATTTGTCGCCGTCAATGTCACTGTATAACTCCCTGCTTTGGAATACTTATGCTTTGGATTCTGGATTGTAGACGATGCACCGTCTCCAAAGTTCCATTTCCATTTAGTTGGTGAACCTGTGCTTGTGTCAGTAAAAGCAACCGTTAATGGCGCTTTTCCTGAGGTAGGAGTTGCAGAGAATTCAGCAACAGGTTTTGCTGTCACTTTTATATAATCTGTTTTTGTTACCGTGTTGCTGCCTACAGCATTCTTTACTGTTAAAATAACAGTATATGTTCCTGCCTTGGAATACTTATGAACTGGATTCTGCTGGGTTGAACTTGTTCCATCTCCAAAATCCCATTTCCATGCAGCAGGTGTTCCTGTGCTTGTGTCAGTAAATTTAACGTTTAATGGTGCTTTTCCTGACGTAACAC
>NZ_LMVP01000031.1 GCF_002287235.1 Methanosarcina spelaei
GCAGCAGTTCAAAGAATGCTCTATTACCTAATCAGGATTATCAACCATTTTAAGAGTTGTTCCTGGATGACCTTCTTGACCTCCAGGGTTCTTTTCGCTCTTTTTACGGAGACTCTTGGGATTAGGTTTTCCTTTGACAAAAAAATCAGTAGAAGGAGGTTTACTGCTGTTTCTGCTATTTTGATTTAAGCGAGATTCTAAAACTTGCAATTTTTCACTAAGCTGTTTTATTTGAGATTCAAGACTCTCAATGTAAGTTGCAATAACTTCAGGGTTTGAAGTACACAGAGCAAGAATCTCTTCACGTTTCATCAAAGATAGAAATAACTCATTGTAAATCCAATTTTTCCTCGAAAAGAGGAAAAATTGTGTAGCCCTAAAAAGGCTACCTGAATAGTAACAATAAATAAATAAATACAAACGGTATTTCAGGGCTTTTCTCTTGTATGAGAATGATCCTGTTTTTCTGATATTTAATTATAAGGATGCATAATCACATGATAGGATACAGTTAGATGATTTTATAGGTAAACCCAGAACCATATAATTCAAGAGTAAACAATTCAAAGTTTAGCCTTTTTTCAAGAAGGACTAAGAGTAAAATTTGAGGATTTCCGAATGATTTGCTATTGTTCGGGTTGCCTCTGGTTTAAACAGTACAGCCTTTATTTACAGCCGGAATTTCACTTTGTACCTCCTGGATTACTCGTACCTCAACATCTCACTTTGTGTTTTATCATAACTCAAGTTTCATGAGGTCTTCGGCAATAATTATTTCTCCTTCAAAATACCCTTTCAGGCGGTGCACTGCTTCTCTTTCGTGCCCCCGCATCTCCGGATAGAAATGTGTAAGGCAGATGCTTCCGATTTCGTTAGTATACTCCTCCAGGATGTCGGCAAGTGAGCTGGGAGTAGTATGGTTTGTGACTTTCATTCCTGAAGGAAAAGAGCACTCGTGGATTAGGAGATCGGCCTCGGCTGCAAGGTCCATAATATCTCTGGAGGGTTCGGTGTCTGCGGAATAAACGAATTCCCCGTCTTCTCCAGTCACGCGGTAAGCCAGCGTTGGAACACTATGTGTGGCTGCCGTACAGCTAATCTCACAGTCGAATCCCTCGGGAGTAAATTCTTTTCCTGAGACGAGCTCAATGATATCTACATCCACTTCTTCCTGAAGATATTCATAAGCGTCAATCACTTTTGAAAACCACTCTTCGGTTCCTTCAGGCCCGTAGATCTTCATACTCGTGTTTCCACGGAGCCAGTTTGCCTTAATGAGAGGATGCAGGTCAGCCACGTGGTCAAGGTGAAGGTGCGAAAGCAATACCGTATCCACATCAGTGTGAGAAACACCAGCTTCAGGAAACCTGTTCAATACGCCACTTCCACAATCAATAAGTAGTGGCTTTTCCTCAAGTCTCACAAGCACTCCGGACTGTACCCTATTCTTCTGCGGGATCGCAACTCCAGTGCCAAGAAATGTTATTTCCATGAGTTAGAGAATAAACTTTAAATAATTTAACTTTATTTAAAGCATGTCCGTATAAGGAATCTTTGCAGTCCAAAAAACCTGCCTGCTTTTTTCAAAGCGCGAGGGTTGCCCAGCCCGGTCAAAGGCGCCGGACTTAAGATCCGGTATCGAAGGATTTCGTGGGTTCGAATCCCACCCCTCGCACTAGCTTTTTGGGATATATACAATGTCAAAAAGTATACTCAACTGTGAAAAGTAACAACAATATAGTTGGAAAGTGCTCTCTCTAAAACTAATTCTCATATAGCGTTTTTATTTATAAAGTAAGTAAAATTTTTTTTAACTTTAGTGCAAAGATGGTGCCAATATACATTTTCTAAATTTATTTTTATTTTAACTATTTTTACAAGACTCAGTACCAAAATCTAGTGATGAATGTAAAACTCAAAATCACTAGATTTTATAAATGGTCACCATCCATGTAATACAACTTAGTGATTCAAGTCTTTAGATAGCGAATATCGATTTTGATAAAAACTGGATTCTTCTTGCTAATTAAGACTTTCTATCAAAAATGCAAAAATCACTGGATTTTGGAACAGAGTCTTTTACAAGGATTTTACATATGAAAATCCAGGCTATCGCTCGTAGTCAGATGACCCGGTATATCCCAGAAGACCTATCAAAGTAGTTAGAATAAGTAAAGTGACTACTCTACGTCAGCGCTTCCTTTATAATTGTTCGACTATTTTTTCTCGATGTTCTATATCTGGGACATCGAAAGGCTTCCGGAACATATGAAAAGTGGTGCTTTTTCTATATCAAAAGCACATATGTCAAGAAAATAACAACAGAAAACAATGTTAATACTAATCTAAAATTCCAAATAATTATATTCATTTTTTCTAATATTATATTCAAATGTGTATAAAAACATTATAACTTGGATATTTTCTCTATACTTTGCACTATAATATCTAGATTATATTAATATATTTATTTCAAAACTCAATATCGGCCTCCATAGGTTACAATTATTTGAAACCGTTGGGTCATGATGGGGGAAAGATATGCTTGAAAATGACCGAAAAGAAGAGCAACAGAGAAAAGCCTCTGAAAGGTGCTATAGCCGGCAGAAAGCCACTGAAATGGAGTGGCCAGGCGAGAGATTCAGACGTGAGATCATCAGGCCTTTGACGGAGGCACAACCCATAGAAAAGCGCCTGATGTTTCTTGAACCAGGTGATGGCCTGGCCTTGAAGAGGATCATGGGAAAGAGTGATCTTGTCGGTATCTCCTATCTGGAACTTGGACTGCTCGCGGCCAGACCAGTCTGCAGGGTCCGGATTATGAATCCCTTCAGCAGGCCAGAAGGTTACGGCACGGGCTTTCTTGTCGGCCCAAATCTGCTGCTGACAAATAACCATGTCCTCTATACAGCAGAGCTGGCAAGAAAGAGTTTTGCAGAATTCGAGTTTGAACAAGATATAAATGGTCAACAAAAGACATCCAAATCCTTCAACTTGCGACCCGACGAGGTATTCGTCACCGATCCGGACATGGACTTCACACTGGTATCCGTTGCCCCCGTTACCACAGAAGGGATACAGCTTACCAATTACGGATTACTGCGTCTCGTGGAAGACACCGGCAAGGTACTGAACGGCGAGTACGTCTCCATCATTCAGCATCCTGAGGGTGGTCTCAAGCAATGCTGCCTTCGGGAAAACGAGGTTGTAGATATCTTCGACAACTGGCTGCACTATATGACCGACACTCAACCCGGAGCCTCAGGCTCGCCCGTGTTCAACGATCAGTGGCTGGTTGTGGGCCTGCACCACTCAGGAGTGCCGATGAAAGATGCCCAGGGCAACATCCTCAAGACAGACGGTCAGCCTTATCGAGAAAGCATCGACGATCCCAGCACCATAGCCTGGGTAGCCAATGAGGGTATACGTATTAGTCGCATCTTCCAAGCACTGGAATCGCGCAGCGAGAACGAACCAATGGCAGCCGAAGCTTTGCGCAGGCTTCGCAGCCATGGCACTGGTCCGATCGGACCTGCGATCATAACTGCTCCAGAACCGATCCCCGGCGCAGCCATGGAGTTGGGAGAATTGCCCAAGGAACATTACCACCTGGCAGATGGTTACAACCCCGATTTTCTGGGTTCTTTGCACCATTTGCCACTTCCCAGGCTGGCTGATAACCTCCAGTCCAAAATCGCAAAGCTAAAGGATGGGGGCGAGATCCTCACCTACCTGCACTTCTCAATTGTGATGAATGCCGATCGAAAGCTGGCCTTCTATACCGCAGCCAATATTGACGGCAAGGAACTGGAGAAAATCAAACGCGACCGTGACAAATGGTACTTTGATCCGCGTCTCGACCAGAAATATCAGGCCGGACCCAAATTGTATGAAGGCAATCCACTTGACCGCGGACATCTTGTTCGCCGGCTGGATCCCTGCTGGGGGCCAAACGCCAAGGAAGCGGGAGAGGATACTTTCCATTTTACGAACTGTTCGCCCCAGCACGAGCGCCTTAACCAGCGTGATTGGCTTGAGGTGGAGGACTATATACTGAAGACTGCAGATAATGCCAATGTGCAGATATCAGTATTCACCGGTCCCGTTTTCCGCGAAGACGATATGATTTACCGTGATGAGTACCTCCTGCCTGCCGATTTCTGGAAAGTGGTGACATTCGTTAATAAGAACGGAAAGCTAAACGCCACTGCCTACCTGCGTACTCAGAAGAATTATCTGGAGAGTATGGAGTTCTTCGACGATGAGTTCAAGACATGGCAAGTGCCGGTAACGCAGGTTGAGGCGCTGACCGGTCTATTATTCAGCTTGCCTACGGATGCCGATCCAATGGCCAGGACAGCAACCGGAAAGAGTCTGAAAAGCCAGAGGAGCAATATCCGGAGGATTCGCTCTGCTGCGGACATAATGCTCTGATACGATCGCTTGACAGTTGTTGCTTCGGATTAGACAATGAAGCGCAATCTTACTAATGAATTTACACAAGTACATATGAAAAAATAATTTTTTACTGAACAAGCACTATAAAATAAAAACATATAAAGAAATCCAGTTATCCCATAAATTCTTTCAAACCCTGGATTTCTTTTACTTAAGTTTGTCTTTTCGTCATTAATCAGTTATTTTTCAATCTTCGCAACTTCATTTTTTCTTTTCAAAAAGGGGAGAATTATCACTGGTTACGTTGGAACTATAGTTCTTGTGGTAGAAAGTATCATTTTTCATCTGGCAACTGCAACTTCTCTAAGATAGATTCCTGCATTCACCGTAGCTGTAACAGTGTCTGTGGCTGTGTCAATCACTGAGACATTGTCACTTTCGGCATTTGCCACATATACCTTTTTTCCGTCCGGTGTGACTGCAATTCCCATGGGCCATTCTCCTACAGGCACTCTGGCTGTGACGGTGTTGGTTGTTGTGTTAATTACAGATGTGGTATTTCCCTTGTGGTTCGTCACATATAACTTTGTTCCATCCGGAGTGACCGCAACTCTAACAGGATTATCTCCTACAGGTATCGTAGCTATAATATTATTTGTTGCTGTATCAATTACAGAGACATTGTCGCTTCCACCGTTAGTCACATATACCTTTGTTCCATCCGGACTAACTACAATTCCATCAGGATACTGTCCTGCATTGAACACAGATGTAACCTTGTTTGTTGCTGTATCAATTACAGAGATATCGTAATAATTTGTCACATATACTTTTGCTCCATCTTGGCTAACTGCAATTCCATGAGGAACGCTGCCTACTTTAACTGTATTCGTAACAGTATTAGTGTCTGTGTCAATAACATAGACTGTGCCATTTTCAAAGACAGCACCGGTGTTGTTCGTAACATATGCCTTTTTTCCGTCTGGAGCAATTGCAATTGCGTAAGGTGAACTTAATCCTTTAATGGTGGATATAACCTTGCTTATGTTTGTATCAATCACGGAGACAGCGCCACTTGTTTCTTTCGGCACGTATACCCTTGTTCCTTCCGAATTGACTGCAAGCCATGTTAAACCACTTCCTATCTCCATTATGTCTACTACTTTGTCTGTGGCTGTATCGATTACGGAGATATTGTTGTCACTAGTAACATATGCAAATGGTCCTGTGGTTTTGAATACATCGATCACCCTAAACGTTGAGTTTGTACTGTTCTCATTACTTGCCGTCAGGGAAACCGTATAGTTTCCTGCTGCAGAATATGTGTGAGTTGGATTCTGTTCGGTTGAAGAATTTTCATCTCCAAAATTCCAGTACCAGTATGTAGGCTTTCCAATGCTTGTATCAGTAAATGTTATTGTCAGTGACTTTGGAACAGACACCTTTTCCGAAGTAAAAGAAGCATATGGTCTTGTAAGTCCGGTTACGGTAATATAATGATATTTTGTTATCGCAGCTGTGCCACCGACATTGTATTCAAATAAGCTCACGGTATATTGTCCGGGCTCCAGATATGTGTGCTCTACTGTTTGGTTCTCACCAACACCTTGCTGAGAACCATCTCCAAAACTCCAATCATTGGCATATCCGGCTCCTCCATGAAACGTTACTTTCAGTGGTGCATCCCCGGATGTTACACTTGAGGAGAAATATTCCCGACCAACAGGTTCATCACCCAAGCCAACAAGTACATATCCATACTTACTTGTTGTATTACTACCCACAGCATTCTTAACAGTTAGATTTACGGTATATCTTCCTCCGATATCATATACATGGGTTGGATTTTGCTCTGTGGAGGTATTACCGTCTCCAAAGTCCCAAAGCCAGGACGTAGGCGACCCTGTGCTATTATCGACAAATGATACGGTTTTTGTGAGAACTGACCCTCCATAAGTGTCAGAATGATATACTTCTGGAGAAAAGAAGTCTGCGATAGGGGCTTGTGGAGGAGTGACAGTAATATAATTTGATTTCTTCAGCGTGCTATTGCCTGCGAAATTGGTTACTGTAAGACTAACATCATATGTCCCAGGTTTTTTGAATGTGTGTGTGGCGGTTTGAGCATGTTTTGAGTTTATACCATCTCCAAAATCCCAATACCAGGATGTCGGAGTTCCACCCGTGCTGTTATAAGTAAATAATACAGTTAACGGCGCATTTCCTGATTTAGATGTTATATTAGCAGAAAAAGAAGCAAATGGTCTTGTAGGTTCAGCTGAGAAATCGTACATGTATATGCTGCAATAGTACTTGTTTTCTTTATCATCACGATAATCTTCCCACACTATTTTGTCACCGTAAACAGCAGGGTTAAGTTGATCTGATTCATCATTGGTGATCTGAATTTCTTTGTCTTCAGAAAGATCATATACGTATATATCCCAATTTCCGTTGCGATTATCCTGCCACACTATCCTGTCACCATAGATAGCAAGCTTATCTTTTTGTGATTCATTGAATGTAATCTGAGTCTCTATAGAAGTTGAGAGATTATGGAAGTAGATGTTGTTACTTTCAATGTACACAATCCTGTCACCGTAGACTTTAGGGCTAGATGCTGATCCATTGGTTGTAACTCTAGTTTCATTGAAAGTCGATAGATTATACACATAGATATCATGGTATGAACTTCCAAAGCCAGGATCGTCCTGCCATACTATTTTGTCACCGTATATGGTAGGGTCCTTAGTTGATTGGTTAGTTGTAATTTGAGTTTTATTATATGTAGAGAAATCATACATGTAGATATCCCGATAACCATCGCTCCAATCCCTCCACACGACCTTGTCACCATATATAGTTAAAGAATCCTTTACTCCTTGATTTCCCGATCCAGGAATTGAAAGTAAAGTTTTATTATTTGTGGGTATATTATATAAATAGATATTTTGTCCTCCAGACCCCCATACCATTTTATCGTTATAAATAGCAAGATATGAGTACCATGGATCTTCAGTTATCCGTATTTCTTTGCCTGTAGACAAATCTCGCAGGTGGAGACTTCCATTGAAGTAATTGTCCAACCATACAATTTTATTGTCATAGATAGCAGGATTAAGACCTCTCTCGCCATACGGTGTAATTTGAATTTCCTGTCCAGCTGACGCGACTGTTGTGACCAGTAACAAAAAAGCAAAAGCTAACAAAGTCGAAAAAATCTTACTTCTCATTTGTTTCCCCCAGATCCCACAATTAAATAAATATTTTCTATTTCCCTTATCAATAGTAAAGCTTATTATTATTTACAATATATTTCATTATTTGTTTCAGCTAAGTAACTATATTCAGGAAGAGATCAGTTCCAAAAGCCAATCGCGTTCAACTGCTTCAAATCCAGTACCACCAGTTTGTTTACTAACATCAATTGGAAACAAATTGGTATTCAGATTTTGCAGCCTACATTCCGCAGATGTACACAGATGTAGAATTTATTTGCCGATTTGCCATATTATCTCATCAAATCCGATTTTAAGTTTTTAGCTTATTGCCGTATTGAGATAATAAGTGGCATTTTTGTGTACATCTGCGGAAAGTGGGTTGCAGTAAAAAACCAGGAAATAAACCCAATCAAAAGGATAAAAAGCGAAGAAACGTAAGAACAGGCAAAAAATAAAAATACGTTCTCATTGTGCGATAGTTGTAACCAGGCCAAAAACGCCAGACTTAAGTTAAGTCCTGGGTCCTGTAAAGTCTACGGAAGATTAGTATTCCTTTCCAGCTGATACCGAGGTTCTAAAATATCCACCTTCTTCATACTTTACAGAACCCTGTTTTCTCTCACTCAAGTGATTTTTCTCTCACTCAAGTGATAATTCTAATTTTGTCATTTCCCCATCTACTGACGTTAGAGTACTAGAAGATTAAAAAATTGTATAGATTTTTATATTATTAAGTCAGAGTAAGGAAATGGGTTTCCGGATATTCAAATACCTGATGCCCTCTTTAGCACTTATTAAAAATTTAACCTAACCTTCAGACTATCAGAACCGTCAGTTATTTTTATAATTCAGTGAATGAACTTAACATGCTGATAAAATAAGGAGTGAAAAAACATGGTAGCAAAAATTGATGCCAACTCCTGTGAGAGTTGCGGAAACTGTATAGGTGAATGCCCTGCATGTGCAATTTCCATCAACGACGATGATGTTTCGTTTGTCATTGAAGATAAATGCAATGACTGCGGTGTATGTTTGAATGCATGTGTACATGGGGCAATTACCATTGTATAAGGCTCTAGAAAACTTACACTGAAGGATTTTGTGGATTCAAGTCCAGCCTGGCGTTAATCTTTTTCAAATAGTCAGTAGAAGTTTATATCTCTTTAACCTTTGTTGATTCTTTTTCCAAATTCTTGTGGTCTTTGTATTTTTTGATTGAAAATTTGAACTCGTAAGAAGAAATTGTTTTTAATTAAAATCGTATTCGAGATCTAAAGATTTTAATTTCTAAGCTATATCTCAAAATTTGTAACTAATTACGAAATTTGGTGACCTAATTTTATGTTCATCACTTAGTTTCACTACTGAGTCTTTTGTTTCTTTCTTGCTATTCAACTCTCGATACTTAGTTTTTATAACCATGCTTAGAAGGCATATTTAGAAATAAGAAGGTTGAGAAACTATTAACTTTTATATTTATGTGCGTTGCAGAGCCCTGTATTTATCCATAAGCTGCAAAATAAATGTGTGTATGGATTAAAAGAAGTAAAATGTGTGTATGGATTAAAAGAAGTAAAATGTGTATACGGATTATGAAGTGAAAGTACAAAACAATAGATTGTAAAATCAGTTAAGAAAATCAGTTAGAAATCAGTTAGAAATCAGTTAAGAAAATCAGTTAAGAAATCAGTTAAGAAGTAGATGGTAGGGTGTTGAGTCCCTATTCTCAAACCCTACCTGCGATCCAACCCAAAGATTAAGAGGAAACCCTATTACTCTTAATCTATACAATTATAATAATACAGACATATATATCATAACCGATACGAAAGATTACTTCTGATTTAAAATTTCAATATAATTAAAAAAATATATTATTTTATAAATTTTAATGTCATTAAAATCGTGTAAATCGTATCTTTTTGCTTGTAAACAATTTTTGACATAGAGTTCATCTCATAACCTGAAATCTGCTTCTTGGGCCATGTATTGCGAGTAATCAATCAAGCTCAAGATCGAGAAAATAAATTTAAAAATTCCCAACGATTAAAGATAAAGTACCTTTCAGGATAGGCTATATAATGCTCTATAATATTAGTTTGAAGCCTAGTGTCGAGTCAAACACAAAATGTCGTATAAAATCGAGTGCAGTTATTAGGAATCATTGAATCCTTGATAATTGATTTGACACTAGTAAAAAAGTTAAACAACTCTCACAACAGAGCTTGAGAGAGCTTACAATCTATTATAGAGAGTTTCGATAAACCTCAATTTATGGCTGGTTGCTTATAAATGGTATATAAGTAACTTCTTGATATTAGAGGTTTATCAAATTCTCTATAGGATTAAGGATGGAAAAATAAACAATAGGTATTTGACATGAAGGAGAATGTTAGGTTTAAAAAATAATTTCATAGAGTAAATTATCAAGAGCAACAACTCAAAATATTTTTGCAAATAAGGCGAAATGTGTTATGCTTTATATTTTAGGGTCCTTCCAAATCAGTGTTAAAACTAAGAATACAAAATACTTGTTTTGGACAATAGATATGCATTTAGAATCTCCCCAAATAAAGTACACTCTAAAAACCAATTTTTTAGAAAAATAATTCATAATGACTTTTAAAAGGAACAAATGGTCAATATGAAACCTTCGTTTGTTCACAATTTATGTTTATTTATAAACAAGGCATTTGATGTCATTTTCATCCATACAAAATTCAATGTTAAAAGTAAGGAAAAATCAACGTTTAATTTACCAATAGAAATATTTAAATCCTTTAAACAGCAAATAGGCCTTTTAAAGGATGTACTTTAATTGGGGAAGAGCTGATACTATACTTAATTGGGAAAATAATGTTTAATATATCTTAAAAAACTAATCATTTTTCAAGGGGTCTATTATATTTGTTGTCACTTGTAAGGATTCTGTTCCAAAATCCAGTGATTTTTGTATTTCTTGATTGAAAATCTGAATTCGAAAGAAGAATCCGGTTTTCATCAAGATCAATATTCGATATCTAAAGACTTCAACCCCAATGTCGTATCAAACGGATTGTGACCACTTACAAAATCCAGTGATTTTGAATTTTACATTCATCACTGGATTTTGGTACTGAGTCCTTGTAAGGAATATTTCATTATAACAATCGATAAATTTCATGGAAATTTCATTGCTATAAAATATTAAAATGTAATTAATTTTTATATTGCGTAATCTGCAGGTGCTGACCTTCAGGTGAGATCCTCAGGAGTCCAGTAATTTTTTTGAGTACCAAAACTATAGGAAACAAGACTGAAAAGTAGCTATCCCGGTTGTTTTGATTCCAATTTTTTCTTGATGATACCCATTGTTTTGATCTGTTCTTTTTGGTTTATTCTCTAAATCTCGTGAGGTATGAGGATATCTGTTCTCCAACTCCTCAACCTGGTTTTCTAATTTTGTTTGTGATGTCAATATTTAATATTATAATATAGATAATAATAGAAAGAATTTCATATAATTAAAAATAATTAACTGTTTAGGTTGACGCTTATACCCCTGGAGCTAAAGACTCAGGGGTTTACGCTTCACCCTATAATATAGTAGGAAGTGTTAAAGATGGACATTATAAGCAAAGAAGTAGAAATTCTTCTGGTAGAAGACAACGAAGGCGATGTCGACTTAGTTGAAGAAGTTTTTGAAGAGATAAAACTAAAAAAAATCTTCATGTTTCAAAAGACGGAGAAGAGGCAATCCTATTTTTAAACAAACAGGGACAGTTTTTAGACGCCCCACGCCCGGATATAATAATTCTGGATCTAAATTTACCGAAAAAAGATGGGCGTGAAGTTCTTCAAGAAGTAAAACAAGACGAGAACCTTAGAAATATACCGATAGTAGTTCTAACTACTTCTACAGCTGAAGAAGATATACTTAAATCTTATAATCTGCACGCTAATGCCTATATCACCAAACCTGTTGACTTTGACCAATTTATAAAAGTAATTAAATCTATAGCAAAGTTCTGGTTTGAAACTGCAGAGTTACCATCAAAATAAAATATTGATGACCAGAGAAGATACACTATGAATCAAAATATAAGAAGATCCGGTATTGATATTACAGGAGATGTGCCTTGGAGAACACTATTCTATCAGTTCTACCAGACCAAGAAAGACCTGTTGGATATACTTGTCCCTTACTTCGAAGCAAGACTGGAAAATAATGAATTCTGCATGTGGGTTACATCGTAACCTTTTGGAGAAGAAGCAAAAGAAATCCTTTGAAGAACTGTTCCCGGTTTAGAGATTTCGCCTTCAAAGGGTTTATAAGCTTCTTTGTAAGATTCAGTAGTTTTAATGGGTTCAAGGAAGACGAAAATTACTTGATCTCTCCAGCCTGCTTCCTTGGACCTATTATTTATAACCGGATTGTAAAGATAGCATCGAAGGATTTTACAGGTTTAAGTCAATCGCTTGATACAGAACTCTTTTCTTACTAAAAATTAGCCAATTAGTTTATAAAAAAATGATTGATTAACTAATTTACCGCTAAAAAAGGGTTTTTTGGAAACTATAATCCAGTTACGTAAAAGAATCAGATATGGGAATTTAAAAATTCGGATTTTGCAGAATAAAAGTTAATATCTATAAAAAATAATAGAACTTATCAAGGTAAAAATAGATTTTTTAATTTTGTCTTGTGGAGCCCTCTCAGGTTCTTCCGAAAGGTCAACGACGCGGTATATTAAGTTAAACAGGTTTAGGAGAGATATTTTGAAAAAATTTAAAAATTTTATAACGATATTTATTCTTACTCTTTTTTATCTTGTGCTAATTAGCCATGCAGCTTTGGCGGCAAATATTGTAATTGACAAAGAAACTGGTCCGGCTGCACCAGGTTTTTTTCACACACCCAATTATGCAAATGATGCAGCTTGCATTCAAGCGGCACTGGACAAATCAAAAAGCGGGGATACAATAACTATCCGAAAAGGGGATTATTATATCACAAAAGGAGTATATCAAAAAGATAAAAATCTGAATATAATAGGCGAAGGAAAAGTAACTCTTCACATTCAAATTTCTGATAAAGAATATAACGATATATATTTCGGTGGATCACAGATCATAAGCGGAGCCCTGAATACTGACGCTAAAAAAGGCTCGTCTAAAATTGTATTAACTGACGCTTCCAAGGTTCGCAAGAACGACTTGATTAAGATCTGGAAAAATGTTCCGTGGTGCCCTTTAAATTATCCAGATAATTATCCAGATCAAATGACAGGAGAAGTTTATGCTGTTAAAAGTGTAAGTGGAAATGTTATTACTTTAAATCAACCGCTTCTTAGAGATTATAAATTATCCGAGACTGTGAAAGTCGAAACATACAGACCTGTTCAGATACATATAAAGAATATAAGGCTAGAGGACACAGATAGTACAACGGTTCATCATGGACTTGCTATGCAATATTGTACGGACAGTTCTGTTACTAACTCCTGGTTCAATAACTGTGGTTTCGGCGCTATTTGTCTGTACTCCTGTTTTAATGTGAGTGTTAATAATAATGAGATTTACAACTCGCTTCGTCCCAATTCTGGATACGGTGTAAACGCAGCTAGTGGTACGGCTTTTGTCAATATTGACCATAATCACATAGAGAATTGCAGGCATGCTGTAACAGGCAATTCAGCTGAACTCAAGTCTTTAAATCGGGATGTTTTTATCACTGATAACACTCTGATAGGAGCAAACATTACAGGTTCTAATGTTGTTGATGCTCACGCTGATACTATTAATTTTGTTGTAACTGGAAACAAAATATATCCGCAGATAACATCTGAAACCCTATACTATTGTACATTTTTAGAGTACAGGTCACCTCAAGAGCTTCCATTCTATTTTGCATTTGCAGATGGCACACAACAGTCCACATTCTCTGACAATGACGTTTTTGGCGGATATGGAGGGATATTTGCACGCGGTGCCGTAAGTAACGGGGTACACGTTTACGAAAACAACACGTTTAACGATATGTTAGGTAATATGTATGAGGGAGGAAACGGAACCGACAACACGCTTATAATCAGGAATAATATTCAAAACAGTGGGACGCGTGGAATCATTTTTCCATTCTATGGAGGTTTCAAGAATATAATAATAAATAAGAACACTTTTAGCAATCTTTCTCATCAAGGCGTGTATCAGAAGTTTCTGATAAACGGGGTAAACTTAGATATTTCTAAAAATACTTTTGAAAACCTGGGACGGGAAGGAGTATATATCGATGGAAATTCCTTGAAAAATGGTGCTGTGAAAATACAAAATAATATCTTAATAAACGTGAATACCTCTAATTCCTCTTCCGGAATCACAGTCAAAAGTGTTAAAAATCCCGAAATAAGCGGAAATAAGATAGTTGAAAAGCCGATAGTTCCTGTTGCTGCTTTTCTGGGATCTCCGAATTCAGGAAAAGTGTCACTAAAGGTACAGTTTTATGACAAAAGCACAGGCTTACCAACTTCATGGAAATGGATCTTTGGAGACGGAACAACTTCAACCCAGAAGAACCCAACCCATAAGTATTCAGCCGCAGGGAAATATACCGTTAGTTTGACAGTAAAGAATGCTAAAAGCAGTAGTACGGTAACAAAAAAAGATTACATAACCGTCGCAGGGTCTTTGAAAGCTCCGGTTGCTGCTTTCTCTGCATCCCCAACTTCGGGAAATGCCCCGCTGAAGGTACAGTTTACTGACAAAAGTACAGGCTCACCAACCTCATGGAAGTGGAACTTTGGAGATGGAAAAACTTCAACGTCCAAGAATCCTGCATACACGTACACTAAAGCCGGAAAATATACTGTAAGCTTAACAGTAAAGAATGCAGCCGGAACAAACACAAAAACAATAAAGAAAT
>NZ_LMVP01000032.1 GCF_002287235.1 Methanosarcina spelaei
TCAGGAAAAGCACCATTAAACGTTAAATTTACTGACACAAGCACAGGAACACCTGCTGCATGGAAATGGAGTTTTGGAGATGGAACAAGTTCAACCCAGCAGAATCCAGTTCACAAGTATTCCAAAGCAGGAACATATACTGTTATTTTAACAGTAAAGAATGCTGTAGGCAGCAACACGGTAACAAAAACAGATTATATAAAAGTGACAGAAAAGCCGGTTGCTGAATTCTCTGCAACTACTATTTCAGGAAAAATGCCGTTGACGGTTGCTTTTACTGATAAAAGTACTGGAACACCGACTAAATGGAAATGGAGTTTTGGAGACGGGGCATCGTCCACAATCCAGAGTCCAAAGCATAAGTATTCCAAAGCAGGGAGTTATACAGTGACATTGACGGCAACAAATGCCGCAGGCAGTAGTACGGCAACAAAAACCGATTATATAAAAGTGACAACAAATACAAAATAAGAGATATAATCTGAAAGCAAATACACCCTTAAATTGAAAAACGATAAAAAAGATCAGGACTAAAGAGGAGTGGGGGTAATTGATCAACTCTATTTACATTCTTTTCTTTTTCCTTCTTTCTTTTTACTTTTGTACGAATTGTTTCCTTGATTTCGCTTTTTCAATCTCGCAACTCCGGACAATGATCCCGGAGGAAAGATTTCAATTCGGAGACTGTTAATATTGGAGGAACATTAATTCCCTGTTTTTGAAGGTCAAAGCAAAGCCTTGAAAGGAGGGGAGGGATGATTCCAGCCTCATTCAGTTTATCCGCGCTTAAGAATACTTTTGCTGTTGGTCCGTCCAGCAGGACTCTCCCCTGCTTCATCACTACAATCCTTTCAGCATACTCGGCTACAAGCTCCATGTCATGTGTTATGAGAATAACCGTTTTCCCAAGTTTTTTCAGTTCCTTGATCTTATCAAGGAACTTAAGTATGTGTCCTCTGTCCTGCCCTGTTGTAGGTTCGTCCAGGACAAGAAGGTCCGGCTCGAGGGCAAGAATGGAAGCTACTGCCAGGCGCTGTCGTTGCCCTCTTGAGAGAGAATGGGGGTGCCTATTTTTATAAGACGAAAGTTCCATCGTTTCCAGGGATTCATTTACCAGTTTTTCAATTCTCTCTTTGGGAATACCAATGTTCTCGAGTCCAAAACGAACTTCTTTAATTACACTATCCATAAATATCTGCGAATCTGGATTCTGGAAAAGATACCCAACTTTTTTTGATAACTGAGCTGTCGAATACCTCTCTATATCTTTTCCATTAAGAAGGATTCTTCCACTGGAAGGTCTGCAAAATCCTATTAAGTGGCCTGCCAGAGTTGTCTTTCCAGCTCCGTTGTGTCCAAGAAGAGCAAGAAACTCTCCATTTTTGATATCCAGATTAATATCTTTGAGGATTTCCGGACCATCTTCAAACCTGTAGCAGAGGTTCTCTATTCGTACAAAGGGTAAATTTTCCTCTGAGGGTAAAAGAGAACTGAAAGTTTCAATAGAACTGAAAGTTTCAACAGAACTGGAAGTTTCAATGGAACTGGAAGTTTCGATAGAACAACTGGAAGTTTCATGTATTTGCTCTATCTGGCTTTCAAATTGGCTTGCAGGTATTTGCAGGAGTTTAGCAAGTCGATTCAGAACGTTTTCATAGGATGGAACTATTGAAGCTTCAGAGTCCATTCCCAGCAGATGAGCAACTTCAGTAAGTTGAGGGGGATGAATTCCGAGTTTTTTAAGTGTTTCTTCTTCACGGCACAGGATTTCGAAAGGTTTTCCATCAAAGATAAATCTGCCTTTGTCCATAACAAGCATACGGTCTGCTATTTCGAAAACTGAGTCGAGTTTGTGTTCTATTAGAATAAGGGTTGTTTGCTTTTCCTCATTTAGTCTTTTTAGTAGCTCAAGAACCTCCTGAGTGCCTGTAGGGTCAAGATCCGATGTCGGTTCATCAAGAACCAGGATATCAGGCTCCATTGCTAGGTTTCCTCCTATTGCAGTCCTCTGTTTTTCTCCCCCTGAGAGTGTGAAAATGAAGTGATTACTAAGTTTCTCCAGTCTAACTGCTTTAAGAGCTTTTTCTACGCGGGATAGTACCTCAGTTCTGGGTAAGCCCAAATTTTCAGGCCCAAAAGAAATATCTTCAGCTACTGTCATACAAAACAATTGGGTTTCCGGGTTCTGGAACACCATTCCAACTTCAAGAGCCAGCTTCCTGATTTTTTCATTTTTAAGATCTTTTCCCTGAAGTAAAACACGCCCGGAAAAACTTCCTCCTGATATTTCTGGAATCAGCCTGTTAAAGCAGCGGACAAGAGTACTTTTCCCACAACCGCTGGGACCCACAAGTAGCACAAATTCCCCTTTTTTAAGTTCAAGATTTACGTCCGAAAGTACCTGGGAATCTGAGTGAGGGTAGCTGTATGTGAGGTTTTCAAGCTTGATATGTGCAGTTCCCAAGCCAACTGAAACTTTTTCAGGTAAGGAATCCATACGATCTGCCTCTTGATTATACCATTAAGCTTAAATTTATTATAGAAAGTAAGAAATAGTTTAATTATAATTTATTTTTGTGTGAATAATTTTCATGGAGGATCCATGTTTGAAAAGTCTTTTTCGCTATGAACAAAAAGATAGCCTGCTTCACAGGCTTGACCCGAGAGTTAAATTATTCTGGCTCTTTGGAATATCGGTGCTAAGTGTTGTGTTCGGGACTCCGGATCTATTGGCAATATTATTCATATCAACTTTACCTTTCTGGTTCGTGTTAAAACCCTCAAAAAGCAGGATAAAGGCAATAATTATTATCTTCATGAGTGTTCTATTGAGTTTTACAATATCGCAGGCTCTTTTTTATTATTGGGCTAAAGATCCGTTGTTTACTCTCGTTCCATCGTCTTTCCCATTAGTGGGACCTCTTACAGGAGGAATCTATTTCTATGCAGACGGAGCCGTCTATGGACTATATCAGTCTTTCCGCGTTATGGCTTCTCTAAGTGCTGCTATGCTTGTTATTGCCACAACTCATCCCGGAATGCTTATCAACGCATTTGTTCGCTTTTTCGAAATTCGGATCGCAGGGAAAAGTTATAGAATAGGTATTCCATATGAAATTGCATTTATGGTATCCTCTGCGGTCAGCTTTGCTCCTACAATGCTCGAAGAAAGCGGCATAATCCTGAACGCAATGCAAGCAAGAGGGCTTGAGCTTAAAGGTGACATCCGCAGAAAAGCAAAAGCCCTGAAATATATCCTTGTTCCTCTTGTAGTTAATATACTCCGGGCAGGAAGAAAACTTGCCATTGCTGCCGATACACGAGGCTTTCGAGCAAACAGGCACAGGACCTATGTAAACGAACTCAAATTAAAAAGGAATGATTACATCTTCTTGATATATACAATCCTTTTAACGTCAGGTGGACTTTATCTGAGCTACATTGGTTTCGGGGGTACCGTACCTGTTTGATGAAGAATACCTGAAGAATAGGGAGCACAGTCTCTTTCAACCCTTTTTCTGTCTATGCCCTGCAACCAGTTTACCTACGGTTAAAAAGACAAGGGCATAATCAAATCCAAATCCTGGGGTCTTGCTCGCTTCATTTCCGGAAGTCTCCTGAGTTTTGCCGGTTTCATCCGATTTTCCGGAACTTTCTTCAGAAGCCTGGGTTGCTTCTTCTGCCTGTGGATCTTTTTCAATCACTAAGAAGGCCCCTGAAGGTACCACATAGTCTCCTATGGCCTGGAAAAGGATGCTATTTTCTCCAGATTTCAGGTAGCTTGTGATATCCCTCATATCGGTATCAAGGTCAGGATAAGGTTCTCCATCGGTAATCCCGGGAAATTTTTGATCGTTTATCAGGAGAGCGTTATCATTCCAGTTTCCGGATTGAGCAATCGTCCAGAGGGTTGCACTGCGGACAGGGAGCTGCAAGGTAGGCTTGAGCATTTCACACATTGTCTCATTAGAGGTCGCATAATAAAGCGGGTTGCCGTTCTCATCCACCTGAGAATTGAGTTCGTCAGCTCCTTCATTGATCCAGTACTCGATGTCTTTTCCTTTAGGGTCCGTATAAACTATTAGCAAACCTACACCGTCAATACAAACAAAAGATGCATCAGGGCCTGTGTTTTCAATCTCAGTGCTACAAGTACCCGAACCGTTTACAAGATCAGTTATGTTATAAGCCCAGGTGCCTGTAGGATAATCATAGATGCCCCAGCCTTTCCTGTCACTGTATTCTTTTTCAGGTGTAAGTTCTTTTCCGTTAAATCTCACTTTCATCTCAGGGTACCTGCCAGTGACACCTTCGGCACTCCAGGTCCAGTAATTATAAAGCCTTGCGAATTTTACTGTCGATCCTTCGGGAAGATCGATATTATGTGTTACGGAGTATACGTCTCCGGGATAGACCTTCCCACTGTAATAACTGCTTCCAACACTATAATAGAGACCTCCGTTAATCGAGTCATGTATGTATGTTTCAAGTGGCTTGTCTGCTATGTATCCGTTTTTCTCGGGGGTCTGGGCCAGGGCAGGCATGGAAAGCAAACAACATAGTCCTGCTATCACGCAAAGTAACCTTACCAGCCGGTTAAATTTATTTCCTTCCTGGCTGAGTCTTATTATTCTTATTTTATGTTCGCTATTTGCCTTATGATCTTCATTTATTCCCCAAATTTTCCTCATTTTATATATCTTCTTTTGATCTCCTTTTTGATCTCTTTTTTGATTTCCTTTTTGATCTCTTTTTTGATTTCCTTTTTGATTTCCTTTTTGATCTCCTTTTTGATTTCCTCTTTGATTTCCTTTTTGTTCTACTCCTCTAGTCTTCATATCCTATCTTTCCACCTGCAAAATTTGCCATTATTTCTGCTATTCTGCATTTTCATCTTCCTTTCTTAGCTATCTTTCATTTCAGTTTCACATAGATCCTGCTCATCTACTGTTTCTATCATGGGCTAGAGTAAAATCTGAATCCATATCCTCCTTATCATAAGTTTACTCCAAGTTTGAGGTTCCATTGGACTATTTCAAAACGGGATTGTAAGGCATTCTTCAAAATATAGACGTCGATTCGAATGCATGGAAGATTGTTTAAAATGAAACATTGTTTAAAATGGAATCTCGTTTAGAGTTAAATATTATTTAAAACGAAACACCGTTTAATTCTTCCCATGTTCTTAATATTATGACTTAGTAGATAGCTAATAACTTTGAGTATATAATTTTTGTTAAAAAATCATTAATCAATATGTTAATATGGCAACAATTAGTACTATTTTTAAGTTATTATGATTTTATGCCAAAACTAAAATTAAAGTTTAAAACTTCAAAAAAAAGATTATTGATCCTTTAAACATTAAAAAACTTCAAAATTGATTTCAATTTATCTTTTATAGTATTAAAACGATCAATTTATCAAAATAAAGTGTATTTATTGTTGAAAATTTAGCCATCTATGCAGGTTAAGTTTGAATGTAAATATTGATTATAATAATCTTTATTAAAATTATCTATTATTATAATTATTCATACAAAATAGAAAAGTAGTAATATTTAATAATCTTTAAGTTTTTGTAAATATTCAATTATGAGACAAATTTGTCATATTAATTCTACGAACTTGTCATATTAATTCTACGAACTTAAAGAAATCTACCCAAAAATGAAATCAGAAACTTACCAGGCTTCTCTCAAAGTTGAGACTTTACTCTGGTGTGAAAGTGAGCGGATATGAAAACAGGAATTACGAAAATAGTTATATTGTTTGTCTTTTTGCTCTCATTGCTAATTTCAATTCCTCTTTCAGGAGCCAGCTACTCTTTTGAAGGTATACCTCTAACTCCGGATGCTCAGGGTACTTTCCGAGGAGAAGTATACATAGACGGAGGGCATGGACTTACATTTCCTCCCTATTCCCAAAACTTTAACGTTCCGGATGGTACTGTCCGCTGGGCTCGCCTGTATGTTGGAGTTTGGGGAGGCACGGAAAATTACGAAGGATGGCTCCGGCCTGAGTTTAACGGGCAAAAGCTTGAGCAGTTACCGCTTGCTGGTGTTAATGATGAAAGCAAAAACGTATACTGTGCAGGCCATGGAGTTTACTGGGTTTCTTATGATGTGAGCAATGTTACAAAAAATGGTGAAAATATTGTGAACATCCTTACGAGCAAGGGAGAGCCAGGAAACAAGCTGGATGGAAGGGTATATGGTGCAGTGCTTGCCGTGGGATGTGAGAACGAAAAAGCACCTGAAGTTTCCTACCAGCTCCTGAGCGGAAACGTAAATCTTCACGGGAAAGGCTGGAGCGGTACCCTGGCAAATTCTAATGACAGAGCAAATGTTAATTTCAGCTGCGGACAGGCTTTGAATAACAAGGATACTGCAAATCTTTCAGTAGTATACCTTACAGGATCAAAGGGCCTGCCTGATTATCTTGAATTTAATGGAAAGATGCTTGGAACCTCACCCAAAAACCTCTCTGAAAAGTATGGAGAAAAAGTTAGAGACATTGCTGATGAGACAAGTAATGATGCATCCGGAAATGAAGGTTCTCCTTCCAGATATTTTGATATAGAAAGTTTTGATGTGCTTGATTATTTGCAGGATAATAACTCAGCAACCTTTGTGAGGGGAATTGACCTGAATGGGGATGGGGATATTGATGACAAGGAAGGAGAGGACTACCTGCACCCCGTACTTGCAGCCCTGGTTTTGAGCTCAAAGGATAAGGCATCTGTTCTTCCAGACCTTTATCCTGAGATGAATATCTCTGAAGAAGAGCTGGTTGATGGAATGCCGGCAAAAATCTCTTTCACAATAAACAATCCTGGGAGAATTTATGATCAGAACTGCACTATGAGCTTCAAGGTAGATGGAAGTGAGGTTTCAACTTTCCCAGTCCATATGGAAGCTTCCGGAGTGTATAGTTCTTCTTTTTCATGGTCTGCAATCAAAGGAAAGCACCTGCTTGAACTCTCTTTAAACCCGGAAAACAGTATACAAGAGTCAGACAAGAAAAATAATGTTTGTGCACTAAATATAAGTGTCAAGTCAAAGCCAGAACTTTCGGTTTCCCTTGGAGATCCTGTAAAAATAGAGGCACAGAAAGAAGTCGCATCTTCCTCTATAGTTTTTCTTTCTTTCCTCTCTATTTTAGGCTTTAGGAGAAAAAAACCATATCTACTACTTTTACTTGCGGTACTTATAATACTGGCTTTAAGTGGCTGTATTGAGGAATCCCATGTAGCGGAGAAAACTGCCTACTCTATCCCGGTAAAGATTATTAATAACGGAGAAGCTTCAGCTCGGAACTTCCATGTAAATATCTCTCTTGATGGAAAAAGTGCCACTGTATTGAATATCCCGGAAATTGCAGGCCAAAAAACAATCGTGAACGATATACGGGTTGAAACCGTGGGTGGGGAGCACACCTTAAGAGCGAAAGTCGACGAGCATAACCATATTGTTGAGTCGGATGAGGATAATAATGAATTTGAAGTCAGTTGCAATTTTGCTTAATCTCCTGCTGCTCATAGTCCCAGCTTCAGCCTCGTATGCCGGAGATAAACCCTTGCAGACCGTCATCCATGATGAGCACCATGGAGGCCTTGATTTTTCTCTCGGAGATAGTAAATATAGTGGTGAGCTTACATACAACAAAAGTTATATGGTTAACTTTAGTGTTAATCCTCCTGCAGGGAGTTCTATTAAGGTTGCAAAAGCTTACGTTTACTGGGTCTGGAGCAAAAAAGATCTGGAAGGCATATATCCGCAATTCAATGCTTCCCTTACAAGCTCAGGAACTACTGTACCCCTGCCTGAAGGGCACATGTATACGGATACCAAGGGATTTGTGTCAAGGTATGATTATTTCTCGGGGATGAACACATGTGACCTTAGCGGGAAGATTTCCAAACCCGGAAGTTATTCCATTTCACTGGCAAATACGGACAAAAACGGAAGTACCTTTTGCGTACAGGGTATCGGGCTTCTCCTCGTCTACGAGGACCCGGAATCACCGATTATCGAGTACTGGATTGGTGAAGGTTGTGATATGCTGTATGCTGATTATGGAATTACTCCGGAAGTAGCAACAACAACTACTTATTTTAAAGGTGATATTAACCTCGATAATGTTACGGATGCACGCTTGATAACTGTTTCACCTTCAGGAGGATACAGTTCGGGCAGAGAAGCCAGGAATAAGCTTTTTTTTAATGAGAAGACCAGTAGTATTCCGGTCCTTGGAGATATTATCCAGCTTCTGTTCGGAAGTGGTAAAAGCTGGGAGAATGCATACCAGACAAATGAGACTGTCCAGGTAGCTCTTGATGAGAAGCCGGTAGCAGATTATCTAGAACCGGCTGAGAATTTTGCTATCATTCAGGACAAAGGAGATTATCTTCTGGCAACAAATGCGATACTTGTGCTTAAGTTTAAAGAGTCCGAATCCTCTGAAAAGATGAGTAGCTAATGTCTTTTAGGAAAGGGATAATAAATGAATATTGTTGAAACCAGAGACCTGTCAAAGTTTTATACTTTTGATTCCGGAATGCGTGTAGAGGCTCTCAGGGGAGTAAATGTGGAAATTGAAGAAGGGGAATTTGTTTCCTTTATGGGCGCTTCCGGATCCGGCAAGTCTACTTTACTTAATATTATCGGCTGCCTTGACCAGCCTACTTCTGGCAGTGTTTTTATAGAAGGTACCGAAGTTGACTACAGAAACTCTTCTCACCTTGTCCGACTACACAGACAGACGATAGGTTTTGTATTCCAGGCTTTCAATTTAATATCTACAATGAACGCCCTTGAAAATGTCTGCTATCCGATGCATTTTAATCGGATCAACCGTTCCCAACAAAAACAGAGAGCAACTGAACTTCTTGACCTGGTTGAACTTGGAGATAGAATGTCTCACCTGCCCTCGGAGTTATCTGGAGGAGAACAGCAAAGAGTGGCCATAGCCAGGGCTCTTGCAAATAACCCCAGGCTTATTCTGGCCGACGAGCCTACCGGAAACCTTGATTCGGTTACTGGGAAAAAAATCACAAATCTCATGAAAGATATAAATAGAGAACAGAAGATTAGTTTTGTCGTTGCAACCCACTCCCCTGAAATGGCCAGAGTTGCAGATAAGGTTGTGAAGTTAAGTGATGGTGAACTCACTTCCTGAGATTTTTAATGAGAGTTTTAATTATAGAAAAGCCTCTTTTAACTGCAAGGTACTTGAGGTTTGTTCAAGGGCAATCTCAAAACTTTTAAAATTTATAAATAAGTTTTGTACCCTTTTTTGAAATAATTTCCAAAAAGATTCTTATCTCCAACTTTAATGACATGTTATGAAACTTAAAGAGAGTAGAGTCTTCTACTTTTATCCATCATTCTTCAGATACTAGTTTTACTTACCTCAATCTTTTCATTTATCTGTTCATTCATCTGTTCATTCATCTGTTCATTCATCTGTTTATTCACTTTTTTGCTGGATCTCACTACTTATATAATGGATTAATAAGAAGTACCGCTGACTTTTCGTGAAAACAAACAGTATATGCCAAAAGTTATATGTCTTTATATCTAATCACATATGTAGCGAATACACTACATATGTTGTAGATCAGATATTTACGGTTAATTGTAGGTTACAAACAAAAGAAAAATATGCGTGAAGGTGTAAAAATGAGAAAAGCGATTATAGCAATTATCCTGGGAATACTGTTTATAGGGATTTCCGGAGCAGCGGTGGTCAGTGCGGTTGCTTCGGATAACGCAGGGACGAATTACGGTTTTGGATCAATGCACAGGTGGGCTGCAAGACACATGGACTCTGGCTCATGTTACGGGAACTTCTCCAATTGCCCTTACTTCAATTCAAGTAATACTTCGGAACTCGAAGTCAAGACCGTAGATGAAGCACTCGAAATCGCAAAAACAAAAATCGACAGCAACGTTTCCAAAGAGGACATATCTCAGATGCGTCGCTGGTGGATTGTTTCCTATCAGGATGAGGACGGGGTTTACAGGCAGGCAAGAATTGATGCCGTCAGCGGTGAAGTATTTACCGATTATCCTGTTTGCACAGGAGCACAGACAGGCAGCAGATATGGGAGAGGTCAGGGCTATTGCAGAACATATGCCTGTTGATAGCAATAGCGTTTCAATATTTTTTTGAGTATTGAATCCATTTCCTAGCATTCTTCTTTTATTTATTTTCTCAGGTTAATTTTCATTTATGGATTAATTCTTTAAGTTACAGGTTAATTCTTCAATCTACAGGTTAATTCTTCAGTTTACTAGTATCCTCTTCAAATTCGATGGAGAATTTTTCCAACTCAAAAAATATTCCACAAATTCATCGTACAGTTATAAAGTTGAGTGCATCGGTTGAAGCTGTTTCTCAAACTTAATTAGATATTTAATATTTCAACAAATACATGAAATTTACTTTTACCCATACAATTTGAAGAGGATACGTTTATTACCCTTTTACCAAAGTCTCTAATAAATTCTTACATTTGCGTACATTTTGCCGGATATTCTTTTATATTTATGGCAGCAATATCTGAGAAATAAAGTCGGTTGAATAAGAAAAGCCGATAATCTTAAGAATATTTGTTATTTTCGAGGTGGAAAGCTTGAACGGCATGGGATATGGCATAACTGGTTCCTTCTGGGGATTTCTCCTGAATCTTCTAATCATTCTTCTTATAGTGGGTGTGGCGGTAGTGCTGCTGAACAGATCCGGGTACACAGCTCCGAGGGATAATGAGCGAATTATTAAAATGGAAAGAGATATCGAAGAAATCAAAAAAACAGTAGAAGATATAAAATCCAAGTTGGAAGAAATCTAAAGCTTTATGTCTATACAGGCTCTGAAAATCATCCAGGCCAGGTGCAACCAAAAGTATGCGAGGACATTCAAGATGGCAAAATCACTTCAACAAATAGTGGATATTGGCGAGGCACTCTCTCATCCCGTAAGGCTTAAACTGCTTTACATGCTGGCTGAAAGGGAGAGGTATGTATACGAACTCGCTAAGGACCTGAACCTCTCAAGGCAGGTAGTAAACTTGCATTTAAAACGCCTGGAGAAAGCCGGATTTGTTGAAAGTGACCTCAGACTTGAAGATGATGATCTTAGGGCCAAGAAGTTTTATCGATTAAAGGAGTTTGATTTTTCTCTCGGGATGGAAGACCTGAAGCAGATTTTCAAGTGAAGCCGGACTCCTGATTTCTATATGGGTTTCTATATTTTTCGTTTTGTTCAGATACTTTTACTGCCAGAATAATTATTTAAGTCTCAGCCTTTTGAGTTTCATGTTTGGGAAATTCTCAATAGAAATATATTCAGGCGCACCATAATACTCTTGGGGATTGGTATGGTTAGTGCGATTGGTGAGAGTTCGGAGCTTTCAGAGGTTGTTCTCAAAGAAATACTTGATTTGTATAAGGACATAAGGAAACTCTCTGATGAAGAGATCCTTTCCAGCTCTTCGGACAAATCCAAAAAACTGTTTCTGAAGCTGGATGCTTTAATTACCCAGGATCTGGATAGTTGTGTAGTTTCTATTCTCCTGAATAAACAGGAGCTGGAACCAATTTTCGTTAACCTGAACCGGTTCAGGAATTTATATACTGTGAAGCTGGAAACCGGATATGCAAAGGAAGTTCTTGCGAGCCAATCTCCCTGGGACGTCCTTGAGGAATTTCCCTTTTACAAAAATTACCTCAAGCTGGTCCGGACAGAATACGAGGGTTTCGGGCTAAAAGCCGGAGACAGAATTTTTTTCCTCGGGAGCGGACCCCTTCCCCTTACGCTTATCGTTTTCTTTAAATATTATGGGGTAAAAGGCACAGGGATAGAGCAGAACCCTGAAAGGGCAAAGCTTTCAACGGAATTGCTTGATAAGCTCGGGCTTTCTAAAGAGATCACTATACTCAACGGGACCCATTACTCTATGAACCCAATAGATTTTCTTGACCCTGATACAAGGATAAGGGCTCTTGTAATAGCTGCTCAGGCTGAACCTAAAAAAGAAATTCTCGATTATTTACTGACAGTAATGCCGGCAGGCTGCAGAATTTCTCACCGGGTCTACGAAAAAGGCTTAATGAAACTTTTAAACCGGGACTTTCTGCTTGATTTGCCTGAAGGGTACAGGGAATATAAGAGAATTCGGCCCGAACCTCCCGCATATAATACAGTCATCTTTCTGGAAAAAAAGAGTAATTACTCCGGAATTCCGGAGTACTAAACAGATTATTAAAAGACTATTAAAAGACTATTTAAAATACAAAGGCTATTAATAATCTATTAATAATCTATTTATTATCTAACAAGTATATTAATCGCCCATTTTAATGATTACTTTTCCTTTATCGGTACCTGAATTTCAGTCATAAGTTCTTCTTCAGGAACTTCTGCAGGGTCATTGAAATACAATTCCCTGCTCGGGCTCAGGGTTTCCAGGTTCTTTTCCCTGGCATACGAGAAAATCTGGCTGAAACCGGCTTCGACTCCAGGATATGGTCCGCGATAGATAGCTGAGATGGCTTTTATAGCAGGTAGGGTTTTTATTTCCATTTTGGAATCTTCTACTGAAATCCTGCCAGAGACCGGCAGAGCAATCTCGATGTCAGCTTCAGTTTCTTTGTATTCTTCACCATGGTAGAGAAACATAATAGGGCCCGTAACCTTTACATGATTTCGCTGGTTTTCAGGACTCTTAACGCATGAGCAGATCTCACCGATAAGTTTTCCAATAGTTACTACAAAAGTTCCTTCTTCACGTTTGCTTATTACTCGCATCTCGGGTACTTCTTTTATAATGGGTTCTGTAATAGACATTTTGAATAACTCCATAACTTTTCCATTGTGTTTGCAGGCGCCCTGCAAGATCCCTTCGATCCTTTGCAGCTGTCCGATTTCCAGCCGGGTTTGCTCAAGTTTCTTCCTGAAACCTGCTTCTATATACTCAAGGTCTCCTGTGTTTTCCGCATCAAGAAACAGGGAAATTTCTTCCAGGGAAAATCCGAGGAAGCACAGGGTTTTGATTTTCATTCCCTTCTCCAGCTGGGAAACGGTATAGTACCTGTATCCCGTAAAAGGGTCCTTTGCTTCCGGAACAAGCAGCCCTTTCCGGTCATAGAGCCTGAGTGCTTTTTGCGAGAGGCGGGTCATGAAAGAAAACTTACCGATTGGAATTTGATCTACTGAAGACATCTTGCTCAAGCCAGTAATTGTCCTGAAGTTAGATAAACAACCTCACTTTTCCCCAGGGGAGACTTAATGTAAGAACAGAAAATCGTGCATGGTTACATAACATCTTATAAGTTAAATATCTTATAAGTTACATAATATCTAATAAGTTACATAATATCTTATAAAGTTCATTAAATTATATTTCGTTTAAAAGTATTTTTGATATGACTTCTTTAATGTAATTTATGATCTTACTGGTGCTGGAATTGGAGAAAAGTTGGGTATTATCTATCAATATTCTATCCAATAGAAGAATCTCCTGGAGGTTATTCTTTCTTCGAACCTGTTTTCCTTCACTTCTGGTCTCTGGCAACTTCTTATTTGTTTTCCTTGTAGAATTAACTGCATGTAGGACTAATAGTTTGTCAGGCGGGATTTTTTGGCTTGCCGTTCGTGACCTTGCTCACCCTATATGCCCAAACCAGATGCCTGCCTCTTCTGTAATTGGATTAGAATGCAGTCAGTTGTTTTAGGAAAAGCAATGGATTTGTAGGAGTCTTCTTAGCTGCTTTTACGGTAAATTATAGCAATAAACACCAAAGAGTTGCTTATAGTTCATGTATCTAGCAAGTACCAAAGACTTCAAGCAAGTACTAAAGGCTTAAGCAGGTTAAAGGCTTAAGCAAGTACCAAAGACTTCAGGAAACAAGTCTGAAAAGGTAGGAAAATCGATATTCCTACATCTATAAGAAAAATGGCCGCATATATTGTATGCCTAATGAATCTGTATTCTTAAAGTCAGGAGTGAGAATCGAACTCACATAATTCCGGGTTGCAGCCGGAAGCATAGCCACTCTGCCATCCTGACATATATCCGGTTTAGATACATAACATGACTGATCCTGTTAAAATATCAAATATAATAAGTAAATAAATAGATAGTTGTTTATAATCATATTTATATTTATATTTATATTTATATCTTATAAATGAGGATCTCAAATTAGCTTTTAAAATCTCTAATCTAATTTGATACCTACTTCTTTAAAAGTATCTCCCAAATGAATTCTTATCTCCAACCTTGTTTTGCATTTCTGTGAATACCAGTAGTTGATATGCTATGAAACTCAAGAGAGAGTAGAGTTTTCTACTCTGGTTTCCTACTCTTCTGATATCGAACTTTACTGTACCTTTAATATGTCCATGTATCTTTTCACATTCAGCTCTCTTTTTATACTGATCATCAA
>NZ_LMVP01000033.1 GCF_002287235.1 Methanosarcina spelaei
TTTCTAGCTTCAATTTATATCTAAATCGGTTAAATTCCTTTTTTGCCTTTATACTCCATTCTTGATGCTTTTCTTCATTCATAATTACGTTAAGTTCTTCAGATAGAATTTTTTCCAGGAATTTAATCTCATTTTCACGATTGTAAAATATATTCAATAACCTGTATTTTAATAGTTCCTGTTCAATTGTTGTTTTCTTCGGAAAATCGCTAACTATAAGCTTGTTTAAGTGCATCAAACAGTATTGATGCACTAACTTATCCCCAAAAACTTCCTTTAAAATATCTGGGTATCTCTTATCAAAATCCGTAACAATAAACACAGGTTCTGATGTATCTAGATTTTTTCGTAGAAACGTTTTGATGGTTTCTGAACTTTTATCCTCAAAAAGTTCATCTGCTATTGTTCTTTGAGTTTTTGCATCCAGTAATGTTAAACGGTATTTCTGACAACGTCCCTCTTTTGGATGCTGTTCGTCATAGTGCACCATATGTACATTTTCTAAAATTGGAACATTTTCCTGTTCCATTTCTTTGTTGAATGTTCTAAAAATAGTGCTTCTTGATCTTGGAAATATGAAGCTCATTATATCAGAAATTCCATCATAAGAAACTTTATGGTATCTGAGCACCTGGAAAAAATTATTAAATGAATCAAAAAGTAAAGTTTTCAGACCTTCCCAAAAACTATGATCTTCTTCGTCTGTACTACCACAATTTTGGCATTTGTATCGACCAATGCTGATTTTTCCAAGACCTTTTTTGATGTATAGATTATAGCCGTTATGAACCATAGGAGCACTGCAAATAGGGCAGGCTGGAGGAATTTTTCTACGAAAAATTCCTCTTGTGGTATATTCGTAATCATTGCTATAACTATCAAAAAGGTATGAGAGAGCAGGGAGTTCCGATAAGTTATTAAGAGTAAGATTTATAATTACCATTGTTTTTGCCGTAACATCATTACATAGTTATAGAATTATAAATTTATATAGTGATGTTACACTTACTTTCATCACTAGATTTTGGAACTGAGTCGCCTATAATTAATTTCGATAATTTTTCTGTCGCAGAGTGGACTAATAATAATTTATAAATAATACACAAAAATAAAATAAAATAAAATAAAATACTTTTTTATTTTAAACTTCTTCTTTATAAAGAAAAATCTTATTTAATATCATGTTTTCAATTCTTTTTCATTATAAATTTAAAACTAATTTACTGAGGTTTGAGATGAAGGAAATGAAACGTGATAAAGCAAGAAGAGGTTATACCTTCATTTTAGGAATAATGGTATTGGCACTTTTAATGCTAGTGAGTATAGCAGGTGCAGCGCCATATGCGTATATTACTAATCAGAATTACTTTCTTATGAACAGTACACTGAAGGCACGGTCTCTGTAATTGACACTGCCACAGACACAGTTACAGCCACGGTAAATGTAGGAAGCTTACCTCAGGGAGTTGCAGTCACTCCAGATGGAACAAAGGTGTATGTGACAAACTCTGGCAGTAAAACTGTTTCTGTAATTGACACAGCAGCAAACAAGGTTATTGCCATAGTGAATGTCGGAACCAGTCCTCGTGGAATCGCAATAACTCCGGATGGAAAGGAGGCATATGTAACGGACTTATACAGCAATAAAGTCTCTGTAATTGACACAATCACAAACACGCTTACATACATAGTGCCTGTAGGAATTTATCCTCATGGAATTGTAGTCACTCCGGATGGAAAAAAAGTATACGTAGCGAACGGAGGTAGTAACAATGTCTCTGTAATTGACGCAGCAACAAAAACTGTCACAGCTACAGTAACGAATGTAGGAACATTTCCTTGGGGAGTTACAATCACATCTGATGGTAAGAAAGTATATGTGACAAGTGAGGGTAGTGGCACTGTTTCTGCAATTGACACAGATACAAATACTGTTACATCCACAGTGCCTGTAGGAGCTAATCCTTTTGGAGCTGCAGTTAGCCCGGATGGAACGAAGGTATATGTGACGATGCCCTATAACAACACTGTCTCTGTGATTGCCACAGCCACAAACAAGGTTATCGCCACAGTGCCTGTAGGAAATTTTCCTTATGGAATCACAATCACCCCAGATGGAACAAAGGTATATGTGGCGAACTATGACAGTGACAATGTTTCTGTGATTGCCACAGCAACAAATCATGTAAAAGCCACGGTTGATGTAGGGTCTACTCCTATGGCTTTTGGGCAGTTTATAGGTCATGTTCCAGCATCAGTCCCAGTACTTCCTATAGCAAATTTCGTTACCAACGTCAGTGAAGGTTATTCTCCTTTAACCGTTCAGTTTACTGATCTGTCTACCAATTCAACTTCTGTAAACTGGGACTTTGGAGATAAAAGTAACTCGACAGAAAGAAATCCAGTTCATGAATATTCAGATCCAGGAATTTATACTGTTAACCTGACAGCAAGCAATGAGAATGGTATAGATTTAAAGTCAGCTACAATAACTGTTACTGAAAAATCATTAATCCCTGTTACTGCTTTTTCAGCTTCTCCAACATCAGGAAAAGCACCCTTGAAAGTTGCATTTATCGACAAAAGTGCAGGTTCGCCGACTAAGTGGAAATGGAGTTTCGGAGACGGAAAAACTTCAACAGTCCAGAATCCAACGTATAAGTATTCAAACCTGGGAAATTACACAGTGTCACTTACAGCAACAAATGCCGAAGGTAATAGTACGACAATAAAAACAGATTATATAAAAGTGGTAACAAAACCGGTTGCAAACTTCTCTGCGAAACCTACCTCAGGAAAAGCGCCATTAGATGTTGCCTTTACTGACACAAGCACAGGAGTACTTGCTGGTTGGATCTGGGACTTTGGAGATGGATCAAAGTCATTCCTCCAGAGTCCGATTCATAAGTATTCGAAGGCAGGAATATATACTGTTAACTTAGCAGTGAAGAATGCTGCAGGACATAACACGGTAACAAAAACAGACTATATAAAAGTTGTAACAAAACCAGTTGCTTAATTCTCTGCAACTCTTATCTCTGGAAAATCTCCATTAGTGGTAGATTTACTGACAAAAACACAGGAGTTCCTACCACATGAAACGGAATTTTGGAGACGGAAAAACTTCAATTCAGCAGAGTCAGAACATCGGTATTTACATGAAGGAAAATATAAGGTTACACTTACAGTGACCAGTGATGCAGGCAGCGGTACTGAAATAAAAACAAATTACATAAAAGTGACAACGAATACAAGACTGTGTATAAACTCTGAAAACAGGTCGTGTCCCTGAATTATAGATCAATTCTGAAAAAACGAGTGCATACCATTCATTTGATGAATCTAATCAGAGATTCTCTCAATTTCGGTTTTCAATGATTCAAACCCACGACCTGAAAACAAATAAACACTTTAAGTTGAAAAAACAATAAAAAAGTCAAACCAAAAGGGAGTAGGGAACTTATTATTTGGGAATTTAAGAATATGAAGTTATCAGAACTTTCACCGTTTTTCTTTTTTCTCCATTTCATGAAATGAACTTTGGGAGACGGAACAACGTCAATCCAGTAGAACTCGGCATATAAGTATTACAAAGGGGATTATACTATTAAATCCACTGTATTAAATATTAAAATCAGTAGGGTTGCATTAAAACAAACTATATAAATATGACGACAGATACAAGACCGGATTCATACTCTAAAAGAAAATAGCGCTTCAAACTAAAAAATAATACAAAGACAAAAGTTAAAATGTGATGAAGTATCTGTTACATATAAAGACAAGATTCTCAAAATACATTCCACTATTTACTTAAAAATTCACATCTACCACTCATTAAAACAAAAAAACGACTCATAAAAAATAACTATGATTTTTTATACTATACTTATGTTTGATAATTTCAATGTTTTCTTTTTTGTAAAAATAGTTGCATTTAATATAAAATTTTATTTATAAATTGTAAAAAATATATTTATAATTTTATTGACCTTCTTTATATTGATAGAAGGATTTATGTAACATCGCGTTTTCAACCATTTATCATTATAAATCAAATATTTTACTAAGGTACTACGCGCTGGAGAAATCAAGAGGTTAACGTACTTTGTACGAGTAACTATCTTAGAATAATCGCACAGAGAGTGCCTTAACCACGGTACAGCCTAAATAACAACCAATCGAAAACGAGGCATACCATTGACGAAAGTTGTAGAAATCTCTCCAACCACAAGACTTGAAGGTCACTCCAAGCTCACCCTGAAGGTAGATGATCAGGGTATTGTTGAGCGAGGAGACTGGCTCTCTATCACCCCGGTCAGGGGTATTGAGAAGCTCGCCATAGGTAAGACAATGGAGCAGGTCCCGAAGATCGCTTCTCGGGTCTGCGGTATCTGTCCTATTGCTCACACTCTGGCAAGCACCGAGGCCATGGAGGCTTCGATCGGCTGCGAGATTCCCACGGATGCAAAGCTCCTGCGGACCATTCTCCATGCAGCGAACCGCCTTCACAGCATCGCCCTGCACAACATCCTGATTCTCCCGGATTTTTACATCCCTGGGACGGAGAAGAAGTTCAACCTGTTCGCTAACGAACAGCCTGCCAGGAGCGTTATGGCAAGGATCGTCCGCATCCGCGAGATCGGACAGACCATTGGAGCCATAGCAGGCGGCGAGGCAATTCACCCCTCCAACCCGAGAATCGGCGGGATGTATCACAATGTGAGCCCCCGTGCAAAGCAGAAGATGGCTGATCTGGCGAAAGAATGCCTTGTCCTTGCCCATGAGCAGATGGAGTTTATGCTTGATGTCATCAGGAACATGCAGAACAGGGAGTTCGTCGAGGTCGCAGGCAAGCAGATCCCACTTCCCAAGAAACTAGGATACCACAATCAGGGGGTTATGGCCACATCTCCGATGTACGGCTCATCCAGTCTGGACGAAAATCCCACATGGGATTTTGCTCGGTGGAAAGAGACTCGTCCATGGGACTGGTACATGGGCGAGGTAACTATCGATCTTGAGGATCCTAGCTACCCACTCGGAGGCACTACAAAAGTCGGCACTAAGGCCAACCCCCAGATGGAAGCCTGCACAGGTGTTCCTACTTACGACGGCCAACCGGTTGAGGTCGGTCCCAGGGCAAGGCTTGCCGCATTTAAGAACTTCGACGAGAAGGGTACCTTCGCTCAGCATATCGCCAGACAGATGGAGTATCCTGACTGCTGTTACACCATACTCAAGTGCCTTGACAACCTGGATACCTCAGGCAAGGTCCTTGCCGACCACATTCCCCTGGGAGACGGATCCATGGGTTGGGCTGCGAACGAGGCCCCGCGTGGAACCAATATCCACCTGGCAAGGGTTAAGGACGGGAAGGTTCTGTGGTACGAAATGCTTGTGCCTACTACCTGGAACTTCCCTACCTGCAGCCGCGCTCTGACCGGAGCACCCTGGCAGATTGCTGAGATGGTCGTTAGGGCCTATGACCCGTGTGTCTCGTGTGCAACCCACATGATTGTGGTGAACGAGGAGGAAAAGATAGTCGCCCAGAAGCTCATGCAGTGGTGAAGGGAATGGAAACGCTGTACTCCGAGATCGTGGTGGCAGGCTGTGGCAACCCGCTCTATGCGGATGATGGATTTGGGCCAGCTGTAGTGGAGAGACTCAAGGACCTCAAACTCCCTGAGAATGTCACTGTTGTTGATGCGGGGCTCGGAGGCCCCCACTTTATCTTTACTCTCCTTAATCCCGAATCAACAAAGACTCTTATCATTGTGGACATAGCGGACTTTGGAGGGGAACCCGGCGAGCTCAGGTGGCTCTCTGTTGATGAGCTTCCTGTGGGAAGCTATCGGGACGCTCACTCCTGGGAT
Organism: Methanosarcina spelaei; assembly: GCF_002287235.1. GTDB lineage: Archaea > Halobacteriota > Methanosarcinia > Methanosarcinales > Methanosarcinaceae > Methanosarcina > Methanosarcina spelaei. Next base: position 5,877 of record NZ_LMVP01000033.1, read on the forward strand.
CTGACCGAGCCGCTCCGGTATATTAAGGACGATATCCGGATTCGGGTTCTTGCATGCCAGAAGAAGTACGTTCCTGCCCCCGAAATGGTCATCGGGATTACAGATGAGGTACAGAGAGCCATTCCAGATGCTGTATCCGAGATTCTGAAGGAAATCGGAGTAAACTATGGGACTGCTTAACTCCGTCAAGAAAATCATGGGCGTGGAAACCAAGCCCGCTCAGGTTGCGATGGAGAAAAAGGCGGAAGCTACAAAGGAGAAAAAACCAGTGACAAATAAGATCAAGCTCGGACATGTACACATGAGCGGCTGTACCGGCTGCCTCGTGTCCATTGCCGACAATAACTTGGGACTCATTAAGATCCTGGACGACTACGCCGACCTCGTCTACTGCCTCACGCTTGCTGACGTTCGGCATATTCCGGAGATGGACGTGGCGCTCGTTGAGGGATCGGTCTGTATCCAGGACCATGAATCAGTGGAGGACATCAAGGAAACGCGGAAGAAGTCCAAGATCGTGGTGGCCCTCGGTTCCTGCGCATGCTACGGGAACATTACCCGGTTCAGCCGCGGCGGGCAGCACAACCAGCCCCAGCATGAGTCTTTCCTCCCTATCGGTGATCTCATCGATGTGGATGTTTACATTCCAGGATGCCCACCGAGCCCGGAACTTATAAGGAACGTCGCTGTCATGGCGTACCTGCTCTTTGAAGGGAATGAAGACCAGAAGGCTCTTGCAGGCAAGTACTTAAAGCCCCTTATGGACCTTGCGAAGCGCGGCACAACAGGATGTTTCTGTGACCTGATGGACGACGTAATCAACCAGGGACTCTGCATGGGCTGTGGCACCTGTGCTGCATCCTGTCCAGTAAGAGCTATCACCCTTGAGTTCGGAAAACCTCAGGGTGAACGTGACCTCTGTATTAAGTGCGGTTCCTGCTATGGCGCCTGTCCGAGGTCTTTCTTCAACCTGGACGTGATTCCCGAATTCGAGAGCATCAACGAGATAATTGCAGACGCGCTTAAGGAAGGTGAGAGTAATGATTGAGGACCCATATCTCGGCAAATATGTTACATGTGTCTCGGCACGGAGCACGGACAAAGAGATCCTCAAGAAAGCTCAGGACGGCGGAATCGCAACCACCCTCATGGTCTATGCCCTTGAAGAGGGAATCATCGACGGAACCATTGTGGCAGGCGAAGGCGATAAACCCTGGCAGCCAAAGCCTGAAGTCGCTATGACCCGTGAGGACATCCTCAAAGCAAGAGGAACAAGATACAGCATCAGCCCCCAGATCTCCTGGCTCAAGGAAGCAACCAGGTCCTTTGGCCTCGATAAGGTCGGGATCACAGGCGTCTGCTGCCAGATGCAGGCAGTAAGGAAGGCTCAGCTCTATCCTATCAACATGCGGGATGTCCCAGGCAAGGTCGCCTTTACAGTAGGGCTCTTCTGTATGGAAAACTTCCCTTACAAGTCCATGCAGAGCATTGTCGAGGACCACGCAGCTCAGAGCCTTGGCTCCGTGAAGAAGATGGAAATCACAAAAGGCAAGTTCTGGGTCTACACCGAACGCGGAAACGTTGCTACCGTCCCTCTCAAGGAGACCCATAAATACGAGCAGCCAGGCTGCCATGTCTGCCTTGACTATGTCTCTAACCTCGCAGACATCTCAACCGGTTCGGTAGGAAGCCCGGACGGCTGGTCTACGGTTTTCATCCGTACCAAAGTAGGAAACGAAATCTGGTCCAAAGCAGTCGCAGCAGGCCTGTTCGAGACAAAACCCATTGAGGAAGTCAAACCCGGTCTCGATCTCCTCAGGAAGCTCGCAAAAGAGAAGATCGACAAGAACCAGAAGACAGTTGAGGAGCGCAAGACCTTCGGCGTCAACAAGGGGTTACGGAACCCTTACGCCTAAAACTCCTCTTTTCGTCATCGAAAACTATTGTGTTGGATACACTGAATATGGGGATGGGATTGGTTCTCATCCCCAATATATTCTGCCTGTTCTGCCATTTTTGAAAAAAACTAGGAAGTAAATGGATATTACCAAAATACCCACCATGCTTTATTACGGTGCGCATTTGCTCATTGAGTAGAAGACAATCTACAGAAGCTGATAGTGAAACCTACTGGAGAGATAGTACTCATGCCAGAGCAGTTCTGCTTACTCGGAAAGATTGCAGTAAAGACTAGACTAATTAATCTTGGGCATTCAAAATTTTTCCAATAAGACGGTTGCTTATTTAAAAAAATTTAAAAAGTTTAAAAGCTATGTTAAAAATATGATATCTAAATATAGCTTGATAGCTCTCGCATTCAAACGTATACGTTTATTCGGGGCTATCGGAATCATCGGGGGGATCTGGCTAATGATAAATGGTTTTGATATCAGCTATACCTTCGCATTTGAGGCATTTATCATTTCCTCCATTTCCTTTGTATTTTCAGTTGCAGCAACAGTGACAGAAACAAATAGAAGAAATATTGAAAAACGACTAGAATGTTTTTATAAACCAATTGAACAAATTATTGAGAGCTCCGTTAATATAGAAAGTAAGCATAACGATATAATTTTCCGGCTTCAAGAAATCAGACGATACGATCATCTCGCAAAAGATGAAACTACAAAAGAACTGGTTCGGCAGTTGACAGGTGCATCAAAAATTACAGCTACTAATATAGATAATATTAAAATTTTATTAGAAGCTGTAAAAAAAGACATTATATATTATGAAGAAATTCTTGCTGCATATCCAATTAGTAGGATGGTTTGAACTTTTTCTCTCTTCCTGGTATCGAGTATTTTTTCTGTAATAATATTCTATAGGTTGTCTTACTTGATGGTATCTAAAATGGTACTATAAATGAAATTAAATGAAGTGACCTGAAAATCATTTATGATAAAATCATCTCTTTCGTAAATGCTTTCAGTCTTATCGCTGCGCTTCTTATGCTTTTTTGCTTCAACTATGACGGTAATCGGTCAAAACTTGTAAATTACTATAGCATATAGAATTAATGATTTAACAAAATAGGTTTCAAGGATGTTGCTAAAATTGAGTAAGTAATAATATAAAGACTCTATAAAAAGGAGATATGCAAAACATATATTACAAAATACTAAAAATATTTATAATATACTTAATTAAATGGTAATATAAATGAAGACAGATAGCATACAGTAGATTAATTAGAACAATATAAAGAAGTGGCTGAAGGAATAGAGAGAAATGGTAGATTTGCTTCCATCGTTCAATGAAACTAAACAGGCTTTTGAAAATGGAGACCGGTTCTCGTTACTTATATACTATTGTCTTTTTATAGTTACAGTAATGTTCGAATGGAAATACGTAAGGTTACCTTATGTCAAATCAAAATTTTTTCTATGGAGTATATTTGGCTTTTCTATAATAGCACTGTGGAATATTGGTTTGCTTAATGGGCTAACGCTTTATCTTTTAGTAGTATTATTTTTAATCCTTGCACCAGTGCTCTATTATTCTTGCAGTAATCTTGTATGGCCATGTTCTTTAATTGATCGTAAAGTTTCTAATATTCTCATGGCTAATGAGCCCGAAAAAGCAGAACAAATGCTGTGCTATTATAAATTGTGTTCATTAGATTCCATGGAAAAATATTCATATTCTCTTAAAAAAGCAGAAACAGCTGCTGCAAAAGGTAACATGTGCAATTCAATCAAAATTCTCTCAAAGATTGATACAAAAAAACTTAATAAGAATGAAAATCTACGTTTTGAACTAATTAAAGCAAATTATTATTCACAGCTAGGGGATTATGATAGGGCAAAACAAACTGTGGAACATCTTTATAATATATATAAACCTTCGGGAAAATACTTGCTTCAAGTATATCTCATTAAGGCATTATCTGCAGAGTTTGAAGGAGACCTCCAGAAATCATCAGAGCTTCTTAAAAATGCTATTAACGCCTGTACAGATGATACCGATGTATATTGTCAAGTTGCACTGAATAACATGGGAAGAATTCGAAGGTTTGAAAAGAATTATACAGATTCTTTTTATTATTATCAAAAACAACTTCAGGCAATAAAGAATTCGAGAAATAGAACATCAATCCACATTGCATATCAAAATGTTATTGGATCACTTGTTTTGGATCATAAACTAGAGGACGAAAGCAAATATATTCAACAGTATCAATCCTTTATCGATTCCAAAAATCTAAATGATTTAATGGAATACTATAATTTTCTCATAGAATACTACAGACAAAAAGGTGAGAAGTACAATTTGTCTAAGACATTAGAGAAATCAGAGGAAAAGACGTATTCAATGATGTCACGAAAAGAGCAGCTTGTATCTGATATATACCAGTTGAGAATTAGATGGAATAATGAGTTATTATATTCAGCGGTTCTAGACAAGATAGAATCTCAATATATTGAGTATTCAAATTTTTCACAAGTGGAAAAATTCAATTGCTACATAGAAATACACTGTGTTCTGCAAGCTTTGAAAGAAACAGGATTATTGGGTACTCATATAGATATGTATAATACAAATAAGGAAAATATTGGAATCCTTCTCCCTGAATTGAAAGAATATTTCTTTAAAATTCCCGAGTGTTGCGTTTCTGAGAGGTGTATGACTATGTGGAACATAGTACGAGCAAATAAATGTAACAGTGATTATGACAAAGATGAAGTCCTCAGAGTGCTTAAGGATATAAAAGATACATACTCAAAACACGGAAATTTTATTGAAGCTTTTAATATTGGATTAGACATTTGTGATGAAGCTCTGTTTCAGAAGAAATATGAAGAAATGTGGAAGTTTACTAAATTAGCAATATATGAAACTAAAAGACTTTCTGGCCATCCAGTAGTAACTCCTGCATTTATAAGAATTGCATGTTACGCATACAACGCTGGAGAATTGGATATTTCTAGAGATTATGTGAAGTTGTATGAGGAAACTGGTATTAATATTTCCCACTATGCATATTGGATTCAGAATTTCTATAATGGGCTCAAATGTGAGTTATGTAAGGTTGAGTAATTCATAAGAAAGTTTGAGTGTTTTTTGGGAAATGCTGCATAGGCCATGAAGATTGAATTCCTATAAGGGCTTTAGAATATAATGAAAGTTATCTAGCCTCCATAGATTATATCGACCTAAACGAACAGGTATTCTTTGAATAATATGCACAACCAATGAAAGTGCTTGCAGATGTCAGTATTTTACCTGAAAATTACTACATTTTCTTGCCTGCTCTCTGTTAGCTCCTGATCTGATTTTTTACAGAATTATTCTGCGTGCAGAGGAATAGTTTATCAAGCGGATCTGGCCTGCTTTAGTAGATTTTCTTCTACCAGAGCGTTTGCCACACAGACCAGATGCTCACTTACCTTCTTTTGTGATTGGGCAAAAATACATAATTGTTTTTGTAACGAAAACAGATTTTCCGTGAGGTTGAGAAATACATAATTTTACGATGAACCCCTACATTTTGGCTGTTTTAGTTACTAATTTGAGAACATTTTTTTAAAAACCGGAAAACTTATAGTAGTGGTCGATTCTTTTTTTCTTCTTTTTTGCCAGCGGCCGCCCGATATCTGCTGCTTTGCAGCATGCGGGCGTGGAGGGAGTTTTCAGATAAATCTCAAAAGAAATTTGACAACTATGTCTCTCGTTACCGAATTAAAAATTAATACATTAATAGATTAATAAATTAATAAATTAATAAATTAATAAATTAATAAATTATTCGATAACGGAAGCCCTCATTCAAAGAAAAGTTTTATATACTTTAAAACACTTGTTAAAAATGTAAAAACGGATTCAAGAATAGTTCGGAAGACACGACAATCCCCATCGCAGTGTCCACCGAACAAAACCAACGAAATATCAAAACTGATACCAATGGAAATACTGAGCATAAACTATAAAAAACTATCAGAAGGGTTCACCCTTATAGTTGAAGGAGATCGCCGCACGATGACCGTAATGATGAGTTCACTGTTTGGACTTATCGGACTGATTTTAAAGATTCGTTTTTAAAGTTGACAGCTTCGGCTGTTCTTTTTTTCATTTGAATTTATCAACTATGATAGCAAGTGGCTCTCTTTCATCAGGGTGTGTTTAAATTGTAACATACTAAATTATGCTGATATGGAGAATGCTTCCCAAAATAAAGAATTATTCGAAAAAATATCTTCATTCCTTAAGAAAGAAGGAGCAACAAAAGTGGCTATTTTTGGCTCTTATGCAAGAGGAGAAGAAAGACCAAAAAGTGATCTCGACGTTCTTGTAGAGCTTTCCGAAACGAAAGGTCTGCTCACTATGGCTAGGATTGAGAGAGAGCTATCGGAGTTTCTGGAAGTAAAAGTCGATTTACTAACCGAAGGGTCGATAAGTCCATACCTTATTGAAGGAAGTAAAAAAGAAGCAAAAGTGATCTCTGCATGAGAAAAAATGACTCGATTTACCTTAGCCACATCCTCGATTCAGTTGAACGTATTGAAGAATATACTAGAGGTATGGAAAAAGAAGATTTTTCGTTTAGCAATCTAGTTCAAGATGGGACTATCAGGCAAATTGAGATTATAGGTGAAGCCACTAAAAACTTATCCAAAGATCTCCGCGAAAAGTATCCTCAAATTCCCTGGAGGGACATTGCTGGGATGAGGGATCGATTGATTCATCATTATTTTGGAATTAATTTGGAAGATTCGTCATACTGTTAAAGTCGATATTCCTGCTTTAAAAGATGAAATTCTTGTGATACTCGAGATTCTAGAGACTAAAAAATAAGGTTCTTCGCCATTCCTTATGGATAAGATAATTTTCAATTCAAGACCGAATTGGTTTTTATGAGAATATTATGAGAATGTCCACATAAAAAAACGAAGAGCCAAGATAAATAATTAAATTTCATGAGCTGATAGCGTGTAAACATACAAAATCACGCTAAAATCTCATCAAAACTTAGTTCTCCGGCAGCCACTGGATGCAAGAGTAATTTGGACTCATGAAATTTCTTCATAACTATATCTATTTTCCTTGAAACTTCTGGAGTATAATATGCTTCTCCGCAGTTTTCACATATATAGGCAGAAACATCTTTAATGGCAATAATCTGCTCTCCGATTTTTGCCACAAATTCTGTCTTACCTTCAATAAGTCTACCTTTACAAAAACTGCATCTGTCAGGTTTCATCTTTGATCTCTCCTAAATATGTAGTCTATCCATTTATTATTTTCCGGAATATATACTGTAATAATTCTTGCATGATCCTCACATTCTGCTACCACAACATGACAGGGTCTACCTTCAGAATATGCAAAAAACAAAGCTGATGGACATGGTTCGTCTTCTGGATAATCCTCAATTATTTGCCCATAAACTATAACCTCTTTTATGTTATCAGTTGAAATATTCCTCTGAAACATGCGAACTCTTGCATGGTTTGATATAATAAAGGCATCTTCTGTAAGAAAATATTTTAATTTTTCATGGTTAATATTCATTTGTACCAAATCCTAAAAAATAACACCCGGTCTGTAATATTGAGCTCAATTATCCTTATTGCAGAATTGAACAAATACTTAAGTTTTGTAGTAATAAAGCCTATGTATAAAATGTGATTTTTGAATCCAATTTTTAGTTATGATATTCACAAATATGTGAACAAAATACAGAGATTATACTAATGTCAAGGCCGGTGAATAATTCCCCATTTTAGCCGGATTAAAATTCCCCAATTTCCAATCCTCAAGAAAGCTTGAGGATTATAAATAATGCTGAAAATTAAGAGTAGTACCGGCTCAAGAAAAATACAGTCGTTTTCCCGTAAACCACTACATTTTTGCTATAATATGGAGGGAATAAGGGACAGACTAGTAAAATTCCCTGGGAAATTGGATTTATGGAGAAAATTACTTCATTTTCTTGCTTGCTCTCCGGTAGATCCTGATCTGATTTTCTACAGATGATTCTGCATGTATAGGTAATAATTTATCAGGTGAATCTGGCCTTCCCCTAGTAAATTTCCCTCTACCAGGGCCTGTGCCACACAGATCAGATGCTAGCCTATCTTCTTTTGTGATTGGACAAAACGAAAAGATCTTTATATTCGACAGGTCGACATTTCACGTCTGAAAACTAAATATAGCAATTTTTTCAGTTAAAATATTGCTGTTAACTGTCAACAGCAATAGAAAAATTTAAAATTTTGGGTTTTATGATTTAATTAGCAAATAATCTTTTAATATCAAAATTTTTAAAAACGGACTCAGTACCAAAGCAAATATGAAATTCTTCGAATAACAGGCACAAAGAAATGAAAGTAACCTTTACCTTACCTTTTTTGACTATTGATTTCATCACTACCTTGAGCAGGAAGGTTGTACTAGATTTGGTTTTAAAAACCTTTCCAAAACTAATCAGTGA
>NZ_LMVP01000034.1 GCF_002287235.1 Methanosarcina spelaei
CTTTTTACGACCTATCAACTCTGTTCCACTTTTGTAAGATCCCTACTTATTTCGGTCATCCTCGAGGTTTTTGGGGAGCCACCGAGAGATATTATCCAATAAATTTATATAGTATGGATAATACAACAGAAATCCGAGAATAGATTCTCTTTTATCCTATTTCGGTCATCCTCAACGTTTTTTGGAAAATACGTCGAGCGATACTGTGCAGTAGGCGTGCACAGAGCATTCAAAATTGACAATGAAGAATCTGAACGTAGGCTTCTTCACCTTCTGTTCAGAGTCTTTATGTCATATGACCCAGTCACCTTATCCAGGTGATTGATAGCCGGAATATATCTCCACATCCTCGTTTTCTCGAATGTGAAGTAGCATATTTTTGGTTATAGAGGGGTCTTAAGGCAAATCAATAAGTCAGCAAGCAGCAAGTCAGTAAGTTTCACTTTCCTGAGCTGTTTACTCTTTCTTGCCTATCAACTTTTTTCCGGCAGTATATTTTTTAATGACATCATTTATTTAAATATTTTCCATTTGTGTTACTTGTATTCAAATTAGTCCTACTTAATGTGCATAATAAGAACTAATGTAATATGTAATGGAATTTTTAGATCTAATCTTGCTATAAATTAATCACTGTGGTGACTGTTTTCGATTAAGTTCAAAAGTATCATGTCTATAGAAAGGTCTGATGTCCAATTATAAACCTGTGGAGTCTAAATATAAATTTATGAAAAGATCTTACGGCCTTCCCATATTGAATCCACAGATTATTGACAATATTAATTTTAATAAGAATATATCAAATTTTATAAAAGAGATGGGAAGTATTATATAAAAGATGAGCGCGCAATTCAGATATAAGAATGTTATGATTTTTGCCTGGGCATTATTCTGGCATTTACCCCTTTATAAATAACATAATTTTTTATTATAATAACACCTGATGTTATTATAATGAAGGAAAATGTTAAATATAAGCTTGTCATACATATATGTGTCTATTCAAAGGACACAAAAAACAGAAACGCCTCCTAAATTAGTTACTTAAACATACGACTCTTAAAGATTCTTTACCTGTAAGCATGACCAGGTGAAGAACTTTAGGTGTAGCGTGTATTCCGCAAGTCCACAAAATAAAACCGTTTCCCAATATTGTACCGGTTCGAAAACTCATCTCACAAAAACGGTAGTAAGAAGCCAAACTCTAAGATACATATGTGCGGAATATTAGGGTGAAGGGTCAGGCCAAAAAAATTTCTGGTCCTTTTCCCCAATTAAACTTTTTTCAGGCTTTTCTAGAACGGTAGATGGGTTTACGGACTGAAATACAGATAAAAAGTAAAATTTTCTATATTTACTTGCTTTACTATTTACTTGCTTTACTATTTACTTGCTTTACTATTTACTTGCTTTACTATTTACTTGCTTTGTAATTTACAAAATCTGCATATTCTTTAAAGCCTTGCCCCGCTCATTTTTACAGCCGTATCGTAACCAAGCAGCCCTCCTATTAACCCTCCTGCACATGCAAGTGCAAGTTGGACTCCTATATACCAGGGTGCATATGAGATTTTCCACTCAACCGGGGCATAGAGCATATAGAACACAAGGGTTGAAACCATACCTCTTGATATGCCGTAGACCGCAGCTGTCAGTCGCCTGTCTGCGTAATCCATCCCGAATAAGAAGACAAGGACGTCAACCACAACTCCCTCGGCCAGGTAAAAGCCCAGCCACATTATCTGGGAACCCCAAACAACAACACTTATTAGCAGGACACAGGCAAAAAGTAAAGTTGCAGTTCCGGGCTTTCGGACCAGCTGCAGGGCTACCACCATCAGGATGACTGTGGGAATTGCAATAACCAGCCCGTCAAACCAGCCCAGATTGATGAGTTTACTTACGTACCGAAAAACTACGGCAATAATGGCTGCAAGAAGTGCTATTGTTATAAGGTCAACAGTTGAAAAGAGTTTGAGAACTCCAAAATGTTTTACAGCCACCAGAATGCCAGCAAAGAGCAGGAGGCTTGCCAGAATGGTAAAATAAGTCAGCCAGGAAGGTGGTGGTACAATACTTATAGTTTGTTCACTTTGCTGCTCACCACCAGGGTAGACCATATGAATTTTTAAAGGGACCTCTTTTTTAAACTTAATAGAGGCAGGTGGTTTTACATCAAGAAGGAGACCTGCGCTTTGTCCTGGAGACAGATCTCCTATTTCAGCCTTAAGGTTCTGTCCTTCCTTTGTTATGGAATATAACTGAGAAGAGGCTTTGATTTCCAGATCTTGTGGAACTTCAATTAGTACGGTTACATTATGTAAGGGTTCACTTCCGAGATTCTGAATATTTACTCTGGCCCTCTCCCATGTTTGTCCCGCTACAAGGACATTGGAAGCTTGATTCTTGTCCATTGGGACCTCCAGACTACACCCAAGGAGGGAGGTCGATGAGCTGGAAACTGCCCCTGATATGGTGACTCCAGGAGCAAAATAAACAGACAGGATCAGTGCAAGCACTGCTACGAGAATCAGTCCGTATTTCATATATTACCTCATTTCATCAGGATTGATTTTTTTTCAGAACTAATTTTCTTCGGGATTAATTTTCATAAGGGTAAATTTTCATAAGGATAAATTTTCATAAGGATAAATTTTCATAAGGATAAATTTTCATCAGAATTAATTTTTGTTAGAATTGATCTTAATCAGATTAAGTCCAGTTATCTATTCTATACAGTAAGCTATACAGTAAGAGGAATGCATACTTTTCAATCAAAGAATATTTTTTCTTTTTTGAATCAATGTTAGAAGACCTCTTATGTACAACCTTATCTCTTCCTAAACCTTATGGCAATAGCAAGGCAAGCCAGAAGACAGACAATTATTACTGGAAGAGGTACCTGTTCACCTTCTGCATTTTTTTGCTCATGCAATTTTAGATACTCGTCATTTGATCCCGATTCAGAAACAAGGACTGCAACACAGGGATGCAAATAGCCTTCATCTCCCCTCTCAAAGCAAAGAGAACTTTCCGTACTCTGCGGTGAGACTGAAGTTGAAAAAAGGTCAAAGTACTTTCCCTGAGCAGACCTGAAAATATCGCTTCCAATATTCATAGAATCGAAGTACAGTTCATCTTTTTCTCCTTCAGTGCCTGCCACAACCATTGTGTAGAGGCTTGAATTTTTCCCAGGGGACGTGCCTTCAAAGGTGCTCGTTACATTATCTTTATTATTTGTATACGCAAGAGCATAGTTACCCTCGTTGATCCAGAACTTGACCGGAGACATGGACCTGTTCTCACAAACAGCTACCAGGGTAGTGCCATAAGGTCCACCTCCCGGAATTTCAGGCGAGATCGAAACCTCATTCATTCCGGAATGGAGAGAATTGTTAGTTTCTAAACAATAGAGTCCGACTCCCCAGGCCGAAACATAATCCGGCTCTTGCCTTATTGTAAGATCCTTTCCGTTGACCGTTACACGGATACTGTTCCCACTTTTAGAATTCCAGACAGGTACGTAAAGTCTAGCGTATTTGATGTCCCCGGAGGGCAGTTTGAAATACTGGAGATAAGGGTTTTCTCCAGTATAGCCGTGTCCTCCGTCAACATAGACTTCTCCTCTGACAACTCCTTCTGCAATCGTATACGGAGGAATACCGTCTCCCTGCCAACCTCTATTTCCAGAGAAGAAAAAAAGAAGCAAAAGTACAGTTCCGAGCAGCCCTACTATGAAGATTTTCTTCCCAGTGTCCAAACAAACCATCTCCAGAACAAGTTAAGTATCCATTCAAAGATGCCTCAGAGCCTTGATAGGGTCCATTTTTGCGGCCCTCCAGGCAGGATAAATCCCTGAAAGCACGGACACAAATAAGGAAATTACAAAACCGGCTACAAGAATCTTGGGGTTTAAGGCAGTCAGATGGCCAATATTTTCTATTCCAAGCCGTGATATCAACAGTGGCCTCCCCACTCTATCTATGATCGTTGAGAGAAGAACACCAAAAAGATCTCCAAAAATCCCTCCAAGTGCTCCGATAAACAGACATTCGGCTAAAAACATTCGCAGGATGTCAGATTCCGAAGCTCCAAGAGCTTTTGAGATCCCTATCTCCCTGGTTCGTTCGTAGACCGAGACGACCATAGTGTTGATCACCATTAGTCCACCTACAAGCAGGGTAATACTTGAAAAAAAGACAAGGACAAGAGTCACCCCATTCATTATCCGGTTAACGGAATCAATTTCGTCCTGGGCACTTGAGGTAGCAAGTCCAAGTTTTTCGATCTGTCTTCTTGTATCGGTAACAAGAGAGGAACTTTCCACTTTAACCAGAGCCCCGTCATAATAATCCTTTTGGCTGAGTTCCTTTGCAGGTTCAAGCCTCATAAAAGCTTCATTGTCGATTTCGTTTCCGGTTGGCTTTAGATAACCTACTGGAATAAAACTTACTTCCTTATCGACTGGTCTTCCGTCATCTTCATAAAGGCGAAGCTTAGCTGTTATCGGTGTCCCTATTTTGGCTCCGTCCAATTTTTCCAGTTTTCCCCATAGATCACTTCCAAACACAATCTGGTTCTGTCCACTATCGAACCAGCCCCCTCCGGCAAGCTCAAGCTCATTTGCAGTGCTGTAATCTTCCTGAACACCAAATAAGTCAAAATAGCTCCCTGAAGGGCTAACATAGGCATCCTTTACATAGGGACAAACAAGCTTTCCATACTCTTTTAGTTCTTCCACTTTTGACTCACTTATAAGAGTGAGTCCATCATCCTTTAAACCTGGAGAAACATCAATCAGGGTCAGATCCCGGGACTTCTGGACCTCTTCTACCGCATTGATACGGAGACCTTCTCCGAAAGAGACGACGGCTACTACAGATGCTACTCCAATTGCGATTCCAAGGAGGATCAGCAGGCTTCGGAGTTTTTTAAGACGCAGCTGCCTTATTGCCATTGAAAATTCTTCTTTAAACATTGCTCAACAGTCCTTATTTCCATTTTCATTACTGTAATGGGGCAGGGATAAGACCAAAACGTAGCCATAACAAAGTATTAAAATTACAGTAACGTAAAATTAATTAAAGAAAAACATTATGGACTAAAGATTAAATAATACTTATTTTAGATTAATTAACATAAATTATGAATATATATCTTTTTTGATTTTTCACAACTAATTATTAAAGAGAAATCTTGAATTTAAAATGTCATTTACATTTAAATAGCCAAAAAAAGAGGTCATAAGGCAGTACAAATCTTAAGTAGAGGCTTAACCATAAAGTATTTCCAAGCTTATTTTAGTAATTTAAAAGTTAATACAACGAAATATTATGAAAAAATGTAAAACTAATAGTACGAAATAATTCGATGAGTATAATTAGTTTGAATATATGACTTGTATTTATGAAGATTGGAATTGTGGTTCATAATGTCCAGCTTATGGATTCCCCTCAGGTTATTAAAAATATTCTTACACTGCTCTCCAGGGAAAATCTCGTCGACGCCTGCCTATGCGGTACAATGGGAAAAGTTGCAGTTATTGATGCCGGCCTGGATGACTTGATTGAAATTAACCAGTTTCTGAGTCCAAGTGCCTGTATTGAGACTCTATTTAGATCAAATGACCTTGTATGCCTTCTGAACCATGGTAGAGAGCTAAAAACAGGACGAACTTTCGGAAGGATCGTAGTCTCACATATAGAAAATCCTGAAGAAAAGCCTCTTATACAGATCGAAAGACCAGGTTGTCCCGATGGCGAACTCATCCCATGGAATCAAGCTGCTGAACTCCACGTTGAAGAATTCTCCAAACTGCTTAACTTAAAAATCTCCCAGCCGCCACTTCCAATTAACACGATCGAAATCACTAACCATGGAAGGCGGATTTTGAGAAGAGTATCAGCCTTTCCAGGAGCATACATACTGGTTGAAGGAATCATTATTGGAAAAGCTACTTCTTCTGAGATCGCACTCATATCCGAAGATGGTTTTCTGACCTCAATGGAAGGAGGAATTATAAAAGAGCAGGGTATTGACATTCTTCATAAGCATGAAGAAAGAGTACCAATAGACCTTTCCAGATCCTGGGTAAAAACCGGCACTCCACGGAAAAACTCCGAAGCTCAAAGTTTTTTTAAAGATGAAAAAGAATTGGTAGCAAAAACTGCTACTTTAACAAAAAGCTCTTTTACGGAAACGGTTCCCGAAAATAGAGTTAAGGTCATCCTTATAGACCACTGCGCAGAACGTTCAATCGAGATGATTGAAGGAGCGGATTTTGCAATTACCATTGGAGATGACACAACCGAAATTGCAGGAAGTATATTTTCCAGGTTTGGAATCCCGATCCTCGGAGTTACAGATGGTGACTGTGACGAACTTGCAGTTTCAGTTACTTATTCTACAGGTTCTATGATCCTGAACTTAAAGTCCGGACAGGATGACGAGTTAGGGAGACTAATTCTACAGGATATTTTTTCAGGGGAAAATAGCGCTATTTTTGAAAATCTTGATAATTTGAAATCAAAGGTCATAAATCTTGCAGAGAATTCTCTTGAATCCATTACAGAATACTGAGCCATATCTAAGCACAAAAATGAAATGAGATACACAATAAAAAATAATACTTGAATTATGCATAAATTTGTACTGGGAAATTATGAGGTTTGTAAATGAAAATAAAAATTCTGATATTAATTGTCCCTCTTATAATCTCACTGCAAGCAGCTTCAGTATACGGAATGGGTGTTGGCGTGAGCCCAGGAAATATGAGTTTTAAACTTGCTCCTGGAACGTCCTCAGAGCAACCACTATACGTGATAAATACAGGAAATGAAACTGCAAAATATAATGTTTTTGTTAATGAAAGTGCTTATCAAAACTGGTTTACTTTTTCTCCATCTTCTTTTGACCTGAAAGCAGGAGAGGTTAAAGAAGTTAAAGTCACGCTCAAAGTTCCTGATTCCGCAGAAACAGACGTTAAATGTAAAATAAATATCCCATGTACCGTACCAGGAAGAATTGTTGGGGCAGGAATTATAATCCCTGTTTATGTTGAGCTCTCGACTTTAGAAGACAGTTCTTCTGAAAGAGTTTCTTCTGAAAGTAACTCCTCTAAAGGAATGTCTTCTGGTGATAGTTCTTCTGAAGTAGTCTCCTCTGATAGTAATTCTTCTAAAGGAACAGAAAACTCCTCAAACCCTTTAAATAAAATAGAAGTCAAAGAGGCCTTAAAACGGTCTGTAGAAAAAAACATCGATAACAGGCTTAATTTTACGCAAAATGTTACTCATATAGATGAGAAACTAAAAGATTATGCTCAAAAGAAGAATTTCACAAATCCTTTAACTGAAATAAAAGTCAAAGAGATCTTACAACAATTTTTGGTAAAAAATATCAATGTTGTGTTTAATTTCACGCAGAATATCACCCATATATGTGAGAAACTGAAAGAATATGCTGAAAATTTGCAAGTAATCGGAGTCGGGATTTTCGATAATGCAACCAGAAGTATTGACGGTACTACTAAAGTCTTGGCGATATGATCAAAAAAGGATCAGTTGAGAATGATCAAAAAAGGATCAGTTGAGAATGATCAAAAAAAGATCAGTTGAGAATGATCAAAAAAAGATCAGTTGAGAATAATTAAAAAAGGATCAGTTGAGAATGATCAAAAAAGATCAGTTGAGAATGATCAAAAAAAATCAGTTGAAAAAAAATCCTTCTGCTTTGGCCAAAATTAGAAGTTATGAAGAAAAGTTCAGTATTTTACCTGGATTTGATGTACCCCTTACAAATGTATCCTTGTGTTTGCAGAGCTGCTAATGAGAAGATGGATGTTTAGATAAAACATATAACTGGAAACTTGCAGGGAAAGTTAAAAAGGATAAGAGACTCGAAATTTCCAGATTTGCAAGAAAGCTTAAACTTGTCTTTCAAATGTCGTGCAAAAATATAGTAATCTTTAGTATAGTCAGCAATGAAATTGAGAAATGATCTGTCAGATAACAATTCATCCAACTTTCTTTTTGTCAACTTCTTTGTCAATTTTTTCCCTGAAATAGAATTGTCAGACAAACTGTGAAAATAACTGCTAAAGCGAAGTACTCATGAATCTCTTCGCACTCTCAAGTTATAAAAAAGCCTGAAAATCGCAAAGGTTATGCCGGTACCAGATCAACGTGCAGTTTTGTTTCTACTGGAGGTATTTTTTCTACCTGAGTTTTACGTTCATACTCTTTGTATGAAATATTTTCACATACCTTGATTGTGTTTTCGGAGTCGGAACATTCACTATATAATTGACCGCATAAATCTGCATATGCATGGGTTTGCGGTACTCTGTGTACTCCAAGTTTTTCGGATTTGACGGAGTAAGAAAACGTCTTCATTTCTTCCGGGGCCAGCACAAAGTCCTGGCTCAAATACGATGAGTTATCCATACCAGGGACACTTGCAATCGGTTCGGAACTGTTAATCATTGTAAATGTTGCTGGCAACAGGTCAATTAATGAGACATTTACCGACCTATCCTGAATATTTTTAACGGAAAGCGTAACATATGCAGGAGTTCCTGTAAAAACTTCGGACCCCGTGTATTTATAGATTTTCAGAGGTTCACTAACTTTAATTTCTACAACTTTGGAGAGGAAATGCTTACCTGAATTATCGTCCCAACTAACATTTGCAGTTATATTATAACTCTCTTTTATTTTTTCTGGAAATCTCAACTGAAGTTCAAAAGACTTTGTTGAGCCTTTATCAATCGTTATGTTTTCAGGAACTCCCTTATGAACCAGAAGCCCATCAGGATCCACATCAAATTTTATTTTGTCTGCTTTAATATTCCCTGTGTTTCTAAGCTCCGTATCAACAGTTACTTCGTCACCAAGCAGGTACTCATCTTTGTCAGCCTCAAAATCAAGATCCAGACTTACGGTATCTTCAGCAGGTTTTTCTTCTGCAGATTTTTTTGTTTCAAAAACAATTTCTGCTTCAGGTGAGCAAAGATTAGAAAACATAGGAAGATTTTCCCTATTAGTGACGTTGCAAGCCTTAAGCCGTATGTTGTCGTTGTCCATATAACACCAGCTTGAACTATTATTTTCCAGGACAGTATCTCCGAGGGTCAAGCCGTTTTTCGATATCCGAAGCCAGACCATGCCATAACTATCAAACTTCAGTGCTTCAAGAGTGTATTCATCAACAGAAACTATGCTTATTATCGGATTTTCATTTCCGAGGGTAACGGTCAAGCTGCTCCAATCATCTTCATTTGCTTCAGCAGGCATAATACCTGTGATCATGTAAGAAGCAATCAAAAAAACTGCAATAATATAGAAGTGACTTTTTCTGCTCATGGCTGTCCTCTCCGGTTTTGAAGTTTTATGAGTAAAGCAGCCAAAAGAAACCCGGAGACTACGCAAAATCTGAAGAGCCTGTCTCCAATTTTTTCAGAACCCGTTACAGAATAATTCACGTACAGGTTTCTATTGTATGCCCTGGTTTTCAAAATCGCCGCCACCAATTCGAAATCAAATTTTTAAAGAATAGATATATCTTATTTTGTAATAGGTCTTTATACCAGGAAATATGAAGTGTCTCGTTAGCGGATATTGTTTTACTTTGATTCTTAGACCTGGAGGATTCATTAAAGTCACGCAGGAAAGAAGCTTTTTTGTTGACAACAATAAGCTCTTTTGCAGTGTTATTTGCTTTGTCTACCGCAGAAACAGCTATTATATTGGAGCCTGAAACCATAGGTACCTTTGCGCTCCAGCTTCCGTCCGAAAGCATAGCTTTCCTTCCGTTCACATCCACTGTTAGGTTCCGACTCGTATCTTCAACCGTTCCACTTACTGTTATTTCTCCAGCATCTACAAAGCCTCCATCTTCCGGTGATTCTATTTCAATCTCAGGTGGAGTCATATCAACAATCTTAGCAAGAACAGGAGCATTGAAGTTATTTACCTCAGATGTTTCTTTTATTTTGTTGGCATAGTCAACGTATACTTTTAGAGCCTTCTGTCCGTCACTGGCAGGTTTCCAGTTAAACTCTATGGTTTTATTTTTATCACTAGCAAGAGAAGATACGGAAGCAGTGGATACTATTTCATCGTCAGCATAAAGTGCCGCCTGAAAACTACTTGCTGAGTCTTTTCCGGTATTTTTAATATTTGCCTTAATTACATTATCTTTACCTGCGCAGATCACAGGTAAAGTAAGTCCAGAGACTATGAGGTCAGAAGAGCTTCCAGCTTCTCCCGTTCCCAAAGTCAGTGCAGCCAGTACAGGATGCACGTAATCTTCGTCATCTCTTTGGAACTTGACTTCGTTGTCATCTTCGGTAAGAAAGTCCAGTACGTCAAAAAATTTTAAGTCAAAATAACTTTTTGAATTTGCAATGTCGTTTTTATTATCCCCATCCGAAAGCTGTTCATCGTTAAAGTATAGAGAGTCTTCAAGTCCAGGGCTGCCGCATAGGTAGGCTACAGCAAGGTTTGCGGTTTTGTATTTATCAGCATCTATCTTTCCAGAAAAGTCGGCATACCCTTCATCATGTGTTGACGACATATCTCCACTCCATCCTTTGCCATGAAGATTCAGGTTTCCTTCCTCTATCCAGTACTTTGTATCCTCTCCGTCTTTATCTTCATATACAGCAGCAAGGACTATACCATATACTCTGCCATCAATGCCCCCTTCAGTTTTTGCTTCCACTTTTACAGGTCCGGTACTTATGTTCGTGCCTACGTCATAAGCTACCCAATATACTCCATGTCCGGTACAATATATTGATGGATTCTGGTCTTCATCATCTCCGCTATCTGCTTTACCTTCCAGGTCTACACTTTCGAAATCTTCCCCATTGACAGTAAGATCCAGAGTTCCTTTCTTGTCTTCTGTGCCACCCCATACTCCCACATATATCCTTGCCCATTTTACGGAATCTCCAGGAACATTAAGTTCCTGCACATAAGGAGTTTCCTTAAGCCCTTCACCCCCATCAACGTAAAGTCCACCTTTTACCGTCCCTGATGTCGTTTCAATTAGTTCATCCTGTTCAGGGACACCTTCAAAATTGTAAGTTGCCAGGCAAGGAGAAATATACATAAAAATAATTGAAATTCCTGCAAAATACAGTAAAAATCTACTCAATTTCCTGCTATTTAACAGCATGTTCATTCTCTCATTTCTCAATAAGTTTTTAGCTTCTGGCAACTTAGCGGTCTTAGCCACTATTTCTTCTAACTTTCTACATAGAAAAGTTTCATTTTTAATTATGTATTAGTTCTGACAAACGGTAGATTTTTTCATAATTTATATTATTCATATATTAATTTTTCTAAATAATGTTATTTTATTTTAAGGAATTATGATTTTTAGTGTCGATTTAAAAATGATTACATTAACAAAGTCGCATATCAGAGTTTAAGATAAGGAAAAAACATGTAAAAACATAATATTCAAGAATGTAAATCTATATAATTTTATAAAAAGTTCTTAAATAAATTGGGTATTTTGGAGTAAGCCATGAAAACAATAAACCAAAGGTTAGTTTTCAGCTCTGGTCAAAAGGGCTAAAGTGGTCAAAAGGGCTAAAGGGTTGTTTTATCATAGTGTCAATGATCTCGCAACCCTTTGGCCTTAATTTCTTTTAATCTTTTCCAATCTAAAGTTTACTTGTTTTCAGAACATATATCCGATTATGTGTTTGATGTCACTGTTATGTAATTTGTTTTTGTTACCGTATTAATACCTGCAGCATTGGTAACTGTAAGTGTTACTGTATACTTTCCTGCTTTGGAATACTTATGCTTTGGATTTTGCCGGGTTGAAGTTGTCCCGTCTCCAAAACTCCATTTCCATTTAGTGGGTGTTCCGGCGCTTTTATCAGTAAAGGTAACTGTTAACGGTGCTTTTCCTGATGTAGGAGATGCAGAGAATGCAGCAACAGGTTTTGTTACAACTTTTATATAGTCTGTTTTTGTTACTGTGTTACTGCCTACAGCATTCTTTACTGTTAAGCTAACAGTATATACTCCTGCCTTTGAATATTTATGAATCGGGTTCTTTAAGGTTGAAGTTGTCCCATCTCCGAAACTCCATTTCCATGAAGTAGGTGTTCCTGTACTTTTATCAGTAAAGGTAACTGTTAACGGTGCTTTTCCTGATGTAGGAGACGCTGAAAAAGCAGCTGCTGGCGCAGCTCCTTGTTGTTTCTGGTACTCAACTACAAGGATCTGCTGGAGAGCATCCATGCCTCCGCTTGTTGTACCCTGGATTCCGGCTTCGTTCCCGGTTGCGTTAATGTAATTTTTCACATTAAAAACCAGGGGACTGCTGGTGCCTGGATTTCCCTGCCATGCATTGCTTGCAACGGTATTTCCATTAAAAAGCAGGTTTCCTTCATCGGGACCGGCACTTCCAGCAAAACTGTATAACTTAGCGCTTGCGACTTTATTCAGATCAACAGACATGCCTGTGAAAGGAGCATATGCTGTAGCCTCTTCGAGAGTGGTTCCGTAACTGGATGCAGATAAGCCCAGTTCGTCGCACTCTTCATTGATGAAGATCTGCTTCCGGGTTTCGTTAGAGTTCCGACAGATCACAACCAGAGTACTCGGATAAAGAGCATTGCTATTTCCAGCATTAGACGTCATGACAAGACTGTTTCCAGCAGATTTGAACTGGCTGGTCACATCAAAGACGTAAAGACCATATTTATACTCAGCATACCCACCAAAATTGCTCTTGTCAGTGTATGGAGTTCCACCTGTAAGCTGATGTCCGTTAAAGGAAGCATCCCATTTAGGTACTCCCCCAGAAGTGGTATCCCAGTTGTAAGCAAGATAGAGCCAGACCTTTTCTACGGTAGAACCGCTCGGGATCGGAAGATTGCTTGCAGTCCAAGTTTCGGTTCTGCTAGTCCAGCCAACAGATTTGTAAGCGGATTCAGGCTGTGTGAAATACAAAAAGTTACCCTGGAGGTCATAAGTCTGTTTGGTAGTGATGTCACTTCCGCCTTCCCAGTAACGTTTGCCCTTATACCCGTTATATTTGACCGCTTTAGCCATACTGTTTTTGTTGTTGTTAGCCTCATTAGTTTCAGGGATCAGGTTCTCAGGATCAACAACTGCAGTATAGGTTACGGTGCTACCTTCCAGATTGCGAATTGTTGGGTCGATCATCGTTAAAGTTGCTGTCCCTCCACTAGCTATAGATGCAATCGTTGTCGTGTTTACTGGAACTGAACCGGACACATCGCTGGCATAAAGGGCTACGTAAATATTATTTAGAGCAGCAGAGCCAGTGTTCTTGACGCCAGTAACCGTTATGGTATTTGATTCCCTGGCAAAGACCGCAGATCCTGGTACAGTGTTTACTATCCCGGATATAGTGAGATCGTTTGTTGCTTGTGAAACCTGCGAGTTAGTAACTGAAGGGCTTCCACCTCCGTAATTGTCAGCCAGGCAGACTCCGCTACTCAGAATCAGAGTTAACAATATCAAAATCAGTTTCCTATTCGTCAATCTTCCTCCTGTACTTCAATTAGAGAAAGAATTCCAGAGTTATGTGGTGCTATTTCCTAGATGAAACAGGAAACAAAGGGGTTTCCAAAAAAAATAGAGTTAGATAGTTATTTTGTTGTAAGAAAAGCGCTTATATTATAGTCCTACCTTTGGTCAAGTAACACGAAGTGCATTCTTATTTCTGATTAAGTTTTATTTACACATTTCTCCAGAATATCTTATCTCGATATCTTTCCATTATTGGATAACTTTTAATACTTATAAACATTTTATGATTAATTTTTCATATATATCAATCTTTTTAAATGTATCCATAGATACTTTTATTTAATTTTTTGTGAAAATATTATAAATAAAGCGCTTCAAATCCAATATCAATAAATTTGAGTAAAAAGTATCAAACTTACCACTTTAGTTTTCCATTTCAACTTGCTAACTAATAACTAAATAAAAAAAGCTGTTCTAACAGTTATTTTTTAACTATTGTAATAGGGATGAGACTGACTAGGGATGAGACTTACGGGGATGAGACTTACGGGGATGAGACTTACGGGGACGAGACTGACTCAGGATGAGACTTAATCATTTGAATTAAAAATATGGTTCTAAACTCTTCTTAGGTATAGATTATAGTTTAGTTAATGATGGCCACTGTTTTTGATTTTATATATTGAATGCATAATAGGACTTACGCACTTGAAATGTCGAAAACTTAATGCCATTTAAAATATAATTAT
>NZ_LMVP01000035.1 GCF_002287235.1 Methanosarcina spelaei
GATCATGTTTCGCTCAAAATTGTCAAAACATAGTCTAAAGTTTATCAGTTTACTCCAACGAAGATAAAGATAATAAATTAATGTTTGAGCCCAAAGATATCAAATTTAAAAAAAAAGTAAAAATGTAAAAATTACTCATATGTGTGCCTATAGGGAATAAACTTTGTCCATATCTCTCAGTTTGTTTCATAAAAAATTCCGACATCCAAAAAACAGATAACATTAGGAATATAAAAATTTTAGGGAACATGAAAAGAATAGGGAGAAAAAGAGAAAACATGCAAAACTCTGTTGGAAAAAATGATATTAAGAGAACAATACTTGAACTGGTTTATTCCTTACACGAGAGATATTTAAGATTTGAAATAAAAGTTAAATAATAAGAAAACTAGTAATGTTAAAACTGATGTTATTACACGGATAATCGGTCAGGTCTATTTTATCTCAAGTCCATTGGTAGGTTCTGTCTCTCCGTTTATTATATCTCATTTTCCGAGTAAATATTTAGAATAAATTTACAGAGTCTGTAAAATTCCTTTGAGTAAATTCACTAAAAATACTCACTAAAAATACTCACTAAAAATACTCACTAAAAATACTCACTAAAATAAGCAATTTGACACTAATACAATGGCGCTTTCATCATGAGCGTCTGAATTTCTGCATATGTTGATGATTGGGTTAAAAGCCTACTCGTTCCGCAAACTATGAGTATATTTGGCTTCTTCTGACCATTTAACTCTATTACACTTTGAACCGCTTATAGGTGATCCCTGTTCATTTTATGAGCAAACTCACACAATTATTGTATCAGTGCTATTATTTTTCTCAATAGCAAACGTCTAACTATATAGAATACATCCAATAAATATATAAGAAACTAAGTTTCTTTATATTTTGGAGGTATCAAGTGGTTCGATTCAAACAAATAACCCAGGATCCATACAACTCTTATTTTCAACAAAAATACTTCGTCTCGAAAGTAACCTCTTTCTCAATCGATGCACTTGTACTTCCAGACAGATCTCCTTACGAGCTGCAGATCGCTCTCGTCTGCAGCTCACAAGGTCAAAATAGTAAATCAATAATTGCGTAATACTTTATGGAAGTTCACTGATTTTATGGAAGTTTAGTGATCTTATGTGTTCAGTGATCTCAGCTTAATTCTTACTCTTTTGTTTTATCCCTATTAATATTTTCCAAAAAAAACAGATGTTTATTTGAAAACGAAGACAGGAAATCAAAGGAATTGACTTAACTTCTAGAGGTATAAAGGCAGGAAGTATAAGTATACCTGCCAGATAGGTGCCTCTCAAATGACATGCCAGGACGGATAAATGGCGTATTTAAACGAAATACTTTTTCCCATGTTATGTGACAGCATGTATTGTCAGAGAGATTTCAGGCTGGATATAAATATTATACGAAGTCACGCAGAATCGAGAGTTTTCTTTATTTCCTCAAACTCTTCTTTAGTAATTTCACCTTTTGTGTATCTTTCCTTTACTATATCCAGTGCAGTTTTTTCTTCATGTACTTTCTTGCTTCGGTTAATAAGATATCTGATTGACAGATAAATTAGTAGAATAACAGGAATCCAAAATATGACAATTCCAAAGATCAATATAATTTCACTTGTACCTATCAATCATTAACCTCCGTTAACTTTTAAATAAATTTAAGTGGTTATTGTATTTATGCTTACTGACGTGCTAAAACGGCTGGAATTATCGGAATTTTATGACTTGCACAAGATAACGGGAATTGTCGGGCTTTGAGTCTTCAGGATAGTCAAGTTTCAACTGAGCAGTTGTTTTAGCTCACACAAAACAGCGTAGAGCCATTTTTATAAATGAGATCATATTAACCCGGCTCTACATCCTGATTTTTCGTGAGGAAGGAAAAGAATATAGAGTTGGACAGTTTACAAAATTTTTGGCCCATTGCCTGGTGACCTACTCATGCTCAAGAATATTTAATTTGTGAGAAAAGTATAACACCGATTTCTAAATGTATTATGATAAAGATCATTTTATAATAAAAAGTTTATAGAAGCAAATCTTTATATAACTACCGAATTAAAAAATCTTTCCTGCAAAAAGAATTTCAATATACGTAAAACGGTTAGATAAATCACATTTGAAAAAAGAAACTTTTGACTGACATCAGATCAGAGAGCAATATGAGAAACCGCAACCGACTTTCTGGTATTAATATTATTGAGGACGTACCTTGGGGAATACATTTCTGCCAGTTCTGCCAGACAAAAGAAGACTTAATTGACATAACTGTTCCCTATTTTAAAGCAGGACTGGAAAATAACGAGTTTTGTTTGTGGATCGTATCAGAACTTATAGATGAAGATGAAGCAAAAGAAGCTTTAAAACTAGATATTCCGAATATTGACGCTTATCTACGAAATGGGCAAATCGAGATTATTTCCTATACTTACTGGCGCATAGAAGAGAATGCTTTAGATCCACAAACGATATCAAACTACTTGATTGAAAAAACCGGTAAAGCTCTAGCCAGTGGATACGATGGTTTGAGGTATAGTGGAAATGACTTTATGAGCCATGAAAAATTACTGGACTCTGTCATAGGCAAATACCCGATAATGGCTCTTTGCACCTATCCAGTTGACAGGTGTAGTGCAGTTGAGATACTGGATCTTATTGCAAACCACCGGTTTACTTTGACTAAGAAAGAAGGTAAGTGGGAGAAAATAGAAAGTTCAGGGGAGAACATTAATAACTGCTGGCAAACCGAAAAAATACTTCAAGAAAGTGAGGATAAATATAAGGCAGTATTCGATAGTAGCCTCGATGGCATTTTTATTACAATTCCGGACGGAACTATTCTTGCAGCCAACGCAGCTGCCTGCCAGATGTTTGGGATGACAGAAAAAGAACTTATTCAAGCCGGAAGAAATGGAACTGTCGGTGCATCTAATCCAGAGCTTAAATATTTCCTGGAGGAAAGAGCCAGGACAGGCAGATTCAAAGGGGAACTTGACCACAAACGAAAAGATGGAACAACCTTTCCAGGTGAGATATCGAGTTCGTTTTTCAAAGATAAGAATGGTCTCACTAAAGGAGTCCTGATCATCAGAGATGTTACCAAGCGCAAAGAAGCAGAAGCTAAGTTGAAAGAGACACTTGATAACTTAGATAAATTGGTTAAAGAACGTACAGCGGAGCTTCAAAAAGCTTATGATTCATTGAAAAAAAGTGAAAGAAATCTTGCTGAAGCTCAAGAAATGGCTCATATTGGAAGTTGGGAACGAGACTTTGCAAATAATGAACTTCACTGGTCTGATGAAACATATCGTATTTTTGGACTTAAACCACAGGAGTCACAAGTAGATTACAATACCTTCTTAAGTTATGTGCGTCCAGAAGATCGAGACCTCATAGAAAATGCCGTTAAAGAGGCATTAAAAGGAAAGCCCTTTGATATTTATTACAGAATTATCACAGCTAATGGGGAAGAGCGCATAGTCCATGAGAAAGCTGAAGTTGTTTTTGATGAGAGAAAAAATCCTGCTCGAATTATTGGAACAATTCAAGATATAACCAAGCATAGGAAAGCTGAAGAAAAAATTCAGAATTTAGCTAATGTTGTCGAATCATCAGCTGAAGCCATTATAACTGAGTCTTTTGACGGTATTATCACAAGCTGGAACAAAGGAGCAGAACAGGTTTATGGTTATTCGGTGAAAGAAGTTATAGGAAAGTCCATATTAATCTTAGAGCCACCTACATTAACCGGAGAAACAGAAAAATTATGTAAAATAGTTCAACAGGGAGAAAAGATCCGGCAATATGAGACCTTAAGATTGAGAAAGGACGGGAAGCTAATAAATGTTTCACTTACTATTTTTCCGGTTCTTGATAACCAGGGAAAGATAACTGCTGTCTCGGTCATTGCTACGGACATAACTGGAAGAAAAGAAGCAGAAGAAAAACTGAGAGAAAGTGAGGAAAAATACCGTAACATTGTTGAAACTTCTAACGAAGGTATATACTTAGTAGATAATGAAGCTAAGATTACCTACGCTAATAAAATAATGGAAACTTCAGGATACACTCTGGAGGAGATGATCGGTAGACCTATATGGGACTTTATTAGTGAGGAAAGCAAGCCTGTTGCCAAAAGGAGTTTTGAAGAGAGGCGGAAGGGTATCGATGATAGTTATGAATTGAAGTTAGTGCGTAAGGACGGTTCATTTATATGGGGACTTATAAGTGCCAAATCCCTGTTTAATAAGGAAGGCAAATTCATAGGCTATCTGGGTATGTTAACTGACATTACTGAACGCAAGAAAGCTGAAGAATTTCTGGCAAATCTTGAAACTGCCCGTAAAAAGGAAATTCACCATAGAATTAAGAATAACCTTCAGGTAATCTCCTCTTTGCTGGATCTGCAGGCTGAACAATTCAAAAACAGAGAATGTATTGGGAATTCCGAAGTTCTCGAAGCCTTTAGAGAAAGCCAGGACAGAGTCATATCTATGGCTCTTATTCATGAAGAATTATATAGAGGTAAAGAGCTTGATAATCTTAACTTTTCGCCGTACATTGAAGAACTCACCAGTACGCTTTTCCAGACATACAGACTTGGGAATACCAGTATCAGTTTAAGTATGGATCTGGAAGAGAACCTTTTCTTTGATATCGATACTGCAGTCCCGTTAGGAATAATTGTCAATGAACTTGTCTCCAATTCCCTCAAACATGCATTTCCCGACAGGGAGAGAGGAGAAATTCGAATCAAACTTCATAGGGAAAAAACCACAGAACTTGAAATAGAAAACCGCGAAAGTACCAGTACAAATTTCATTCTGACCATTTCCGATAACGGTGTAGGAATTCCTGAAAATCTCAATATTGAAGACCTTGATAGTCTTGGAATGCAGCTGGTAACTTCTCTGGTAGATCAATTAGATGGCGAACTTGAACTGAAAAGAGATGGTGGAACGGAATTTACCATAAAGTTCAGTTAATTTGCAGGCACGCTCTTACTTATCTTGTCTTTCAGAAATGATGATCTCCGAAACCAGGGTTTAAAACTTTAAAATAGGTTGAAAAACGCGATTAAGCTAGGGTTGAAAAATGCAATTAAGCTAGCTGCCAAATTAGTTTACAAGTATATGAAAAAACCTGCTCATCCCTCAAATTAGAGATATCTTTTAATTCCTCATTCTAAAGGAGAAAGAAGATAAATTATTTCTTTTTCTCTCTCCTTGTATAGTTACGCTTTTATCAGGTTCACCGGTTTTTTACTTTTTCTTTGCTCGTAAGTTCTTCCTGCTAGTTTTTCCTCTTTTCTCTTTTTCCTGATTCAGACTTTTCTTTATAATTTCGCTTGTTGGCTTTTTTCTTGTCCACACGTTTCGCTTCACTTTCAGCTTCTCGTTTTCCATTCTTTCTTCTTCGTCTTCATCGAGAGCTATCCCTAGCTTGGAATTTACGGAAGCAAGGGCGTTTCTAGCCTCGGTATGGTCCGGATTGAGCCTGAGAGTCCTGTCAAGGGCTCTGAGAGCTTCTTCATTTTTATCCAGGCCGGAAAGGACCATGCCTTTACAGTACCAGGCGTCGGAAGAATCTGGCTTTATTGAAATCGCTTTGTTACAGGCTGCAAGTGCTCTTTTATATTTGCCGAGTTTGAGGTGGACAAGTCCTTTCCCTACCCAGGTTTTTGCATTGTCAGGGTTTATTTTGAGGGCAGCGTCATAAGCCATCATGGCTTCCACAGGCCTGTTCAGGTTATATAGGGCGAAACCTTTATCCATCAGGGCTCTTGCAAGGTTCGGGTTAAGCTTAAGTGTGGCGTCATAGGCTTCTATAGCTTCTTCATATCGGCCCAGGTCCGCAAGCACAGAACCTTTTGCATGCCAGGCTCCTGCAAGCTAAGTATTGGCAGAAAGAGCTTTTTCAGAATCTGCCAGGGCTTTTTCGTGCTGATTTAGCCTGCAAAGGACTGAAGTTTTGAGATTCCAGGATTTATCACTGTCAGGTTTTATTTCGAGCAACCTGTCAAAGACCTGTAACGCATCTCCTTCCCTGTTGAGCTGCAGGAGCACAAAAGCTTTTTCGTAAAGGTAATGAGGGTTTTCAGGCTCGATTTCAAGAGCTTTTTTAATTGCCTTTAGGGAGTCACTGTACCTTCTGTACTTTAGAAACACTGCTGCCTTACCAGCCCAGGCCGCAGGATCCTCAGGTTTTTTCTCAAGGGCTTTTTCATAAGGTTTGAGAGCTTTACTCAGACGGTCATAAAATGTCTCAGCTTTATCGGTTCTGCCTGTACTTTTCCTACTTATTCCCCTGCCTGTCCTGCCTATCCTGTCACTTTTACCTGTTTTGCCTACCCCTTTTATTTTACCTGTTCTATCTGTTTTGCCTGACCCGTTTATTTTGCCGGCTCCTTCTGTTTTACCTGACCCATTTATTTTGCCTGCTCCATCTGTTTTACCGGTCTTGTTTGTTCTACCCTGTTTTCCCTGTCGTTCGTTTCTATTTTCTTTAAAATTGTTTGCCATAGTGTCAGTCCCATGTGGTTCGGTTTAGAGTGATTATTCTTTGTAAAAAGAATTCGGTACAGTTCGGTATTACCCCAACTCCCCGGAAGAGTGGTTAATTTTCCGGGAAATTTATTTCAAACTCAGTTCTCTTATTTCAATCTGATCCTGTTATATTTTAAATTCAGGGTGCTGGATTGCTCTGCAGAACGGAAATAACTCGTCCGTAAGTGGAAATTTAGCTTTTCATATCTTTTTCATTTGAATAATATTTGCTACAATAAGATACTTATCAACAAGATAGTCATTGTAATGATAAACGTAGGAACATAAACCTTAGATGTAGAAAAGTGTATTGTGACTCAGCAGACAGATCAGCAAAATTATTTTGAGATTTACAAAAATTCTTACTGCAGATTTACAAAAACTCTTACTTTAAATTTACAAAAACTCTTACTGTATTTACAAAAACTTTTGCTTTACTTTACTTTACTTTATATGTCAGAACTCAAATAATCATGTAAATGCTCCATAATCTTTTCCACATATTCTCTCAACCCTTAAAACCTCCTCTTTTCGAACCTGGCGAGCTTCGCTTCTGGGACGACCCATACATTTCGAAAAGCATGCTTGAAGCCCACCTTAACCAGACCCATGATGGAGCAAGCCGAAGAAATGCTGAGATCGAAAAAACAGTTTGCCATCTCGTAAATTCAGGGTTCCTGAAAACCGGAGACCGGGTACTTGATCTAGGCTGCGGGCCAGGGCTGTACAGCAGCAAGCTGTGTTTTGAAGGCATGAAAGTAACCGGTATCGACTTATCCCAAAGATCTATAGACTATGCACGGGCTCAGGCTAAAAAAAGTTGTCATAATATCGATTATATCTGTGCAGACTTTTTCAACATCGATTATGAAGGGACCTTTGATGCCGTTCTTCAGGTCTATGGGGAAATCTGCACCTTTTCCGATGAAAAACGTGACCTGCTGCTGAGCCTTGTCCACAGGGCACTTAAAGACAACGGAGTTTTCGTCTTTGATGTGTCCACAAGAGAATTACGCATGCGGGAAGGACTTAAGAACATGTGGTATTTCTCAGAAGGTGGGTTCTGGAGACCAGGCAGGCACCTTTTGCTGGAAAAAGGCTTTGATTATCCGGAAAATGACACCTGGCTAAATCAGTATATAATCGTGGATGAAGATGGGACTGTAAAGGTTTACAGGCTATGGCTGCATGACTATTCCTTTGAAACTATAAGCAAGACTCTTGAAAAGAGTGGGTTTAAAGTTGAACAGGCATGGAATAGTTTATCCGGAGAGTTATACCGGAAAGGCGGGGACTGGATAGCGATAGCTGCAAGAAAAGCATAACCGGTTTGCAGAAGCAATTCCAGAAAAATTCCGGCTCAATACGGTCGGCATAACTTATGTATTTAATCGAAATTAACAGAATCTCTTATAAGGCATCATAATTTGAAGAATTGAGTACACAGGTTTCATCCTTCGGACAAATCTTAGTATCCGTTTAACATAGCCATAAAAATCACCATTATCATACATGCAAAAGAAAAGACAAGCACAAAGATTTCCTTTTTCTGTTCTTTTTCCTGTTCTCTGGATAGTTGGTCCGGTACTCCCTTTGTGTACAGCACATAAAGTAATGGCACTAAAACCGATTCTGTCCAGAATAAGTACTTGATGTCTTCATAAGATACTCTTTCAGTGACAATCAATAATATTTGCGCAATCATAAGCCAGATTATAACAATATAAGTTCGGAGAATAATTCTTTTATTTATAGAAGGAAATTTAGAACTATTGTTGCTATGTTGAATATCAGTTTTAGAATCTGTCAACTGCATAACACCATAACTTATTAAGAATACATTGTTTAAAAATTTTTTTATCGCAGTTGCAAACATCATTCTAGAGTCCGCAGTTGCACTGGACAGTCTTAACCAAGTACTTTAATTAACGATATTGCATGAATTCATTCTGACCTCTAATAAGGAATACTATTCACGTCTCTGATTCTGAAGCTGTCTTCTTTATTCTTTTTAGATTAGTTCCAACTGCATATTTCGGACTTTTTCCAGAGTTGAACTGAGGAAGACTCCTTTTCACATTACATTTTTCGCACAGTCTTCACAGACTACCTGGATTTTACAAGCAGGGTACACCTTTCATTCTGTAAACATTTTCCAAAATTTGTCAATAATCGATTTAAATCTCAGGTCACGTGATTTTCTGTCAACCGCGCATATCAAATTTAGTTAAAATTGCTTAAAAGTGTCCCTTAAATAGTTCTCTCATATATGTAAAACAAAATCTATAATAGGTAATATAAAGTAGCAAAAAAGATATCAAAAGTATTAAATATTAGTTTGTAGTATAGTTAATTGTCTCTACCAAACAGACACGAATAGCATAATGAAGTGTCTCTCCGAACAGACACGAAATCTAAATCGCCTCCTAGATTGTCGAAAGCACCTGGATTTCTTTTTGCCCCTGCCTGCAAAGAAAAACAGACAGGGGTCAGGGTGCTGAAAAAAAAGAAATTGAATTTGAGGCGTTTTACCTGTCCATAAGCCAGGAATATATTCTCTGCGTACTGCTTCTTTATTAGATAGAAACACTTAAATCCAAGTATTCTTTTTAATGACACATTTTTTATGTTTTTCTGCATATAAATTTTCAATTGTCCAGTTATGTATACTGAGTTGAAACCATGCCACATTAAATTGTTTCCACGATCGATAACCTTATATTCGACTCTATAACTTGGACAGAAACCAGAGGTTTAAATTCTCTAAAGTCTGATTAAAGCTTTTGATCAAATTTCTTTTACTAATTTTCCCTTTTTGGAATGAAGTTATTAGTGATTAATAAAGGAGGAAAGTATTTTATACTCGGTCAAACGTTTTTAATAATACTTACAAGGTTCTTATTAAAAACTTACTTAAATAGTACTGAAATAAGAACAGCAGAGACATAGAAAATGTTCTCATAGAAAATGCTCTCAAAAAAATAAAACAATGCTGTTTGTTCAATTGGATAACATATCAGGGGAATCATTATCCATAAACAATTATGTAAAAGTTGAACTGCTTTTCTTTCCGGATTAAAGAAGATCAAATGCCGGTTTCTTTGAGATGTACTTCTGAATGATCAATACAGCAAAAGAGCTTATGTGATAAATATTCAGGAGTTAGATCTACATGCCAGGAACCGAAGTAGCAAGTGAACTTTTACTTATAAGTAAGACAGAGGAGCCTGAACTCAAAATACTTGACGACTCTTTTGAGCCAAAGGCAGTACATGACCATTTTATGGAACTAACAACAAGATACCACCCGTCTGGTGAGGAGAATCAAGTTCGTGAGTATGTTATGGAATGTGCCAGAAAGATAGAAGGCGTAGAAGTCATTCACTACGATTCAGAAGCTAAAGATCCCGGAGAAAGAGTGATTGTTCTTCGTAGAAAGGGCTCAGGGGATCATGCCAGTGATCCTTATGTCACTTTACAGGCGCACATGGATATGGTGTGTTCTCCTGACAAGAATATTTTTCCATTAAAAGTCTTTGGTTATCTTGATAACGAAGGTGCAAAATGGATAAAAGCCGGAGATACTGACAGCATTACTGACCCAAAAAAAGGTACTACCCTGGGTGCAGACGATGGAATTGGAGTAGCAACTATCCTTGCCATCCTGGAAGATAATAATCTCAAAGACTACCCAATTGAGTGTTTTTTAACTGTCCAGGAAGAAACCGACATGGGGGGAGCTGCAAACTTTGATAAAAGCCTCCTGATCGGTAGAAAGTACATAAATGTTGATGCTGAAGTTGTAGACACTATTATTTACGGCAGTGCAGGAGGGTGCAATGTCCAGTATGAAGGAAACCTTGCTTTATCAAGTGTTCCATGTGGTTATACCAATCTGAAATTATCGATTTCAGGGCTTCTTGGAGGACATTCCGGCATCAATATCAATAGTGGGAGGCTCAATGCGATCAAGGTCCTCACTGAAATTCTCATTCGATTTAATAAGCGGCTCACAAATCTTGATGTTGAAGGTGAAGGTATTAAGAGTTATGATCTGCGTCTTATTTCATTGCAAAGGGACGAAGATCCGATCTCAAACAAAATTCCAAGCTGTGCCAGCGCCATAATAGCTATTCCTGGCGGCGATAAGGAAGAATTTGTAAATGATTTCACAGTTTACTGTGAAGCTTTAAAAGTACAGTCTCAGCCAGAGGAGAATTTAGTTTATGAGATTAAAGAAATAACTCAAAACTCTCTTGATGAAGCATCGACAGATGCACTTCTGTGCTTACTTCAGCAGATACCCCACGGAGTCATCCACATGATTCCGGGAAAAACTAGTTTGGTAGAGACCTCAAGCAACCTGGCAAATATCGCCCTGCAAAATATGCTAATCAACGCTTCAAATCGCAGCTCGGATGCAAATTCCATGAACGCCCTAATTCAAATTCAAAAATCAATAGGTGAACTCTTCAAGTACTCGGTAGGGACAAGTGATTCCTATCCTCCATGGGAACCAAGTAATTCTGACTTACTTGATAAAGCACAGAATGTATACAAAGAGATCTATCATAAAGAAGATGCAGCCACCGTAATCCATGCAGGCCTTGAATGTAGTTACGTTGTGCAAAAATATGATGGTAAAATAGACTGCATTTCTATAGGGCCTACTATATTGAACCCTCATACAGGGAGTGAATGCCTTAAGGCGGACACAGTGGAAACTTTTTATAGTGCAGTAACCAGTCTTATTCAGGAACTTTTCCAGAAAAACGCATAATACATTAATTGGAAGCATAAGCCCGCATCCAATTTTTTCTTATTTTTTTATTATTCAAAGTAAGCTGGATAAGGAAAATTAATTTGTAACTCTATGTGAGGGGTTAAAGTTATGATTTCTAGAAAAGTAAATCTGGAAACTCTGGATGAATCTAAAAAGTATCGTGTCGGCGCATACAGTGCCAGATATATCGCAAAAGTCAAAGAAAAAGGAATTCCAAAGTATGAGTTCCCTGAAGAAGGGATGAGTCCGAGAGCTGCTTATCAACTGGTACATGACGAGCAGAGTCTCGACGGCAATCCCTTCCTGAACCTGGCAAGTTTTGTTAATACATGGATGGAACCGGAAGCAGACAAGCTTGTCATGGAAAACATCAATAAAAATATCATAGATATTTTCGAGTATCCTCAAACTGACAAAGTTATTCACAGGAATATTGTAAATATGCTTGGGCGTCTTTTTAATGGGCATCATACCGAATTCATGGGCACGGCAACAGCAGGATCCTCTGAAGCCATAATGCTGGGTTTGCTGGCTCACAAATGGAGCTGGAAAAACTCAGGGCGAGGCACAGGCAAGCCAAACATAATTTTCGGAAATGACGCTCACGTTTGCTGGGATAAGTTTGCCAAATACTTTGACGTTGAGGCTAGAAAAATTCCTATAGACAAAGATGTACGTACTATTACGGCAGATGCTGTCTCAAAGAAGATTGATGAGAACACTATCTGTATTGGTTGTGTTCTGGGAACAACTTTTACAGGAGAAATCGATCCTGTAAAGGACATTAACGATTTGCTTCTGAAATACAGGAACGAAAAAGGCTGGGACATACCAATCCACATAGACGCTGCAAGTGGCGGCTTCATATTGCCATTTACTGAGCCTGATTTTAAGTGGGACTTCAGGCTGGAAAGAGTAAAATCGATAAACGTTTCAGGGCATAAATACGGATTGACTTATCCTGGCCTCGGCTGGCTGATTTTCCGTGACGAAAGTGACCTTCCCGAAGAGCTGATTTTCCATGTAAACTACCTTGGAGAAATGGAAGACTCTTACACCCTGAACTTTTCAGGAGGCAGTGCAATGGTTGTGGCTCAATATTATAATATTTTAAGATTCGGAAGAGCTGGCTACACCGGAATAATGACGAATATCCTTGAGGTTTCCCAGGACCTTGCCAGGAAAGTTAACAACTTGGGCCGTTTCGAAATGCTGAACAAAGGAGAAAGGCTTCCTATAATTGCTTTCAAACAAAAAAAGGAAACTGGTTATTCCCTGCAGCAGCTCTCATATAAGCTAAGAGAGAAAGGCTGGATAATTCCCGCCTACTGTCTTCCGGAAAATGCGGCAGATATCGAGATAATGCGTATTGTCGTAAGAGAAAATTTCACTTCGGACATGGCGACAATTCTTGTCAAAGATATCGAAAATGCATGCCAATTTTTTGAAAATGGTAACAAATCCGGAACAAAAAAATCCTGCCCGTCTGAAAATGACATGGCTCATATTTGCTGAAAATTTACACTTCAGCAAACTTATTTTTTAGAAAAAACCGATCTCCTAACTTGATCATGAACTTAAAAATCAGAAGTCAGAGGTGCCATTAATATGTCACGAAAGCTTCCTGTTTTAATCATTGCCAGCGAAAAGTATGGAAATGGATCTGTTTCCGACCAGGCAATGAAACGTCTTATAGAAGCACTTCATGAACTGGGCTATGAGACAACAATGACCACAACCCCTGAAGACGGTTTGTCTCTTGTCGTTTCAGAACCGGGATTCGGATGTGTCTTTCTGGACTGGGATCTTCCAGGAGAATCTCACTTCAGTGAGCATGCAGCAGAGGACATTATAAAATCCATCCGTGCCAGAAATGAAAATCTTCCTATCTTTCTTATTGCGGAAAAAACACTCGTAGGTGACCTGCCTACCGAAGTGATCAAGGAAGTACATGAATACGTCTACATGTACCAGGATACAGCAGCTTTCATTGCAGGCAGAGTGGATTTCGCGATTCGGCGCTACTATGAAACTCTTCTCCCACCATACTTCCGCGAGTTAAAGAACTTCACAGAAGATGCAGCTTACAGCTGGGATGCACCCGGACATATGGGAGGTGTAGCCTATCTGAAACATCCCGTAGGAATGGAATTTCATAAGTTCTTCGGAGAGAATATTATGCGTGCCGATATCGGCATCTCAACTGTGGAACTCGGTGACTGGCTTGAGCACATTGGTCCTCCATATGAATCCGAATGTAATGCAGCGCGCATCTTTGGGGCGGAATATACTTTTTATGTTCTCGGGGGTTCCTCTACATCGAACAGGATAGTCTGCCAGGGGGCTATAGGTGCGGAAGAAATTGTAGTCGTAGATCGAATTTGCCTCAAATCTCTCAACCATGGGCTGACAATCAGTTGGGCAAGAGCAGTTTACCTGAAACCCACACGCAACGTTTACGGCATGATAGGACTCATACCCCCAGGCTGGTTCGAGCCAGAATATATAAGAAACCTGATCAAAGAGAGCCCATTAGCAAGTGATGCAGTATCCGGCGACCCTTCTTATGCAGTTGTGACCAACTGTACTTATGATGGGTTTTGCTATGATGTAGATCGCGTAGTCGAACTACTGGGCAAAAGTGTTCCCAGGATTCATTTCGATGAGGCCTGGTATGCCTATGCCAAATTCCATCCTCTTTATAGAGGCCGCTTTTCAATGGGTGTTCCGGAGAATGATAATCTGCCTACCCTCTTTGCTGTACAGTCAACTCATAAAATGCTGCCTGCTTTTTCAATGGCCTCGATGATTCACCTGAAGGTCAATCCGAAAAGAGCTCCTCTGGAGTTTGATCAGTTCAATGAAGCATTCATGATGCACGGGACCACTTCACCTTTCTATCCGATGATTGCTTCTATCGACGTGGCCACTTCAATGATGGACGAACCTGCCGGCCCGACAATGATGCAGGAGACCGTTCTGGACGCCATAAACTTGCGTAAAGCAATTGCCTCGGTAGCCAGAAAACTTGCGGTAGAAGGCGGACAGGATAACTGGTTTTTCTCCTGTTATCAACCCGAAAAAGTCTCAGATCCGAGAACAGGAGAACAGTTTAACTTTGTGGATTCACCTGATGAGCTGCTTGCAAATGAGTCCTCCTGCTGGATGCTAAAGCCAGGAGACAGATGGCACGGATTCGAAGATGATTGCCTTGATGAGAATTATTGTATGCTCGATCCGACAAAAGTGACAATCACATGCCCTGGTATTAATCCAGAAGGTCAAATGTCGGATTGGGGAATTCCAGGAGCTATCCTGACACGTTTTCTGGACTCATGCCGCATTGAGATTGCAAGGACAGGGGACTACACTGTGCTCGTACTCTTCTCAGTAGGGTCAAGTAAAGGCAAATGGGGTACTCTTCTTGAAGCCCTGATTGAGTTCAAACGCCTCTATGACAACGGAGCGGCTGTCTCTGAAGTCCTTCCTGATCTGGTCGCCGAATACCCGGAAAGATATAGTCTGAAAGGCAATGGTCTGAACAGCGATGAACCCATGACTCTTAAGTACCTCTGTCAGACGATGCACGAAGAAATGAGAAGACTTGATCTGCCTGGCTTGCTGAACAAAGCCTGTGATACTATCCCGGATACGGTTCTTTCTTCCGCCGAAACATATCAGAAACTCGTCCGTGGGAAAACAGAAAAACTCAAAGTCGAGGATGTCGAAAACAGGGTTTCCGGACATCTGCTGGTACCTTATCCTCCCGGAATACCAATCCTTATGCCAGGAGAACGCCTTGGAAACAAGGATAGCCCTCACATCAAGTTTTTACTCAATCTTCAGGAATTCAGCCAGAGATTTCCAGGTTTTGGGCATGAGATTCACGGAATCGAGGTTGATGAGGAAGGTGTTTTCTGGATGCGCTGTGTGAAGAAAGAAATCCGGGAAACTGAAGAAATAATCAGGGAAAAGAAAGAAAAGAGAACTTTTACTTCTACTCTGATCCACAGGCAAATGACCCGTCCGCGTTCGGCTATGAGATCATTCAAAAAGGGCCGCTCCTAATTGGTAAAGAAAAGGATTAAAGGGGAGCTGAAAACTGTAAAGACGGCTGAAAACTGTAAAGACGGCTGAAAGCTGTAAAGAAATCTGAAACATGTAAAGAAATCTGAAACATATAAAGAAAGCTAAAAATTTTGAATTTTAATGACTTTTTGGAGGATAAATGAATGCAATAGAAAAAGATCTAGAAGTTAACTCCGATTTCAGTCCGGAAAAAATGAATAGCTCTTTTGCGGAATTCAAACAAAATTATCCGGAATTTGAGACAACACACATTCTCGATGAGCTGAGGGAACTTGAGTACGCACGCCTGGACTGGCAGGACCAGATCTATCTGGATTATACTGGTGGAGGGCTATATGCCAATAGTCAGCTTATCAAACATATGGAACTGCTTCAGTGCAATGTTTTTGGCAATCCTCACTCGGAAAACCTTACTTCAATGGCTATGACAAAACTTGTGGAGCGAGCCAGGAACAAAATATTAAGCTTTTTTAATGCGTCTCCTGATGAATATGTAATTATTTTTACTCCCAATGCAACAGGTGCCCTCAGGCTGATAGGAGAAGCCTATCCATTTGAGAAAGGAGGGCAGTTTTTGCTGACCGTAGATAATCATAACTCAGTTAATGGGATTAGAGTTTTTGCAGAAAGTAAAGGAGCTTCCGTAAACTACATTCCTGTAAAACCTTCTGAGTTGAGAGTGGACGAAAAAAAGCTGGAAATTTATCTTGGTAAAGCCAAGCCTAAGGGAAACAACCTGTTTGCTTATCCTGCCCAATCCAATTTTTCGGGAGTACAGCATCCTCTGGACTTGATTGAAAAAGCCAGGAAAAAAGGCTGGGACGTCT
This sequence comes from Methanosarcina spelaei, assembly GCF_002287235.1. Classification (GTDB taxonomy): domain Archaea; phylum Halobacteriota; class Methanosarcinia; order Methanosarcinales; family Methanosarcinaceae; genus Methanosarcina; species Methanosarcina spelaei. The sequence continues at coordinate 16,265 of NZ_LMVP01000035.1, forward strand.
TGCTGGATTGTGCTGCTTTCGTACCTACCAACCGTCTTGACTTAAGCCAGTGGAACCCTGATTTTATCTCAATCTCATTTTACAAGATGTTTGGTTACCCAACTGGTCTTGGCTGTCTCCTTGCTCGAAAAGCTGCTTTAAATAAACTGAAAAGGCCCTGGTTTTCCGGAGGTACCATTAGCATAGATTCTGTCCAGAAAGAAAACTGGTATTGCCTGCAACAGGGCGATGAAGCCTTTGAAGCCTTTGAAGACGGAACTATTAATTATCTCAGCGTACCTGCTATTGAAATAGGACTGAAATACATAGAACGGATTGGAATGGATATTATTCATAAAAGAGTTATGTGCCTTACAGGCTGGCTGCTGGATAATATGCAGGCTCTAAAATATACCAATGGCCAGATTTTTGTAAAAATCCATGGCCCGTCCGATCTTGAGAAACGGGGAGGAACGATTGCTTTTAATCTCTATCATGCAGACGGAACACCTTTTGATTGCCAGGTGGTACAGGATGCAGCAAATAAGGCAAAGATCTCTTTACGAACCGGCTGCTTCTGCAATCCCGGAGACGGTGAAGTAAGCCATAATATTACCAGAAATGAAATGGCTTCATGTTTTGAGAATCTGAAGCCTTCTAGCATGTATCCTTACGGCTCAGACTGCAAGAACCATGAATCCTGTCTTGTCGTAAAAACTAAAATGGTAAGCATACGTGTATCACTTGGCCTTGTAACAAACTTCTCAGACGTCTACTTATTTATGAACTTCCTCCACGGACTGATGTGTGAGCCCGAAATCCAAGTCTCTACAGCAGAAAAAGTAAAACACAGAGCGTTCCTGAATAAAGGGCCATAAGTAAGAAAAGTAAGATAAACTCATCCTGGGTTCTGGTATCAAGCCTTTTAAGAAAACTGCTTGACCGCAAGCCTTTTCAAAAAAGGCTTGAGCGAAAACAACTGCTAAATCTAAACAGTCATAACGGCGTGATCAACTGACTCAACGGTTGTGTTTGGATTTGGAAATCTCATCCCCTAACCCTATCGGCGTGATCAACCGGCGCAACGGTTGTTACAAATCAATAATCACGCTGGAGAATCCTGATCCGGAAGATGATTTGACTGGAATTGAACTTCCTTAACCACCCTGAATCCCAGTCTATTTAACTTTTTATCCTGGGCTGCAAAAAGTCTTTCAGCCGATCGGCAGCACCCTGCGTTTCCATTCCAGCCTCCGCCTCTCCTTATCCTCACTGGAGTAGATACGCTTGGGAAAGAGTTTTCCCAGGCCCTCCCGTCTGTTGGGGCTCCTTTGTAACTTATATGGTACTCGTCCTGTACCCATTCCCCTGCATTTCCATAAATATCGTAAAGTCCCCAGGGATTTGGCTTTTTCAGGCCGACCGGATGGGTTTCAAACCCGGAATTTTCCAGAAACCAGGCATATTCCGTAAGTTTCGATTCGTCATCTCCAAAAAAATAAGCGGTTTCAGTTCCTGCCCTGGCTGAGTATTCCCATTCAGCTTCAGTTGGAAGGCGGTAGATTCGGGAAACTCTGTCTGGATTTTCCAGAGCATTGAGTTTCCGGAAAAAGACCTGAATCTCATTCCAGGAAACGTTTTCAATCGGGTGTTTTTCACCCTTGAAATATGCAGGATTGTTCCTCATGACTTTATGCCATTGCTCCTGTGTGACCGGGTACCTGCCAAGGTAAAAAGGTTCTTTGATTGTTACTTTATGCACAGGGCTTTCCCAGAGCTTCCTCCTTTTTTCACGCATTGGAGAGCCCATATTAAATTCTCCGGCAGGAATTAGAATGAACTCCATTCCAACAGAGTTAATTGTTAGACTACCAGATAAACTCTTGATTGAGTTATTTATCGAGTTGTCCATTGAGTTACTGACGGGATTGTCAATTGATTTATTTAGTGAGTTATCTCGTGAGTTATCTCGTGAGTTATTTAATGAGTTATCCAGTGAGTCATTCAGTGAGTTATTCAGTGAGTTATTCAGTGAGTTATTCAGTGAGTTATTCAGTGAGTTACCTACTATTACCTGGTTATTTATTGCGTCATTCAGTGAGGTAAGGGTTGTTTTGTCCATTGGTTTTTTCACCGGAACACTATAACTGTGGATTGAATTACTGATTAAGCTATCAACTAAATCGCCAGATCTAAGAAGTTCAATTTCTTCTGAACCTCTTATTGTAAAGAGAATTTTTTTCAGGAATCAGTGTTCTCACCATGTTGATTTAATAACCAAAAATATATTCCAAAAACCAGGAATATACCATAAGATTTATCTTTTTTGTTGTTACTGCTTCTTGAACCAATAAAACTGTGCTAACCAAGCTCTGTGTACAAAACAAAACGGAATAAAATATTTAAAAACTAAGAGCCCATAATCAAAAAGTTTTTATGACATTGGTATAGAGGCAAAGGTAGAGACTGGAAGTGAGCAAAAATGAAACACTGCCTTCTTAACCTGATTCTTTTTTCGGGCAGGAGAAAAGAGATTTTATTACTTCTTGAAGAAAAACCAAGAGATATAGATGAGATAAAAGAATTACTTAACGTGAACGCCAATTCGATCCAGCTTCATATGAAGAAAATAAAAGAATCTGGCCTGATAACTCAAAAAAACAAAATTTACAGTTTATCTGAGATTGGAGAGATAATAGTTGAAAATATGCAGCCTATGCTCAGCATGGCTGAACTTTTAGGAGAAAATACCGAATACTGGATGAGCCACGATTTAAGCTCGATTCCTGAGTTCCTTCTGGAGAGAATCGACGAACTCGGGTATTGCAAGCTACTGGAACCTGACGCTGAACACCTTTTTGAAACCCCAAAAGTACTCCGGGATAGTATTCTAAACTCAAGAGAGATCCTGACCTTTGTAACTTATTTTCACCCTCAAGCTCCTTCGATTTATACAGAGCTTGCGGAGAATGGATCTGAAATTGTACTCTGTATGACCGAAAGCGTTGCACAGCGTTTATTTTTAAACAATCGTATAGAAGCGGAGAAATTGTCCAGAGCCGGCAACTGCAGGCTTTTTATATCACGAGAGCCGGCAACAATTCCATCCTTGATTGTAACGGATAAGCTCGTTGCATTCAAGCTCTTTGAAACCAATGGAAAGTTAAGGGACCAGCTAGTTTTGTCTTTTGGGGAAAGAGCCCTATGCTGGGGAAAAGAATTTTTCAGGCACTATCTGGAAGCAGCCGAACCTCTGAATGAGAAACTGTTCCTTCAGTAGCACCTGGAAATGTTAAATTAAAATGAAAAGGAGACAGATTATGAGATTCTGGTTACTCAAAGCTGCAGGTACCCTGGAAGATGAAGAGCTGATTCTGGAATACAGCGTGATTACAATAGGGTGGGCTGAATTCGCAGATTTGTCAAGTATTAGAAATGAGGCACAGATAAAGAGAATAATGCTCGAGAAATATCCCGGAATGCAGGACGAGCGTAGTTCTGCCTGGGCAGGAGAGATTTACTCGTTTATCACAAAAATAAAGAAAGGAGACCTTGTGGCGGTCCCACTCAAAACCAGGAATGAGATGCTGATTGGAAAGGTTACCGGAGAATATGAGTATCGGCAGATCAGCGACTTTGTCAGGCATATCAGGAGTGTGAGCTGGCTTAAAACCCTCCCGAAAGAGGATTTCGAGGGAGAGTATGGTGTTGACCTCAGTTCTCCTGAGACACTTTCCCTTATAGAAGCAGGGCCTGAAAAGTTTTCAGACATAACTAAGGTAAAAACCCTGGGAGTCCTTCTTGAAGAGCTTAATTTTACCCTTGATGAACTTGGCTCCCTGAAAGAAAGGCTGCTTGAACTTACTTACAGGCTAGCTGAGACTGAAGAGATCTCAGAAGTCCGAGAAATCGCGGCCGAAATGGAGAAAATACTGACAGAAAAGTGAAGGAAAGAACGAGAATAAGAGAAAAGAAAAAGGGGAGAAGGGGAAACGAAAAAAAGAGAAGAAGGAGAAGAAAGTAGAAGAGAGGATAAAAGAAAAAGGCTCTTCGTCATTTCCTATGGATAAGATGATTTTCAATTCAAGATCGCATTGGTTTTTATGAGAATATTATGAGAATATCCACACAAAACAACGAAGAGCCAAGAAAAAAGGAAAAAGAGGGGAGAGGGGAGAAAAGAAAGGTAGAAAAGAGGAAAGGAATGAAAAAAGGTAGGTAAAAAAGAAGAGAAAAGAAAAAGAGGGGAGAGGGGGGAAAAGAAAGATAGAAAAGGGGAAAGGGAAGAAAAAAGAGAAGATTCTCCTCTTAACAGAGAATCTAATTAACAATATTAACCAATAAGGTCATTGAGGTCAAGTTCAAACCCGACAACTGCGTATCCGAGGGCAAAATTATTTATGACCTCCGGATGAAGTTCTCCAAAGACTCCGAGTTTTTTGCCCCTTACATAGACATCGGCCCGCCTACCTTCCAGGAATGCGGGATCTTCGGACTCTTTTACCTCGTAGGGAAGCATCATTTCCCTCATCAGAGCGTCTACAACTTCATAGACCTCAGTAAAGTTGGCCTGTGGGTGAATCGAAACTGCAGCTATGTGCTGGCCGGTTATTTCGTTGTTTACGACCTCTCCAAACTCAAAAATCTTCTGAGGCAATTCCCTGTGCTGGTTTAAGGCAAGAATCTCAAGGAGGTTCGGAAGCAGGGTTGTCCTGATAATTGTCTGGTCTTCGCTGATCGGGTGAAGCACATAGGTTACATCATCCGTTTTTTGCCTGCGCATGTTCTCGAAGTTAATTTTTTCGCTGGTAAGCGTAAACGGCATGACCTCATAGTAGCCGAGCCCTACCATTATCTCGTTAACGGGAGCGCGAAGCAAAGAAATAGGGTGAGATTTTCCTGGGGTATAAGTTTCAGGGATACTTACTTTGATATTTTCATACCCATAACCCTTGGCAATATCCTCTACAAGGTCGTAGTTATGAAGAATATCGGCCCTGTAAGCCGGGACATTTACCTCAATGGTTTCTTCATCAAGGGCTTTTGCTCCAAAACGCATTCTCTCAAGCTGTTTAACGATCTCTTCTAAGGAGAGTTCCATGCCTAAAAGGTCTTTTACTTCAGTCTTTGTAAGGAACCTGGTCTTCGGTTCAAGATCTGGCAGGATGAGTTCTCCGGAATCGGGTCTGGAAACCTTTACGAATTCTATCTGGGCGCCCCTTTCCGCAAGAGCGGTAACAACGATATTCAGGGCTGTATACACGGCTTCTCCAAGTCCGGTAACATCGATAAAGAGGTCGGTTGTGCGCTCGGTCACACTTGTAAGTGTCCCGTTAATGATAGGCGGGAAGGACAGTACATTATCGTCTGAGTCCAGGATTATAGGGTATTTTTCAAAGTCCCTTACAAGATGGGCAAACCTCGTGCCCTTTGGGTGTTTTTCCAGGATCTCGGTCATACTCATTTTTTCAGTGTAGTCCAGAGGCACGAACTCGAAACTCGGATCGACAGCCATATACCTGAAAGGCGGCCTGACGTTTGAGAGGTCATGTACGCCTATGGACACTTTTTTCCTGTTTCTTCCAAGCCCCCAGTGCAGGTCTTCCTGGAGGTCCATAAGGGATTTTATGGACGAGGATGTGAATTTTACGTTCCTTACAACCGCACACCCAAGAAAAGGCCTGATTTTCAGGATCTCCTCACTAACTGAGATGGAAACCCTGGGCGGCTTCACCTCATATTCGGACAGTCCGGTCTCAAGGTCAAGAAAACCTCTCATTGCCCTGGCTGCTCCTTCCACACTGTAAAGGTCAGGCCTGTCAGGGAAGAACTCGATATCGATATATTCGGCTTCAACCCTTTCGACATCTGCCCCTATCATTGGCACCCTTTTTATGATGGTCTCCTTATCGGTTCCTGTGAGTTTCTCGAGGTCGTCGTACTGTAAGGTAATTACTGGCATTGGTGGTTCATCTCATCTTTTGCTCGCTAACTTAACCCAAAACATACTCAACTTCAGATTTAATGTTTTTGTTTGAGGCGGTGTTTATAGAACTTCAGTGTAGGTCCTGAAACTCTGGAAAGCCTGCAGGCTGAAAATTCGAATGAGTTCACAAGTATGAGGTCGAATCTGTTCCAGATTTCTTCATAAAACAGGACAGTAGAATATCTTAATAGTCAACCAGAGTTCTGTAACAGTTTTGTAACTAAAACAGTTTTGTAACTAAAAATAAGTAGTTTTTACTTTATAATCCAGATAGGCAACTCTTCCGAAATTCAGGTGTGAATCATCCTTATAGCCAATACTTATTCCAGCTATAAATTAAACATATTTTTGAGCCCACATGCCAGAACTAACTTTGCAGGTCTGAAAATTGTAAGAAATTAACTCGAAATATCTGGAACATCAACGTTCTGGGTATTAATATTGCTGTCTTGATTGTTAGATCAAAACAGTTACTTTTTATACTTTTTAGTTTAATTCAATATTAAAAGTCCAATATAATGATATGTATTGAAATATGTTTATAAATGTGTTAAAATGTTTTTAATATTATTATAACAAGTCAATAAACTAACCAAATATAAAAAATAGTGAAATACTTGAATAGGAACTATTCACTTGAGGAACTATTCACTTGAGGAACTATTCACTTGAGGAACTATTCACTTGAGGAACTATTCACTTGAGGAACTATTCACTTGAGGAACTATTCACTTGAGGAACTATTCACTTGAGGAACTATTCACTTGAGGAACTATTCACTTGAGGAATTATTCGCTTGATATATGTAGTCAAGTCACAAACACTGTGATTTCAATTTCAATAATCGACGGCTAAAGAAAGTATAATGCTATAATTTTTCAGTTAACTGCAGAGTCTTAAGGCAAGGTAAGCGGATGCACTGGGTGAGTTGAGGATGGAACAGACTTTTGACGAATTCCTTGATTATTGCTATAGCAAGATTTTAGGTAGATTTCCTGATCCTGAAGGAAAAGAACATTATATCAAATTACTGAATAAAGGCATACCAAAACACGAAATCTTAATCTCTTTTTTGAACTCTGACGAATATGCCGAACGCATAAAAAATCTTGCAGTAGAGGAGCCAGAAAGTCTGAAAATAGAGCAGACTTTTGACGAATTCCTTGATTATTGCTATAGCAAGATTTTAGATAGATTTCCTGATTATGAAGGAAGAGAACACTATAACAAACTATTGAATAAAGGTGTACCAAAACACAAGATCTTAATATCTCTTTTGAATTCTGATGAATATGCTGAACGCGTAAAGTATATTATGAGTCCAGCGATCAAATTCGCTCCTCCAGGGCATTTTTACTCTCCATTACCAGATCCGGATAACATTTTGAATTTATATCAAAAAATCGACAAATCACGGAACCCGACTGGAATTGAGATTAATGGTGATAGGCAGATAGAATTACTAAAAAAGTTTCAGAAATATATTTCCGTAATCCCGTTTGGGGATGGTTTCAAGCAGAATAATACCAGATACTTTTTTAACGGCAATGAATGGTATAGTTACGGTGATGCAATCGTTTTATTTTGCATGATCAATTACTTTAAACCAGAACGACTTATCGAAGTAGGATCAGGTTATTCATCACTTGTTACTCTGGACACCTGCGAATTGTTAAATCTTAAAACCAGAATAACCTTTATAGAGCCTTATCCAGATCTGCTTTTAAGTATATTGTCTGACCGAGACGACCCTGAAAATCTTCTTTTAAGAAAAGAGGTTCAAACAGTGAATTTATCTCTTTTTGAAGGTCTGAACAGCGGAGACATTCTATTTATAGATAGTTCACATGTTGTGAAGTTCGGAAGTGATGTTCTTTTTATTCTTACCGAAGTACTTCCACGTCTGAAACCCGGTGTAATTATCCATTTTCACGACATTTTCTGGCCGTTTGAATACCCTCTTGAATGGCTAGAACAGGGTTTTGCATGGAATGAGGCATACTTTTTAAAAGCATTGCTTATAAATAAAAATTATGAAATATTATATTTTAATGATTATATGGGACAAGTGTATTACGATCTGTTGAAGGAATATATGCCGCTCGCATTGAAAAATTTTGGTTGCGGAATCTGGTTAAAGAAACTTGAGTCTTAATCTTCTTTAAGTCTTAATCTTCTTTAAGTCTTAATCTTCTTTGGGTCTTAATCTTCTGTTGTTTGAATAAGTATGTAACGCAACAATTTATATAAATTGTTGACAGTTCTAAGATTTATATCTCTTCAGGCTGTCTCAAAACTACATTTAATTATACGAATGGGTTAGAAAACTCGACTTCAAAGTAAGTATATACGTTTCAGAATAATTTACGGTAAACACTTTTAACAGTCAACAATACTAATTACTCAATTTAGAAACGGGTTAAGTTTCGGCCCTGTGAACACTTTTGTAAGTGAATTTTCATTTTTCACAGGTTTTGTAGAGTAAACTATACTTTTACCTACCTTTATAAATAGTAAAAGTTCTCTTCCTTCAAATAAGGAGACAGCCGAAAAATGATGATCGCAGGAATTGATGAAGCCGGAAAAGGCCCTGTAATCGGGCCCATGTGCATAGGAGGCGTAAAAATTGAGGAATCCAGAGCCCATGTCCTCAAAGTGCTCGGGGTTGCGGACTCCAAGAAACTGACGCCAAAAAAGCGAGAGCAGCTTTCATCCCAGATTAAAAAGCACGCCGACAGCTTTTTCATTCTTGAGGTCAGCCCTTCCCAGATTGACGAGCTTCGGAAGATTATGACAATGAACGAAATCATGGTAGTCTGTTTTTCAAAAGTACTTGAACAGCTAAAGCCTGACATCGTATATGTCGATGCCGCTGATGTCAAAGCCGAACGTTTTGCAGTCAATCTCCGAAGGCAGTACGCAAAAACCAGCCCTGACCACGCAAAGGAAATAGAGATCGTTTCCATGCATCAGGCCGATGCTATTTATCCCACAGTCTCGGCAGCTTCTATTATTGCAAAGGTGCGCAGGGATGAGCTGATAGAGGAACTCAAGAAAGAATGGGGCCTCGACTTTGGAAGCGGTTACCCCTCAGACCCGAAGACAAAAGAGTTCCTGTTAAACTGGGGAAAAGAGCACTCAGGAAAGTTTCCCGGAATAGTCAGGCAGTCCTGGCAGACTGTAGAAAATATCAGGGAAGAACTGAAAAAGACCGAACCGAAATGAGTGTTCGGAAAACTACAAAAGAAGAGCTGAAAAAAAGATTACAGAGAGTATTTTTTTAAAGATATCACTTTATGAAAAGAATAGGTTAACAAAAAAATAACATCCAAAAGAGAAAATTAAATGAATAAAATTAAAAAGCCAGGGTGAAAAAAAATTGAAGAGATATATTATAAGTGAAAAAAATTGAAGAGAGATATTAAAAGTGAAAAAAGATTGAAGAGATATTAAAAGTGAAAAAAGATTGGAAAAAGAAAAAAGTCGTTTTTCTTTTTAAGATCCTACAGCAAAATTTAGCAGATCTCTTTACTGAATTACTCTTTAAGATCTCCTATGTAATTACTACTTATATTTTATTGGTTACCTGATTGTTGATCACCTGAGGAAACGTTATTTGCCAGAGGCATGTAATCTATGCTTCCGGTTGTCTGGTTAACAACATAAGGGGTGTCCCCTATACCGTTTCCATCAGCATCTGTCCCATTATAATCATTCCACTTATTGCCTGCTGAACTGCTGTTCCAGGAGTTTGTTCCTTCATCCACGGCATTGATGAAATTGAAGAACTTATTGAGGGAAATATTATTACCGGTAGGTCCTCCAAGGTACATTCCAAGACCATTCATGTACAGGCTGTTATTGGTCAGAACATTAGATTCTGCCATATTCTTAAAGACTACTCCATAACTGTTTCTTGAAATGGAGTTGTCTGCAAGCGTATTAGTTTTTGAAGTGTCAAGGCGGATTCCTACATCGTTTGATTCTGCAGTGTTATTCATGAGAGTGTTATTAGTAGAATTATCCAGCCGGATTCCCTCGTCATTTGCCTCTACCAGGTTGTTTGACAACTTGTTTTCGTTTGATCCTGAAAGAATGATTCCGGCAGAGCCAAGAGTTATCTTATTATTGTCAAGGAAATTTCCTTGGGAATTATTGAGGCCAATGCCAACATCGTTCAACATCAGGGTATTGTTACTTAAGGTACAGTTCTGCACACCTTCAAGGAAAAGCCCGACTTCCTGATAAGCATCAATCCCCGACGGACCTCCCATAATATGGAAACCGGTTATTTTTACGTTATTTGACTTAACACCGAAGACATCATTTGCCGGAACTGCGCCTATCACATAGGTACGGTTCGTCCTGTCTCCAGAAATATCAGTTTTCGAGACAATTGCAACTTCTTTAGTCACGTTTACATTTTCTATGTATATGCCAGGACTTACAATAATTGTATCCCCATTCTGTGCATTATTAACAGCTTCCTGAATAAAAGTATAATTTTCTCCCCCATTAATGCCTACGGTAAAAACAGCAGCCTCTGCCTGAGTAATCGTTGCCCCAAGTACAAGGAGGAAGATTATGCAAGTATTTTGGATTGATTTTCTTTTCATAAATTATTACCCCCATTAATTATAAATTATATATACAGAAAGACAATTATTGTTTTTATAATAATTCGTATGAATAATAATTTTGGATAATAAAAAGATTTTGAAATATATTTTCTGAAAAATAAGCCTGAACTTATTTTTATCTGTATATTTAATAGACCCATTTGATGCTGGAAATTGAATACTACCTTAAAAATCTCAAATATTGAGTCCAGCGTGATTGTCTCAGGAAAAAACAGAGGTCATGATAAGGAATTCAAGACAGATAAAAAGAGATTGATCTGAGTTCTAATATATCCTGGAAGTCAAATATTCCAAAAAGTGGTTCAGTATAAAGTTTTTAGTTATATAGAAATCTTTCTACTTATGAAACACAGATGTTTTGAAATGGATTTTTAGCAATTTTTATTTCCGGTAACAGACAAAGGAAATGAAATAATAGGAGTTGTAAATCAGTGAGATGTCGGAAGCTGACACTTCACTCCCTGGAATAACAAGTAAACGGACTCCTATAGTTAGGTTATAAGAGACTCTCTACCCTTGAAATAAATAAATAAATAAAAATAGAAAAATTATAAAAATAGTAAAAGTTCTAAATGAATCAAAAATAAATAAACAAATAAATAAAAACCAACTGATCAGAAATTATCAGTAATATAATCCACCATGGACTCGAAAACCCGTAGACCATCGTCTGAGCCCAGGATTGACTCGGAGGCTCTTTCAGGATGGGGCATGAGACCGAAAATGTTTCTTGAGGTGTTTACAATTCCTGCAATATTTTCGAGAGAGCCGTTAGGATTGGCTGCATCCGTTACTTTTCCGTTTTCATCGACATAACGGAAGACAATCTGCTCGTTTTCATCAAGCTCGGCCAGGGTTTTTTCTTCGGCATAGAACTGACCTTCCATATGGGCAATAGGCAACCTGATAACCTCACCCTTCCTGAACTTCGAGGTAAAAGGTGTATCAACGGTCTCTACCCTGAGATTGGTCCAGTGGCACCGGAACTTCGGATATTCGTTAGTAGTCAGAGCTCCCTCAAGCACCCGAGCTTCAGTAAGAATTTGGAAGCCGTTGCAGATTCCAAGCACAGGCTTGCCTTCGGCTGCGAGTTTTTTTACTGAGTTCATTATTGGAGTGCGAGCTGCAATTGCTCCTGCCCTGAGATAGTCTCCGTAGGAGAAACCCCCAGGAACGACGACGCCGTCAAAACCTGTCAGATCTTCCTGTTTGTACCAGACAGTCTCGGCGTCCACACCCACAACGTCTTTAAGGATATGAAGGACGTCCTGGTCGCAGTTTGTGCCTCCGAACTGAAGTATGGCAATTTTCATTTTATTCCCTCAATTTTCAAAGCTTTGGCTTTTTCTTTACGCCTCAATCGCTTATCCACACAACTCAGTTAAGTTCCTTGAGCTCGATTGTGTAATTATGGATAATTGGGTTTGCAATAAGTTTCTGGCACATCTCATCAACTTTCTGGTTTGCAATCTCGGCAGATTCGGCCTCAAGCATGATTTCATACAACTTTGCGGTCTTTACACTGCTGACCTGGTAGCCAAGTTGTCCGAGAGCCCTTTTTGCGGTAGTGCCTTCAGGGTCAAGCATACCTGCTTTCTGTTCAATTCTAACTGTTGCCTGGTACTGCATTTATAAGCCTCAATTTTAAATTTTGAAATTAACCGAATGTCCCGCTTTTCGGGACCCGAATGTGGGATTAAATAAGATAAGTAAATAATTCTCAGTTTGTTCTCAGTTTGCATTAATAAGTATAAAGTATTTGATTCATTTTTGGCGATAATATAAAGTATTTGATTTCCCTAATGTACCATTTCCCTAATGTACCTTTTGTTTATTTTTGGGCGTTAGCTGGTTTTAACTCGACTTACCAGCGCCGATTTCAAGGGAAATAAGGATAAAACATATTTAATCTTATGGGTATCAATTTGTTTTGGCTACCAGCTGGCCGGTACAAAAATAGAAGCTTTGATAAAATCCTGGATACTTACAGGCTCTCCTCTAAATATTACTGAACTGGTCATTTCTCGCTCCTTTCCAAAATCCAAAACCCCATGTAAGATCCAAAAGTCATCTTAAAATCTAAATATTACTCTAAAAATCTAAACCTATTCTAAAAACTAATATTTTTATTGGTCTATAGGGCAACAAGCCTTAACTTAAAAAGACATCAATGACTACATCAGGCTTAAAGTTAAAGGAGAAAAAATAGAATTGTTGGAGCTTTGTCTATAAAGTGATAAAACTAAAGATATAAACCAAAGATATATACTAAAGATAAACTAAGATATATACTAAAGATATAAACTAAAGATATAAACTAAGATAAAACCAAGGATAAAACTAAGGATAAAACTAAGGATAAAACTAAGGATAAAACCAAGGATAAAACTAAGGATAAAACTAAGGATAAAACTAAGGATAAAACCAAGGATAAAACTAAGGATAAAACCAAGGATAAAACTAAGGATAAAACCAAGGATAAAACCAAGGATAAAACCAAGGATAAAACCAAATGACAACTTACATGAAGGCATTTCAGCCAATTATGGAAGTTTTGTGTGAGTTTTAAGGAGATAAAAATAAAAAATAATTTTGGGAAGCTTCAACTTCCCTTGCTTCTTATTATTCAAACTTAGTTCATAATCTGATTAATTTTGCTGTAAAAATCTATAATAAGAGTTGTTGCCTCATTATCCATGTTCAGCTGGAAAGTCCGGATTTGCTTACCCAGGGGTTTTTCCTGAACAATGCCTGAAAGAACCAGAGGTGTGATAACCCTTGATACACTGGAATGAGACAGGCCAGTTTCTTCAGCTATCCCTGAAAGATAGGTTGGTTCATTCTGGTTTTCGATCAGATTCTTAAGAACTGTCATCTGTGCGGTTTTTCCAAATATTTTTTCCATTGAATCCATTGATATCATCTCAGAGGTGGCTATTCTCTATAAGTGATTTCCAGTTCCAATAACTGTTGACGGTTAATAAACTTATCTTCTAATTTAATATGTTAGAGATCTGTATAAATACTCTTAATATTTTGATATTTTACTATTGAAAATGTCTAATGTCTCTAACTTAGCAAGCGCGTAAGTCGTATATATATTATAACTTTTATCCTCACCACGAAACTTTATGGAGATTTAACATGAGAAGCGATATTATTAAAGAAGGACCGGAAAGGGCTCCCAATCGCTCACTTCTTAAAGCGACCGGAGTTACAGATTCCGAAATGAGAAAGCCGTTTATCGCAGTTGTCAATTCCTGGAACGACATAATTCCTGGTCACATGTACCTTAACAAACTCGCTGACGCCGTAAAAGCCGGAATCAGGAATGCCGGAGGAGTTCCTTTTGAATTCCATACCATCGGAGTCTGCGACGGAATCGCAATGGGACATGAGGGTATGAAATATTCCCTTCCCAGTAGAGAAATTATTGAAGATACAATTGAACTGATGGTTAAAGCTCATCAGTTTGACGGTATGGTTCTTATTCCAACATGTGACAAGATTGTGCCAGGTCACCTTATGGCAGCAGGCAGACTTGACATTCCTGCAATTGTTGTAACCGGAGGGCCCATGCTCCCTGGATACGTTGATGACAGTTACAAGGATTTCATCTCAGTTTCTGAAGGAGTCGGAGCTCATAGAATAGGCAAAATTTCAGACGATGACCTCAAAGAACTTGAAAATTTTGCGTGTAATGGAGCCGGATCCTGCGCAGGGATGTATACCGCAAATACTATGGCCTGTATGACCGAAGCGCTTGGTCTGAGCCTTCCAGGCTGTGCAACTGCTCACGCAGTGGATGCAAAAAAGACTCGAATTGCCAAGGAATCCGGTGAGCGTATCGTCGAAATGGTTAAAGAGAACCTGACTCCCCTAAAAATTGTCACTTATAAATCTTTTGAGAACGCCATAATGGTAGACATGGCAGTTGGGGGAAGCACAAATACCACCCTGCATCTTCCTGCCCTTGCTCATGAATTCGGGCTGCATCTCTCTCTTGAGAAATTTGACGAACTGAGCAGAACAACCCCTCATTTGATCTCGCTTCGTCCGGGAGGGTCAAATGTTATGTTGCACTTTGACAGAGCAGGTGGAGTTCAGGCAATTATGCAGAGGCTTTCCCCTAAACTATATCTGGAACAACGTACTGTTAACGGCAAGACTATCGGGGAAAACCTGAAAGAACTGGACATTGTTAATCCCAAGCTTAATAAAGAGATTATAGGAACTCTTGAAAATCCAATTCATGCTCAGGGAGGAATTGCAGTCCTTAAAGGTAGCCTTGCTCCTGAAGGCGCGGTTATAAAACAGGCAGCAGTTGATCCAGGAATGCATGTTCATACAGGCCCTGCGCGCGTTTATGACGGTGAAAAAGCTGCTATGGAAAGTATCCTTGCAGGCAATGTGAAACCTGGAGACGTTGTAATTATACGATATGAAGGTCCTAAAGGCGGTCCTGGGATGAGGGAAATGCTTGCAGTGACAGCTGCACTCGGAGGTATGGGCCTTTTAGAGTCGGTTGCTTTGATAACTGACGGACGCTTTTCTGGAGGTACTCGTGGACCCTGCATAGGGCATGTCTCACCTGAAGCCACGGAAGGAGGGCCAATCGCTCTTGTAAAAGATGGAGAGATGATCGAAATCAATATTCCTGAAAGAACTCTAAATATTAAGATTTCAGAAGAAGAGCTTAAACAGCGGAAAGCTGCCTTTGTGCCACCAAAAACAGAAATTACAGGTTACCTTGCCAGGTATCAGCGTTCCGTTCATTCCGCAAACACAGGTGGAATAGTTGACTAAATTGTCCAGTTATGTTTTGAATTATTATATGTTTGGAGAGCTTTTTTCTCCATTACTTTCTTTAATCGTTTGTTATTTCAAATGTTTTTGAGATATATTTTAATATTTTCCTTTGTCATTCAACCGCTGAGTCTATGGCGTGAACTTTAGTTATTTGAAATACGCAATAAATGTCAAGGTTCTTATTTAATACATATTTTAGGATGCACAGATAACGGTAACCCAAATAGTTTAAATAAACAATTGATATAAATACATATGTAACAGTGTGAATAGTATACTTATATCATTTTCAGGGCCTTAAAAAAATCGGTAATATAGTAGACGACAAATATGAGTAAATTGGTTATACTATTGATTCTCTTTGCAGCTGTGATCTTAACAGCTGGCTGTATTAATAGCAAAACAACTCTCACAAATTCTCAGGAAACCCAGGAAAACTCTATAAATTCTCAGGAAACCCAGGAAAATCCTCAGAAAATACAGGAAAACAGCAGTGTTATAGAGATTACCCAACTGGATCAGATAAACACATCTCTCAAAAAAGGACCTGTTCTTTTGAAACTCGGAGCTGAGTGGTGTGAAGAGTGTCAGGAGTTAAACCCTGTTTTAACTCAGGTTGCAACAGATTATGCAGGTAGAGCCACGGTTGTGACTGTAGATATAGATAAGAGTCCGAAACTTGCTGATTATTTTGGAATATACGTAATTCCTGACTCGTCTGTAATCGTAGGAATTGAAAATGGAAAATATGTTTATATGCAGGAGGATGGAAACGTTACCACTGAAAGATCAACGGCTAAGATTCTAAAAATAGAGGGTAAAGAAGTATACGAAAATGTTCTGGATCTAGCTCTCCAGAAAGAAAAAGTCAAATCTAATTAAGATTTTACAGCCAAAAATACATTCTTCTTTCCTTTTTAAACATAGCGTAGAGGATCAAAACTAATTTCAGAAACGTCATCTGTTAGTATTCTAGTATAATTTTTGCTCCCAAACTCACAAAGCTTTGGAACTCTCATTTCATTATCAAAAACTCGCTTGGATTCCGACATTCCGAAAGTAATATAGAGGTTTGGAATTAACTCAAAATAATAATCTGAGCCAGACTTCTTGTTGAGTCAGGTATAGTAATTACTTTTTAAATTTTTACTGTTACTGTGGCTTGGCCCTTCACCTCGTTTTAGTGACTTTCTGTTTAACATCTGTTTAGTCTCATGATTTCGCTGACTACTTCTTTGTTATAAATAAGCTGGAAGACGAAGAATTCCTGTAATACTTTGTCCTCTCCTATCATCCTTTGAACTTGAGTTTACAAGCCGGTAGCATGTTAAAAGGTTGAGTAATCTCACTGCCGAAATTTTTAGTAGAACCCTGCTTTGGCACCTCCATTTCGACGTAATTATAGAATGTTTGCTTGTGTGGCCAAATACCGGATGAAGGCCTGTGGAAAGATCTGTTGGGTCTGGCTTCCTTAAACCGCATACCATAAAACTTCAAATAAAAATCATCTGCTTCCTTTCTCAGGTCAACTCCAAGTTTTCCTGGATGCAGTTTGTCTGCTATATACAATAGCCCCAATATCCAGCGGGGACTTCCGAAATCCCAGGAAGGTGGAATTTCATAGACCTGCTGTTGTGTCACAGCCCTGGCATGTATCCCATATTTTTGACACAGGGTATAGAACTCATCAAGAGGACGAGAAAGGAAACCGGAGACGAAGATAACCCCAGGGTCGTGCTCATTGATGAAGGAAGGAGAAACACTTACACCCAGTTTACCTTCCTTTTGAAGCTGCTTATTGATACTAACACCTCCGGAGAATGTCACAAGGTTATTTTCCATTCTCCCGGCATTCAGAGCAAAGAGAGGAGATCCCATGCAATAATACACATTATAACTACTTTTTCCTGCTGCAAGGTTCTGGACAATTTTTAAACGTTTATGAATGAAAGAAACAAGTTCTTCTCCTTTTTCCGACATATTAGCTTTTTCAGCAATAAATTTGATAAACTCCAGATAAGAGTATGGCTGCCGTATCATGTTATGTATTTGCGTAAGGGTTTTAGGATCTGATACCTTACTCCAGACATCCATTAATTTATCCTCACCCCAGATATCCATTAGTTTATAATCGTCCAGCACTCCCAAACATGTAAGTACTGCATGAACCATACTGAAATCCTGACTTATAATACTATAACTGTCCATGAAACCTGCTTCACTAAAACCTTCATTGGTAGCTCTCCCCTGCACTGGAATGCTGCTACCGCAACTACATTTTTGACTTACCCATGGTTTTACAAGTCTGGAGCCAAAAGGCATGTGAAATTCCCGTTCTATTAGGAGACTTCCACATTCAGGACAGTATGTGTTTAATAGTTCCGTGCCTGGAGAATTAAAGAGGTAAACAAAATCCAAATATCTGCGCAAGGCAGAACATATTTTTTCCGCTTCTCCTACTGATGGTTCCAGTTCTATCGGAGCATAGCCTAAGGGAAGGAACCTCATGACATGCAATGGAATAGTAGAAGAGATGTCAGACACTTTCTCTGCGACCTTTATAACATCATCCTCATTTCCCTTTGAATAAACGACTGAAGTTTCAATATGTACTCCCATGTCATAAAGCCTGGAAATATTGCGAAAAACAGGAGCTGATGACTTTGCCCCACAATTTTTGTAACTTCTGCCAGAATAACCTTTGATTCCTACATTCACAAAGTTCACGAACTGTCCAAATTCTTCTAAAGTCTCGCTCGTGAAATAGCAGTTGGTTGAACAACCTACAAGTAAACTTTTTTCCCGTGCCTGAGCTGCAAGATCCCTAAAAAGATAGTAATTAGCAACAGGATCGTTTATTGCTGAAACTACACCCAGACACTCCTGCTTTAAGGCTCTTTTCACTACCTCGGACGGGCTGAGTGAAGCTTGCTGGGTAGAAGGCCTGCTTGATGCTGGCATCCGTGCCATACAACCGGGACACTGGAAATTACATCCTGTACTGAAAATTTGCAGGAACTTACCTGAAGGATGGAAATGAAGTAAAGGAACTGCTTCTATTGAAACCGGATGTGCCCCAAGATATCCCATGCCCGGGTACTGGATTATAGTATTGCCAGCATTTACATAAGTACCACATCTGCCCATACCATGCTTATTGATTTCGCATCTGACTTCGCATACATTGCATCGCATTTAACCTCCCCCAAATAATACCACAATGAAGCCGGAGTCATCCTGAATTATATGGCAGGAAATATCTTTTCGTTTTCCAGTTTCGCGTATAATTTGAAGTTTTTCTAACTCAGGCTTTTTTGAGTTAACACTCCGTTCTGGAATAACTGTATTTATTTAATTATAAATTTCATACGTTAGTTTCTTTTGTACTCAAAACACCATTGCTATCCGTTTTTAAGTTTTAAGCGTTATGTATATTCATACATATTGGCATAATATATTTTTATCAAGATGGTTGTGTACCGAAACTTAACAACTTAGTGTTCTTTCATTTTTCATGTTAAAACACTATGTTTCTATGATTTAATGGTTTGACCGTTATGCCTATTTATACATAACGGTTCAGAGTTTTCTATTGTTATACGTGACTTCTCAAACCTAACAAAATATGGGTATAAGACAGTACTAAACATTCATAGAGATAACCTTATTTTGCCTTTAAATTGAAACTTTTTTTCCATTGGATGAAAAATGAATGGTAAATGATATTGTTTTTACAATAATAACCTTTTTAATAATTTATAAACAAGTGTATTTCTCAATCAATGTACTAAATATTCGGGGAATGAATACTTATATATAGTATTAGATAGGAAGTAAGCATCTGTATTCCGCCACACAAGAGACCGTTATGTCCAGATAAACATAATGAGTGTAAAAATATTATGGAATGTATGAGGTGGAGTAAACAATACAAGAAAACTGGAGAAAAAGGAGTGATATGCAAAAGAAAACATATTTCATATCAAAATAATAGGTAATGTATGAATTGGGACAGACAACATAAGAAATCCAGTAATTTTGCTTAAAAATTCAAAGGGATGTTCAAGATACGAAGTTCAAAGAAGCGAATGGGTTTCTGGGCAAAGTTTGCGTAAACACTGAAGGGGTGTAAAATGACAAGAAAAATTGCTTTTTATGGAAAAGGTGGAATCGGAAAGTCTACCACTCAACAAAATACTGCAGCTGCTATGGCATATTATCATGGCAAAAAAATTTTTATTCACGGTTGTGACCCAAAAGCGGATTGTACTCGTCTGATACTCGGTGGGGTAGCTCAAACTACGATAATGGATACTCTAAGAGAACTTGGTGAGGAGGCCGTGACAGCTGAAACTGTCATCAGTGCCGGCTTTGATGGAATCAAATGCGTTGAGTCCGGTGGTCCAGAGCCTGGCGTTGGCTGTGCTGGTCGGGGAGTTATCACTGCAATTAATCTCATGGAGGAAATGGGAGCTTATTCTGATGATCTGGATTTTATTCACTTTGACGTACTGGGTGATGTTGTCTGCGGCGGTTTCGCAATGCCTATTCGAGAAGGAAAAGCCCAGGAAGTATACATAGTTGCATCTGGAGAAATGATGGCTACTTATGCAGCAAATAACATCTGTAAGGGCCTGTTGAAATATGCCGAACAAAGTGGTGTCAGGCTGGGGGGAATTATTTGCAATAGCCGTAAGGTCGATAATGAGCTTGAAATGATGGAAGAATTTGTTTCTGCACTGGGAACGCAGCTGATACATTTTGTACCGCGTGACAATATTGTTCAAAAAGCGGAGTTCAATAAAAAGACGGTTATAGAGTACGACCCGAAATGCAATCAAGCTCTTGAATACAAAACACTCGCCAAGAAAATCCTGGAGAATGATATGTTCGTGATCCCTAAACCATTAAGTATGAATCAGCTGGAAAAAATGGTTGAAAAATATGGTCTTATGGATTAATTAAAGGAGATATCAGCAATGAAAATGATCCGTGCCATACTACGTCCTGAATGGACTGAAGAAGTAACCGATGGCCTTTCAGAAGCCGGTTATTATTCCCTTACAAAAATAAACGTCTTTGGAAGAGGCAAACAAAAAGGTATCACTGTTGGTGATATGCATTATGATGAGCTCGCAAAAACAATGATCATGATGGCTGTAGAAGACGAGGCTGTTGACGAGATAATAAAAATAATTTCCGGAAAAGCATACACTGGTAACATGGGAGACGGGAAAATCTTTGTGAACACGATTGAAGATGCATACACAATTAGCTCGGGTGAAAGGGGATTATGAGAAACAATCTAAAAGGCATAATATTTTGAAAACCGAGATGTTTCCACATGAAAGAAATTACTGCGATTGTCAGACCTAACAAAATGTCTGCTACTAAAGACGCATTGGATAAAATTGGCTTTTCTGCCATGACAGCAATTCCGGTATTAGGGAAAGGCAAGCAAAGAGGCATCTCAGGGGAGCTTAACTTTTACATACAACCAAGACTGCTTGCAAAAAGATACAGTACAGGCATGAAGTACATACCCAAAAGACTTCTGAGTGTAATTGTAAATGATGAAGATGTGGATCTGGTAGTTAAAACCATTATCTCAGTTAATCAGACTGCTCAGATTGGTGATGGAAAGATTTTTGTTGAGTCCATTGACGAGGTTATTCGGATAAGGACTGGCGAAAAAGGAGAACTAGCTTTAAAATAAACAGATACGAGGCCTGTAAATGCCATTAAAACTATTCTGTTGCGATGAATGCATACCGGAGCGCCAAAACCATGTTTACGTAAAAGAAGAAGGGGAAGACACAACTCAGTTTCTCCCACTCTCAAATATAGAAACAATACCCGGGTCATTATCAGAAAGGGGTTGCAGCTATTGCGGAGCAAAACTCGTTATTGGTGGAGTAATTAAAGACTGTATTCAAATGATACATGGACCGGTAGGATGTGCGTATGATACCTGGCACACGAAAAGGTATCCCAGTGATAATGACAACTTTCAATTGAAATATATCTGGTCTTCGGACACAAAAGAAAAGCATATTATTTTCGGCGCTGAAAAACAGCTCAAAAAAGCGATTAAGGAAGCCTTCAAAGAATTTCCAGAAATCAAGAGAATGTTTGTCTACACGACCTGTACAACCGCACTGATAGGAGATAACCCCAAAGCAGTATGTCGTGAGATTGAGGAAGAACTTGGAGATGTCGATATATTCGTTGTCGAATGTCCAGGATTTGCTGGGGTAAGCCAGTCAAAAGGACATCATGAACTGAATATCGGCTGGATGAGGGATAAAGTCGGAACGCTTGAACCTGAAATTACGAGCAAATATACAATTAATGTCATCGGTGACTACAATATTCAGGGAGATACTTACGTATTACAAAAATATTTAGATAAAATGGGCATACAGGTCATTGCTCATTTTACCGGAAACGTAACCTATGATCAATTGCGTTGCATGCATAGGGCAAAGCTGAATGTGGTCAACTGTGCCCGTTCTGCAGGATATATAGCCAACGAACTTAAGAGAGTATATGATATTCCAAGAATGGATGTCGATACCTGGGGTTTTGAGTACGTTAAGGTAGCATTGAGAAAGATAGGAGCTTTTTTTGGACTGGAGGATAAAGCTGAAGAAGTGATTTCAGAAGAGGTTGCAAAATACGAAGGAAAGCTTGCCTGGTATAAGGAGCGGCTCAAAGGAAAACAGATCTGTATCTGGACTGGGGGACCAAGACTGTGGCACTGGACAAAGGCCCTTGAAGACGATCTGGGCATGGAAGTTGTCGCCATGTCATCTAAGTTCGGCCATCAGGAGGACTTTGAGAAGGTTATCGCCAGGGGGCGGGTCGGGACGATTTATATTGATGATGGAAATGAACTTGAGTTTTTCGAAGTACTGGAAAGTATCCATACGGATCTGATTTTAACCGGACCAAGAGTTGGAGACCTGGTCAAAAAACTGCACATTCCATACATTAACGGACATGCATATCACAACGGTCCATACATGGGCTTTGAAGGCGCAGTGAACATGGCTAGAGATATGTATAACGCGATTTATTCTCCGATGTGGAGTTTAGCTGGAAAAGATCCGAGAGTGGTGGATTCTCCGATGTGGAGTTTAGCTGGAAAAGATCCTAGTGTGGTGCAGGAGTTATGAAAGAAAAAATAGAGGAAGTTACGGCTCTTATCCAGGAACAGTGTTTGTGGCAGTTCTTTTCAAGAAGCTGGGATAGAGAGGAAAACATTGAAGGTATTATGACAATGACCGGTAAAATTCTCAATGGAGATAAAATAAATCTTGTAACGCCGGTAGATAAAGCGTTTTATTCCGACGCAAAATTCCTGGCTGCTGATATTCAGAAAAAAATGCCCTGGATCTCTGAACTCG
Source organism: Methanosarcina spelaei (assembly GCF_002287235.1). Lineage (GTDB taxonomy): Archaea > Halobacteriota > Methanosarcinia > Methanosarcinales > Methanosarcinaceae > Methanosarcina > Methanosarcina spelaei. Next base: position 39,088 of record NZ_LMVP01000035.1, read on the forward strand.
ACAAATCAGGAATATTAGAATTAGTTGAAGGCGTCAAAAATAGATTGCTCTATATTACTGTAAAAAAGTCACGTAACTGCGAACTGAACTTGTCAAATTACTGAATAAAAGGCGGTAAAAAAGATGTCGTGTGAGCTGGTGTTGAAAGAGCGAACAGGAATAATTAATCCGATTTATACATGTCAGCCTGCAGGTGCCCAATTTGCAGGAATTGGTATAAAGGATTGCATTCCGCTTGTACATGGCGGTCAGGGTTGCAGCATGTTTGTTAGATTGTTGTTTGCTCAGCATTTCAAAGAAAATTTTGACATTGCGTCTTCATCTCTGCATGAAAGCGCTGCTGTTTTCGGCGGCTCAATAAGGGTAGAAGAAGCTGTTGAGACTCTTATTGTTAGATATCCTCACCTGAGGATTATACCTATTATAACGACCTGTTCAACTGAAACTATTGGTGACGATATTGAAGGTATAATCCGGAAAGTAAATAAGAAAATTGAAGAAAAGCATCCTGACAGAGATGTGAAGCTTATAGCTGTGCATACGCCAAGCTACAGCGGTAGCCAGGTAACAGGCTACGATAATGCAATTAGCGCGATTGTAAAAGCTCTTGCAAAAAAAGATGAACCTTCTGAAAAGTTAAACATATTCACCGGATGGGTAAATCCAGGAGATGTTTCTGAAATTAAGCATGTGTTATCTGAGATGCAGGTTGACGGAAATATACTTATGGATACCGAAACTTTTGATGCCCCTATTATGCCTGACAAATCGGCATTCGCATACGGAAATACAACCATTGAGGAAATCGTTGATTCTGCCAATGCTATTGGGTCAATTGCATTAAGCCGTTATGAGGGAGCAAATGCTGCAAAATATTTAACAGATAAATTCGGCGTGCCTTCAATTGTTACTCCAACACCTATAGGCATAAACAACACCGATATCTTTCTTGAAAATATCAGCAAACTTACCGGCAAGCCCATACCCGAATCACTGATTATTGAACGCGGAAAAGCGATAGATGCGATTGTAGACCTTGCTCACATGTTTTTCGCAAATAAGAAAGTAGCCATATTCGGGAATCCGGATCTTGTCTTCGGTCTTGCGCAATTTTGTCTGGAATGTGAACTTGAACCTGTGCTTTTACTTTTGGGCGATGATAATACACTGTATAAAATTGATCCAAGGCTCAAAGCACTTGAAGAGAAGGCAAACTGCGATATAAAAACTATCTGGAACGCTGATTTATGGGAGCTGGAAAGTCGTGTCAAAGACAAATCCATAGACATCGATTTGATTTTGGGGCATTCAAAAGGCCGATACATTGCTATAGACAATGATATCCCCATGGTCAGAGTAGGGTTCCCAACCTTTGATAGAGCAGGGCTGTGGAAATATCCTGTAATCGGATACAAAGGAGCGGAATGGTTAGCTGAAACAATTGCCAATACGATTTTTGCATCCATGGAAAGCAAGCATGACAGAGAATGGATAATTAATGTCTGGTAAATGAAAGGAGGCAAAAAAATCGATGACAACCAAAGGTACATGATGAACATAACGAGATCATCTTCTATGGCGGTTACATAACGAGATCATCTTCTATGGTGGTTACATAACGAGATCATCTTCTATGGCGGTTATATAATAAGATCACCTTCTATAGCGGTTTTCGGAGCCGTAACTGCCTGAGTATCCTGTTTGATAGCATAAAGCTGCAGCTAAACGCAATCAAGAAGTTTTTGTTTTTTGATTGTAACCGGTTTCAATAATGAGGGTAATATGGTCGGCATTGCTAACGAAAGTGTAGTGTTTTTTGGACATTTAAGCGAGCTTTATCAATTAGCGAAAGAAGGAAAAATTGACACAAAACTACAGGGCAGCCATACCCGTCCCTGTAAATTCTGGACGGCTATGAAAATCTTAAGCGGCATTAAAAATACTGTTGTTATTGCTCATGGTCCAAGTGGCTGCGCGATTGGAGTAAAACAGGCTTATAAGCTAACAAATTGCAGAAATAGCGGTTCCCCATACGAATCCATTATTACTACAAATATTGATGAAAAAGCCATTGTATACGGTGGCGAAAAGGAACTGAAGGGCGCCATACTCGAGGTAGATAACAAATATAAGCCTGACGTTATTTTCGTAGCAACAAGCTGTGCCACCGGAATAATTGGGGATTATGTAGATGCCATAGTGAACAAAGTTAAGCCCAAAATTAACGCCGAAATCATGGCCATTCATTGCGAAGGTTTTGCGGGAGAGTACAGGAGTGGGTTTGACCTGGTCTTCAGGCAGATTGTTCAGCTTATGGATAAGCCTGATCCAGAGAGCAGATCAAAGCTTGCAAAATCCGTTAATATCGTAGGGGGCAAAATGGGTCCAGAAAGGACGGAGATTGAAACTGATGTTAAAGAATTGAGGCGGTTAATAGAAAGCATGGGTGCAAGTGTGAATGCGGTAATAGCAGGCAATTGTTCACTGGAAAAAATAAAACAGGCTCCCAGTGTAGCGGTAAATTGTACCCTATGCCTTGTTATGGGCTATGCGATAGGAAGAGAGATGCTTGACCGGTTTGACACTCCTTTAAACTCTACGATTCTGCCGTGTGGTATAAGCGCAACCGAGAAGTGGCTGAGAGGAGCAGCCAGGCATTTACATCTCGAAACTGAGGCTGAAGAGCTGATCAAAAGAGAATATGAAGCCATAAGCGTCGAATTTGAAGAGGCGAAAAAATGCCTATCAGGAAAGCTGGCAATTGTTGAAGGGCATGATGCGATAAAGTCTCTGTCAATCGCTCACATGCTTGAACGTGATTTTGGTATGAGGGTGGTTATATATAATTTTCATCCCTGGAGCACGCAGGCAAGAGAAACAAGTATTGATTACCTCTTAGAGACCGGGATTGATCCTGAAATACTGATCACAAAGGGTACTCTTGCCTTTGGAAAATATGAGGCAATGGTTCAGACTGAAAATGAGCTTATGGAATATTTGGGAGATCTGAATCCTGAGACAACCGTGTATTTTGGGTCATCAATGAGTTTTCCGAATATTCCTGTAGTTGATTTAAATTCCATATTAAACCGCCCCAGATTTGGTTATAGGGGAGCTTTAAAGGTAGCTAAATGCGTTTGCACTGCTCTTGAGTATTCTTTCAGACCTCGCAGCTGGGTAATGAAAAAAATGGTGTTCTCTGAAAACTCAGGGTTGTGTTCAGCCCAGTCCCTCACACCGAAGCTGGCTCAGGATTTGCCGGATTGCACAGTTTATGCAGGAAAGGAGAGAGACAAATGTATGATGAGTTGAGATTCGATAACTGCAACCATAGCAGGGACCCTATGGTCGGATGTGCTCTTGAAGGTGCCACCGGAGTACTGGCAGGAATCAAAGACATTAGTATTGTCATACATTCCCCTCAAGGCTGTTCTTCAACGGTTTCGGCAGCCTATGACATCCATGAAATCGATTTTACGAAAAGAAAAGTTGCATGCACCAGGCTTTTTGAAACAGACGTGATAATGGGAGCTTCAAGCAAGCTGAAAAACTTAATCAAAGAAGCTGATTCGAAATTTAAAACCAGGGTGATATTCGTAGTTGGTACATGTGCAGCTGATATCATTGGTGAGGATATTGAGGGCTTATGCCGAAATATCCAGCCGCAAACTGATGCAAAGCTTATTCCCTTGATGGCAGGAGGGTTTCGAGGAAACCTCTATGATGGTATTGAACTGGGACTGAATGCATTGCTTCCGTTTATAAAAAAGCAGAAGGAAAAAATTCCAAACACTGTGAACTTAATAGCGCCTCAAGCAAACCTGAACCCTACATGGTGGGCGGATTTGAAATGGATACGTGAAACCCTTGAAAAAATAGGAATTAAAGTTCAGGCTGTGCTTCCTCACGATACGTCTCTGGAAGAACTAAATAATGCCGGGCTAGCATCGGCAAATATACTTCTCAGTCACGATGCTGGGTATCAATTTGGGTTAAAAATGCAGGAAGTACATAATATACCGCTTATACTATCGGACATTCCACTCCCAATAGGACTTAAAAATACTGCAAGATGGCTTCGTGCAATAGGAAAATACTTTGGCGTCGAAGAAAAAGTTGAGGCAATGATAAAAGACGGGGAAGCTATGGCCATTGATGTTCTGAGACGCAGAGGGTTGATGATGATCCCCAGGTACCGCAACTGCAGAGTAGCTGTTTCGGCGGATGCGACCATGGGAATAGGGCTGACCAGAATGTTATTTGAAGAACTGGAAATGATTCCGGATCTGTTGCTGTTCAGATCTTCCGTGTCTGATTCTCAGTTGCTGTTGGAAAATGAGCTTAACAATATGGGAATTTCCCCGAAGGTTGTTTTTTCGGCTGACGGATATCAGATAAAAAAATCTTTGATGGAAAGCTGTATAGATGCTGTATTCTGTTCTTCGTGGGAGTATTATCTGGCTGAAGAACTGGGGATAAAGTTTGCGTTTGATGTTTTCAACCCTACAAACCGGCAGAACTACCTGAATAGGGCATATTTCGGATACGAAGGCATGCTGAACTTTTTAGAAAATGTTGCAAATGACTGGGAACGGGCTCTTCGTTCAAAGCAGATTAACTGGGAAGAGTATTCGGAACTGACTCAAAAATGGAGCTTATAATATGGACACTGAATGCACAATTTTAAATGAAGTAGCAAAACAGAGCTCTGAGACCTTTAAGGTGGCAGTTACTTCAAAAAATGGAAAACTTGTCGACCAGCATTTTGGGCAAACAACCGATTTTATGATTTTTGAGATTACTGGTGGGGATTACAAGTTTCTCGAGACACGCTCGACAAAGAAGTACTGCAATGGAGGTAATGAGCTTAACAATGGATACCATAGGAGGAAAGAAGCAATAGAAACGATCTCTGACTGTGATGCTTTACTTTCTATGAAAATCGGGTTGGGTGCACAAAAAAAGCTTGGAGAATTCGGAATCGACTGCGTTGAATATTGTTACACCGTTGAGAGGGGACTAAAGTATTTGCAAATAATGAGAAGTAAAAAAAGTGAAAAAAATTAGCTTACATCCTGTAGCATTATTTTGAATCAATAATTTTTTCTGATTCCAGACAGTAGTAATAAGTTGCCATATATTATTAGAAGTATATTTTTGATGATAGCGGATGCTATGTCAAGAGTACCCTTGCCAGAATATTTAGTTCTAAAAATAATGCTGGATGCTAGCTCATAAAAGAGGTATCTGGATGAACAATAGAACAATAGTTATCCTATTTGTCTCAATGCTGTCAGTATTATTTTTGTCAGGTTGTATCGAAGAAAATCTCAATTCGACAACGCATGATAATACGGCAAACATACCAACTTCAAACAATAATAATGTGGAAAATACGACAAACGTATTTTCAAACGATAAAAGTGGGGAAACCAGAGTTGTTACTGATTCGGCAGGTAGACAAGTTCAGGTTCCTTTAAAGGTGAAAAGAGTTGCAGATACCTGGATGGGACATAATGAAGTGCTGGCTATGCTTGGAGCTGATGACAGGATTGTTGCAACAATGTTCAGCCCAAAAACAAGACCATGGGCGTACAAAGTTTGTCCGGCCTACTATAACGCTGTAACACTCAGCCCAACATATGATGTCGAAGCTTTGCTTGCCACCAAGCCGGATGTTGTTTTCATGCCAAGCAGGGATAAAAATATCGAGAAAGTTTCAAATCTTGGAGTTCCTGTTGTAGAGGTAAATTTTACAGATTTTGCTTCTATGAAAAAATGTTTTTCAGATACTGCGAATGTATTGGGAGACGAAGAAGCTTTGGAACGTTCACAGAAATATAATGCATATCTGGATAGCAAATTAGAATCGGTAAGAAATATCTCATCCAAAACACCTTACGAAGAAAGACCAAAAGTTCTCCATCTCGTATCACTATCACCTTTGTGTGTAGATGGCGGCGGAAATATCATCAGTGATTGGATTGAAGCTGCAGGAGGTGTCAATGCAGCTGAAGAAGTAAAAGGCGGCATTATGCAGGAAGTCTCAATGGAACAAATATTAAAGTGGAATCCTGACGTGATTATTCTTAGTGTGAACGCCAAATCCGAAGAGAAAGAACAGATAATGAATAGCGAGTCCTGGAAAAAAGTTAAAGCAGTTAAGAATAACAGGGTATATCTAAATCCTGAAGGAGCGTTTATATGGAGTAGGGCTGGAGCAGAAGAAGCGCTTCAGATCCAATGGGCTGCAAAAACCATCAACCCGGACATGTTTCAATCCATTGATATAAATAATGAAACAAAATGGTTCTACAAAACCTTTTTTGATTATGAGCTTACAGATGAGGATGTTCAAAAAATTTTGAATTCACAGATGATGCCGGATTAATCAGAGACTTCATTGAGAATTTTAGTATTTAAAGATTGAATGTTGTTTTGTGAGGCTGCTGAGATAAATAAAATGACAGCAGCTTTTTTTACACAACTATCAAGGAAAAAGGACAGTACCTGTATAGTAAATGAAAAATTGAGAAATAAATACACAGTTCTAAGTAGCTTTTCACTCGAAATAGCAGAATAAGAAAACAAGTGCACAGTTACTAAATTGTGTGTATAAAATTATGTGCTATTGAGGGAAATTATACTTAAACAAAGTTGCTTTTAAAGGAAATTACTTTTAGAGAAAATTACTTTTCAGGTAAGGTGTGATTGTGAGTCTTATTGTAGGTCGAGTCTGGAAATTCGGAGACAACGTTAATACTGATGAAATTATCCCTGGTAAATATTTGCGGAGCAAAGATGTGCAGATCTTTGCAGCTCATGCAATGGAAGGAATTGATCCAGAGTTCACAAAAAAGTTCAGGATTGGAGATATCATTGTTGCAGGTACCAATTTCGGTTGTGGGTCTTCAAGAGAACAGGCTCCTCTTGCTTTGAAATATGCAGGAGTATCATGTGTTATAGCGAAGTCTTTTGCCAGGATCTTTTTTAGAAATGCAATCAATATTGGGCTACCTCTCATAGAGGTTGATATTAATTGTAAGGAAAGAGATAAAGTTAAAGTTGATCTGGCCAGAGGTGAAGTTACAGTTTCAGAGAGAGATATATTTAACGGGAATAAATTGCCGGATTTTCTGCTTGAGATACTTAATGATGGCGGACTTGTAGCTCATAGAAAAAAAGTAACTAGAGAGCAAAACAAAAAAATTTTACTAGAGCCATCAAAAGAAAGAATAAAAGGCCGTCAGTTCTAAACATGGTCATTTTTTATATTACTTTGTCATATTTATTTCTGAGTTGTTTAAAGAAACATCTGCCACATTCAGTGAATATTTCTTCAAAACAGACGGATTAAACTTAAAATTTTCAGGATCATTAAATCCAAGGTGTAATATCTCATTTATTGTAAATTTACAATCGAAATTTTGAGATTTTCCTTCAGTTCAATTTTTCTCCCGACATTTAACTTCAGTTGGAGTGGAATGCATTTGATTAAGTGAATAAACAAAATCTGCGTTAATTCACAAGGTAGATATCTAAAAGTTCGGAAGGTCTGTTTCAAGTACTCATTATCCTGAACACCAATTGATCTCAGTGTCAATCCTCTCTCCATTTCTCAACATGTCACGCAGTTCCATCATTTTGCAATCCAGATATTCCATGTACATCAGATTCTTTCTTTCCTGTTGACTGGTCTCAATAATACTGGACATTGCACCATTCTTGATTACTATCCTGCGATCACCCATTAAAGCTAGCAGTGGATCATGGGTAGATATGAGCACTATTTTTTCTTTATTAACCAGAAGTTCCAGCGCTTTTCTCCTGTTAACTCCTGCATTCTCGATCTCATCAATCAAGACGACAGGAGAAGAGCTCAACAAAGCTGTATCTGCAATCATTAGTGAGCGTGTCTGACCCCCACTAAGTTGGGTAATTGAAATATCATCACTAAACTTCTCTCCTATCAGTTCATTTGCAGTATAAATTATATTATTAACCGTTTCATCCTTCTTGGAAATCATACGGCATTCAGCATGCATAGTAATGAATTCTTTTACTGTAAGGTCTACAACGAAATTCATGTTTTGAGACAACTGCGCCACTATCTTTTGGTCCATCGAAAAGCGTTTCTTTGCTTCAGGTACAAGTCCGTTTATTAGAATCTGCCTTCCTGTAGGTGTATCTTTCTGTGCCATACATTCAATATCTGCCAGCAGCCGGCTTTTTCCGGAACCAGTGGGACCAACAATACAAACTATCTCACCGGGTTTCAAAGTAATGCCTGCATTCTCTGGATTCCCGGACTTGTCTTTTCCCCCAATTACCGTAAGGGAATTTATTTGATGTTGCTTTTCGGGAATTATATTTATTTGGATTATTGCTTCGATATGGTTCAATATCTGTTTTCAATCCATTCCTGAATCCCTCAGGAATTCATCGGTCAGTCCTGAAAGCCAATCCTGCAAGGATAAGGATAAAGGAAGCTCTTTTAATCCGAGAGATGTAAAAAAAGTCTGCAACAAAGGGATGAAAATTCAAAATATCTTTAATCGATGAAGTTAACAGATGACCGTCCACTTTCATGCCCCTCCTTAAAAACCATTTTTTTTGCATTTCCACGCTGGTAATCTTTACTAATTACCATTTCTCCCACACAGTAAGGACATACCGCTGATGGCATGGAAAAGCGTAATTTCTTCCCCTCAAGTCCGCCTACTTCTACTGCCCTGCTCAAATAATAACTTAGATCAAAAGCTCCCTGGCCAGTAAACCCATTGACAAATATAATTTCGGCTTTCGGATTTGCCAATCTTACATTGAAAGCAAAAACCTCCCTTTCTGCTTGAGATACGATATCGCTTTTTGTAATGACGATAACATCAGCTAATTTCAACATTGGGCCTATTTTTTTTGGTGTATAAACTCCTGAAAGGTTATCAATGACACACACCCCAAGTACTTCTTTGATGTGCGGGGAACATCTGCTGCATAAACCGGCACTCTTGGTAATAAGTAGATCCAGTTTATTTTCTCTTCCCCAGGTAAGGCATTCATCAATGTTACTCACAAAGAAATGATCAGGGCATAAATTTCCCGAGAGTCCAACCATAAACGGCAATCCTATTTTTTTATAGGCAAGGTCGTCTTTTGTATAAAGTGAATCAAATTTTATTATGCCTATTTTTTTACATTCTTTTTCAAAGTGTTCAACAGTCTTCAGTATGACTGAAGTCTTCCCAACTGAAGGCGGCCCTGCCACCGTAACTAATTTCATCTCACGTATCTCCTTCCTATTTTAGTACTCTGTTTATCTCATAAATATCAGATTTTTGTAAAGGAGTGACCTGCCACATTTCAAAAAATATCTTTGACGTTAGCCGAATTAATTCCATGGTATCATTGGAGCGCACATAGTCCCACCCAAACCATTTCAGTTTTGCATTGTCCGGATATCTGTAGTTAACTTCGGGATTTAGTGAGGGATAACAATTATCAGCCAGATACTATCCTAACTCTCTGCCTGTAGCGTATTTTATCAACACGTCCAATTTATCCAGCTTTGATTTCTTGGCTAAAATATAGAACGGAAACGCCAGAGCACCATCTTCCGGCCATATTACAGAAGTATTTTCACGCCTCGGACAAATATCAGCCAGAAACCAGGGGATAACATATATGGCTGCGCCAAGCTCACTATTAGAACCTTCAATTCTCGACATATGAACATAATGCAGCATGTTTTTTATATTATACGCTAAATATTTTAGGCTCTGAATTCCATAGTCCTTATATAAAGTTAAAAATAAAAGTAACTATTCAGGGTATAGTTAGCGGCGCTCCTTTGAGCGCCGCGAGAATACCCTCTAAAACAGGTAAACCATTCTTTCTTATTGTTGAAATATATGCTCTAATTCTGCAGAAAGCTTCCGCTCCTCGTGCAGTTCTGAAAGTTCCTGATATTTTCTGCTGTAGCTTCATCATCCTGACATCTCTTTCTGCTTGATTATTCTCAAACGGAACTTTCAAGTCTGTCAGGAATCTCAGAATCTTGTCTTTATGTTCTATAAACCTATCAAGCAGATTCCTTGCTTTGGTTTTTGGATTCTTACCACGTTTTCCTCGTTTTTCAGGATTTAAAGAAGGTGGATTTTCTTCAATTCCTTTCGCGACTACAGCATTGAACCTTTTTTCTAATGCCTTAACTTGTTCAAAATCTAGATTTTTGACCTGCTCTTTACACTCATCAGCATACTTTTTCATTTCAGACAACAGCTCATTCATATCTTTAGCCCATTGCTGTTTATAATTCTCTTCAATTCCAGTAAGTTCTCTCTGGAGATGAACATTGCAAAGAGCATGATCACAATTATAACTGTTGTAAGGTTTCCATCCATCGTGAACTGCTACCCCTTTAAACTCTGGAAGAATTCCCATAGCATCAATAGCTTCGGATCCTCTTTTTGCATGAGTAAAATAACAGGTGTATTTGTCAGTAGAAGCTACATGAAGCCAATGTCTTTTTCCT
>NZ_LMVP01000036.1 GCF_002287235.1 Methanosarcina spelaei
GAACCGGAATCTGAACTTCCATCACTTGAGCCAGAGTCTGAACTACCATCACTTGAGCCAGAATCTGAACTACCATCACTTAAGCCGGAATCCGAATTTTTATCATTTGAGCCAGAATCAGAACTACCATCATTTGAACCAGAGTCTGAACTACCATCACTTGAACCAGAATCAGAACTACCATCATTTGAACCTGAGTCCACTTTGTTTGGATCTGAATCTTCGGCACTCGTGTCTAAGTTTCCACTGTTTGAAACTGAATCTCCTGCATCTGAACTTTCGCTATCTGAAACTGAATCTCCTGTATCTGAACTTCCACTATCTGAAACTGAGCTTCCGTTATTTCCTAGAGCATGGACCATACCGGGAGCCATTCCAAGGATCACTAGCATTATCAATAGTATATAAAATAATGAATTATAAAAACCGGCTTTCATTTTTTATTTGCCTCCTCCCACAGTCTGTAAACAGAAATATCTGTACACCAGTAAATTATTGATAAATGATTATCTAATTTACAGAAACAATACCCAGTGGTTTAATTCAGTAGGTTTTCTCCAATAAGCTGTTAGTCTAAGACATACTCTTTGTTCCAAGCCAGTTTTTCTAGTCTGGTAGTGACAGAAGCAGAACCTGATTAAAGGATCAAGGATCACTAACTATATCTGTCGCCTCTTTTAAACTGGTCAACCTTTCAGATATCAAAGGGAAGAACGGCAAGACATAAAACTTTGTTTTACTTAATATTATCCTTTCAGTAAATATACTCTTTAAATTATATAGTATACAATATATAAATTGAGTAATCTTTCCAAAAAAGAATGGATCAGATCACACCAACTCACATTAAATCACACCAACTCACATTAAATCACACCAACTCACATTAAATCACATCAACTCACATAAAATCACATCAACTCACATAAAATCACATCAACTCATATCAAATTATATCAGATCATATCAGATCAAATCACATCAAATTATATCAGATCAAATCAAATCAAATCAAATTATATCAGATCAAATCACATCAAATTATGTCAGATCATATCAGATCAAATCACATCAGATCATATCAGCAATCTTGAACGAACGAAGTGAACGAAAAATACACCAGAGTCTACCGAAGCAGAACCCGGGAAAGGAAATCCGATACCTTTAATACTTTATAACACTGCTTTGTTGTGATGTCCGCAGGCATACGCACATATATGGAGATTATAAGATACGGAAACTGCCTCATGGCAGGTTTTGCAGCCGTAATCGGAACACTGATAGCTTTTAATATCCTGGCTTCCAATGACCCCGGTTTTTATAGCCCTGAAAAATTTCCTTTCTTTTTTTCAGGTCTTGTATTTCTGGTCGTATTTTTGGTTGCAGGCGCAGGAAATGCCATTAATGACTATTTTGATGTCAGGATAGACTCAATCAATCGTCCAGATAGGCCTATTCCATCAGGCAGGATGAAGTTAAAAGAAGCACTTTATTTTTCTTATATCCTGTTTACCCTCGGAACTCTTCTGGCTTTTTCAATCAACCCAATTTGCGGGTTGATTGCACTATTTAATTCCCTTCTACTCATCTTCTACGCAAAAACTCTCAAAGGCACTCCTTTATTAGGAAACCTGAGCATAGGCTACCTTACCGGCTCAAGCTTTTTATTCGGAGCCTCGGTTTTTGGGCTTGAAGGACTCAAAGACCTTTTTATACTTTTCCTGCTTGCAGCCCTTGCGATTACTGCCAGGGAAATTGTAAAGGATATTGAGGACATGGAAGGGGATAAAATTGAAGGAGCAGATACTCTGCCTCTTCGGGTAGGAGCGAAAAAAGCAAGCTACCTTGCAGTGCTTATAGGGTTTCTGGCAGTATTTTTGAGCCCTCTTCCTTATGTTCTGTCAGTACTTGGCCTGCGTTATCTTTACCTTATCCTTCTGGCAGATCTGGGGTTTCTTGCAGCAATCTACCAGCTTCTTGCTCGCAACAATCCTACCAAGTCTTCAAAAATGTTCAAGATTGCAATGTTCTTTGCACTTATTGCTTTTATTGCCGGGGTATAAATTTCTCCAGATAAAACTCTTCTTAACATACAGGACATTTTCCTGCAACAAGTTCCATGGAGAAGGCCTGTATATTCTCAAGCTCTTTTTCAATTACCTCAGCCACTTCTTTTTCTACCTCACTTGCAGACCCTTTCTTCATTATAAGCTGGGCAGTTGCAATCTGAGGCTGGTCGATTGGAGTTCCTATTTCACTCAAAAGCCAGACATACACTTCTGAAATGTCAGGCACCTTGCTGTAGATCTGCGCTGCGATCCTGTGGGAAAGAAGGTTGTAAATTTTTCCTGTATGGCTTACAGGATTTTTACCTGCAGCAGCTTCACTGCTAACAGGACGATTTAGTGGAATTATTCCGTTTACCCGGTTTCCACGCCCTACCTGTCCACCATCTGCATCTTCAGCAGAAGTGCCGGTTACAGTGGTATAAATCCCTTGCAGCCCCCTGCCCGGAACGTCAAGAGTGTTCAGAGAGACTGTAGGTTTCAGGCACATACAGGACTCAGGTTCAGCCCTTGCTTTTTCTGCAAATCCGGCAGTAAATTCTTCAATACGGTTATGCAACTCGATTTTCTTCTTAAAATATGCTTCTTCTGATTCAACAAACCTATCCACAAGCGGCATTGCAACAGTCAGATGCATGTCTTCCCTGTGCCTGAGTCCCATAACTTTTACATCTTCTCCGGATTCCGGATATTCCTTTTTGAACTTTCTTGAGTTCATATATCGCTCGCACTCGAAAACAAGCTTCTCGGTGGGACTGAGAGGAGCATATCCAACTGCTGCAGAAGTGTCGTTTGCTCCGAGAATCCCTTCTCCTCTGCTAAAGATATCCGTATGTTCTGCAGAGCCTCTTTTTAGTTCAATCTGGTAGATAAGATTTTCAGGGTCCACAAAGCGGAGGTTATCCTGGAGCCATTGCTGCGACGTACCGACTGCAAGCCCGGGAACGTCGATTTCTATCCCCTGAGCTTCAAAAGTAGCCCTATCCCCTATAATAAGTTTCATAGGGCTTACAACTCTGCCTCCTCCCAATTTTCCTTCCACTTCTCCTGCAACGAGCATGCCTTTGTCTATATTATAGTGCAGGATACTCCCGAAAGTCTCAAGATACTTCTGGCTTAGATTTACTGAGATTTGTTCCATTATGGCGTCACAAATATAGTCCGGATGTCCTAGCCCCTTTCGTTCTACAACCTCAACCCGCTGGCGGTAAACTTCGGGTGCTTTTAATTCTTCTATAACTATATTTCTCAAACTCTTACCCCCAATTCTTTAAAAGGCACAGTCCCCTTAAATGCTGTCTCTTAAAGTACAGTTCCTTTTAAGGTAGATTCTCCTTAAAAGCACGTTTAAAGGTACGTTTTCTTTAAAAAGTACTATTAAAAGCATGTTTTTTAAAGGGCACTATTAAAAGTACGGTTCTTTAAAGGCATAGGTCCCTTAAGGCTTGATAATAACTGATGTCTATGTCTTATACTCCTCACTGAGACTTAGAGTTCAATAGCACATCCTGAAGCTAATTCCCCTTATTTAACCTCAAGTCCTTTGCCTGACTAATCTCAAGTCTCTGATCTGACTAATCTCAAACCTCTGATCTGACTAATCCCAAGCCTCTGATCTTGACTAATCCCAAGCCTCTGATCTTGACTAATCCCAAGCCTCTGATCTGAGTAATTTCAACCTTCTTATCCGGTTAAATATCCAGAATTTACTATTGTTCAGGTTTTAATTTTGATTGTAATAAAGGATTGAAAATTGAAGTTGTTAAATGAATTCAATTTCTCCCGATGGTCCTTCTTTACTTTTGTCTTTGTTTCCTGACTCTGGCTCATTTTCGTTTTCCGGAAGATGTTTCAGGTACTCCTGTATCATCATGGGAAAAACGTTTGCAGGTACAAAACGGACTCCAAGCTGTTCGGCCCACTTTTCAATCCCATAATCACTTGCGATTACTGCAGCATCAAGCTCCTTGGCAAGAATGAGAACATCAATATCAGGAGCGCTATCAAGAATTCCATATCTAAGGGCAGCTCGATATTTGTTTCGGAATTTGCCAATGATCCCCCCGATTACTTCCCTCTCAACCTCTTCCTTATACTCTTTTTTCTTATTTTGAGGATTTTCCATAAAGAGACATTCAGTAGCTGCCTCCCATATAGCATCCTCTGCTACTCCCATCCCCCGGTTAATTCTCTCCCGCATATAAGCAACATACTCGTGAAAGATCTGAGAAGTTACGCTAACTCTATACCTGTCAGGAGATTTTTTTACAAGCCAGGTATCTATTTTAGCCACAACCTCCCTGTCACAGCCGTTGCGGCTTGCAAATTCGTACATCTCTTTGTATACTGACGGATAAGGCACGTAACAACTTATCCCGAAATGCAGACGAGCATCAGCTATCAGGTCAAGAATCGCTTTCATTCCCTCGCAAAGGGAAGCATAGCCCATAACCTCACGCGTCTGCAGGTCCGTTAATGCAGTAGTATCCAGCACAAATCTCTGTTTAAGCATTTTTTCGAACCCTTTTGAGTAATCTTCTTTATCGTCTTATGTATTGATCAAAGATGAATAAAGTTCTTTGTTTTATTCTCTTTATTTACTTCTATGTTAGTTTATTAAGAGAGCAACTTTTATTCTATTTGTTTAAATAACCTGCATTCTGTTTATGTGATAATTTTAGTTTTGATCACTTCTAACTTTTTTATGATTATTAGTTATTTTCTTTCATAGTATTTACTGTTTTTTTATTTTCTTTATGTTCTTATGATCTACCTATTATACTTAGAAAACCCGGTACTTTTGGATCAAAATCAATAACTGTATATAGTTTCAAGACCTATATTTTCATAGGGAAGTTTAAAACCAGAGACAAGAAAGCGGTTTAAAACGCATTTTTGTAAAGTGTCTTTTAATGTTGTTTCGATTCAAATGCGAAAAGTATTTCCGGGGCAACATTGTAAAAAAGATTTTTCTGTTAATTTATATTGTTTGCTTTTCCAGCTCTGGACCAATCTTCTCAAGTTGATATGCTGGTAATAAGCCAACACCAGCAGATAAAACACAACTTAACAGTGTGAAGAACTGAGCCGAATTGGACACCTCAAAATGAACCGATTCGGCATGAGAATGGGTAATAAGCTGAAACTGGGGAATATGATTTGAGTGCAAACACGGAGATATTGAAACCTTGTGTAGGCTCAGCACAGGGTTTGGTGAGAAACCCTCTGGACATAGGAGGTAACACAGTGAAGGAGTATTGTAATATTTGTGGCCGGGAACTTCTGGAAGATGTACTGGTTGTAGACACCAGCCTGGATATGAAACCAATAAAGTTCAAAGATGTTCAAGGGGATAAGTCCGATCTGATATGCATTGAGTGTGCAATTGACTCGGTTGAGAACCCACCTTTCGTATGTTCGAGATGCGGCCAGCCAATCGAATTTAACGAAAAGTTCTATGTGTTCAGGGAGGCAACTGCGAAACCCGGAGGCCCAAAAGTTGACTTTAAAGAAACATGTCTCGAGGATAAATACGTCTGCAGCACATGCTTTTATGAGGTCATGAACCCTGAGGGTGAAGGCAAAAAGGTCTAAACGGAAAAAATCCTATAAACTTCATTCCTCTTTAAAAACTTTTGAATCCTTGAACAAGGACGGGGTTCAGTTCCTGGAAAAAATCTCGCCAAGATAATACAGAACTGGTTCTTCAGTCCTGTCACCCACTTTTTAAATTTTACTTTATTTCTATTGTCTTTCTTCTATTGTCTTTCTTCTTTCTTCTATTGTCTTTCTTCTTTACTTATTTAGAACTTCCCACTTAGAACTTATGGATAAAAGAAGCAATTTAAGAGGTTTTTTTAAGGGACTTATCTACAGCAGCGTAAACTTTAATTTTACAAAGCATAAATATTAATCTTATAAAAATAGAGAATATTGACCTAATAAAAGCAATATCATATACAAAATACAATGAACTGAATAACTGATTTCGATAGGCTTGAAACTTTATTAATTTGTTCTGTTAGCTTGTTCATAACTTTGGGGGTAATTAATTGAACGGAAGCAATGTTATGGAAATTGGAGATATGACATGGGGAGAAGTAGTAGAAAGCTCTAAAAAGCCGGTTATTGTAATGTTTTACAGCCCGGCCTGCCCTTACTGCAAAGCTATGGAACCTTATTTTATAAACTATGCAAACGAATTCAAGAGTTCAGCCGTTTTTGCCCGCATGAACATTGAAACGAGCCCCTGGACTGTTGAAAGGTTTGGGGTTCAGGGCACGCCTACTTTTAAGTTCTTCTGCCATGGAAGACCTGTATGGGAGCAGGTAGGCCAGGTTTATCCTTCCATATTGAAAACTGCGGTTGAAGATATGATTAACTCCGGGGAAGAGTGCATAAGAAAAAGCACTCCAATTGGCCAGGATATTACAGGATACGCTTGAATCAACCTGATTGAAATATGAGGTATTGTTCAACCTTTTGCATTCTAGCAGATATTTTTTTAACTTTTTGAACCCTCAAGTGAGGGTTCTCAAGCTTTGAATTTTCCAGTCATAACTTTTCAGGATTTTTACTCATATAGCCTTTACTCATATAGCCTTTTATTTACAAGTCCACATTCATCAAAGGCTGTCCTGACTGGATTCTAGCTTGATGCTTTCAATTACTAGTCCGATATCAAATGAGTAATGGTTTCAGAGTGTAATGATTTTCAGGCAAGATTGTCTCTAAATCAATACTCTAGAGTATTTTACGTGCACTTTAAGAAAGAACATGTAAAGAGAAAGTTTATCATATACTATGTGTTTTCAGGTAATTCAATATCAGCTCAAAATAATCTAGAATTGATAATTCTCAAAGAGATAGTTCCCAAAGAGATAGTTTTCAAAGAGATCGTTCTCAAAAGTAGGTCCTATCATACCTTTTCATGAGGGAAATCGAATGGATTGTAATACTCCAAACAAAAAACTTTCGACCCCAATCAAAGCTGCAAAAATCAGTCCCGACATGAGTGTTGACGAGCTTGTCAGGGAATACAAAGGCTGCGCCTTTGGAGCAGGCAGGCTGGCTGAGGCCGTAGATATTTATTATGAAATGCTGGCTTCCGAAAAAACTACGAAATTTTTCGGACTTGCAGGTGCCATGACTCCTGCAGGCATGAGAAACATTGTTGCGGATTTAATACGTGACGGCTACATCGATGTACTTGTCACGACCGGAGCCAATATGGTGCATGACACTGTCGAGGCTCTGGGCCTTCACCATTATAAGGGTACGGACTGTGCAAACGATATCCAGCTAAAGAATGAATGTATTGACAGGATTTACGATGTTTATCTTCCGGACCAGCACTTTACAGACCTTGAAGAATTTTTACAGGGCGTCTACTCAGGTCTTCCTCAGGAAAAACTCTCTATCAGGCAGGTGCTTACCGAGATTGGAAAAAATCTTGATGATGATTCCTCTATCCTGAAAACCGCAGCAGAAGTAGGTGTGCCTGTATATTGCCCTGCCCTCCAGGACTCGGTAATAGGGCTTCAGGCCTGGCTGTACAAAGAAGGAAACCCTCTGCATGTGGATGCATTTGCTGATATGCACGAGTTTATGGAAATCTGCTATGCGGCTGAGAGTGCAGGTGCCCTGCTGCTTGGAGGAGGAGTTCCCAAAAATTATATTCTCCAGTCCATGCTTGTGACTCCCAAGTCCTTTGATTATGCGATCCAGTTAACAATGGATCACCCTGAGACCGGAGGCCTGAGTGGGGCAACTCTTGACGAAGCCCAGTCCTGGGGAAAGGTAGGAGAAAACGCAAAAGCCGTAACCGTGTATGCAGATGCGACTATTACTCTCCCGCTTATGGTTGCAGCTGTGCGTACACGCCTTCCAAAGAGGTGATTTTATGGAAAAGAAAAGCTGTATGATCCTTGCACTTGATGTTTCCGATAGGGAAGAAGCGCTCAAAATTGCAGAAGATGTCTCGGAATTCGTGGACGCTGTAAAGGTGGGCTACCCTCTAGTACTTGCTACCGGACTTGGAATTATCAGGGAACTTTCCGAGTTTGCTCCCATAATAGCCGATTTCAAGGTTGCCGATATTCCAAACACCAACCACCTTATCTGCGAGCAGGTCTTTGAGGCAGGAGCCGATGCAGTTATTGTCCAGGGCTTTACAGGTCGGGACAGCCTTGATGCCTGTATTGAGGTCGCTTCCGAGTACGGGAAAGATGTGTTCGTGGTAAGCGAAATGAGCCACCCCGGAGGAGCCGAATTCCTCCAGCCCGTTGGAGAAGCGATTGCAAGGATGGCAGCCCAAGCAGGAGCTTTCGGCCTTGTTGCCCCTGCAACCAGACCTGAAAGAGTGAAGGCGATAAGAAAAATTATAGGTGACAAACTTACCATTATCTCGCCTGGAGTCGGCGCCCAGGGAGGAAAAGCGTCTGATGTTATTGCCGCAGGCGCAGACTGGGTAATTGTAGGAAGAAGCATTTATAGAGCAGACTCCCCAAGAAAAGCTGCCAGGGAAATTGCTGCTGAGATCGAGGCCGGACCCAACGGAGAAAACTGAAAAACGTTTTTAAGGATATTTCAGGACATGTTTCATATTTAAAATGTTTTCTTTTTTCTGAAAGATATTTCTTATATTAACCGCATATACTATCTGAATATCAATTGAGTGCCTGTGATGAAAAATTTCGCTGATTTCGTGATGAGCCCTATGAGTTCTGAGGCACGAAAATTATCCCGCTTATGATCAAGGGTAAAAACTAAGAGATGTTTAGAAGAAATAGTGCCTGAATTCCCGAGTTATCACAGAAAAGACCAAAACATGTGCAATTATATACTAAAACTTCATAGCTATTTATGGGACTCGCTCATCCCCATAGCACCCTACATGCCAAGCCCAAAGAGAGTCTTTCCAAATCGTTACTCTCCCATGAGCAACTTTTAATTTCCATTTAAAAAACGGAAATTTTTTAACATTGGGTCCATTTTTGATTTTTATATCATCCCTTTCTGGACGCAGTTAGGTCTCTATCATTACTCTATATAATCTTCTTAATCTTCTGGATTCCATTCTGTCTCTTTTTTCTACTTTTGTAATTTCTACTTTTCTTGTTTCCACTTTTTGTATTTTATATTTTTTGTTTTCATCTCTATTTCTTTTTTCTAATTTTTCTTATTTCCCTCCGTTCTCTCTCCTTTCACCACTATTGAGGCAAGAAAATGTTTAAAGGAAGTGTTTTTAATTCAGCAGGATAAATTACTGGGACAGGTGAACTGGATATGAAAATAGCAGTGTGCGGAAAAGGAGGAAGCGGAAAAAGTACGATTTCGGCGCTCCTGGCAAAGGAAATGGCAAAAACTAAAAACGTGCTTGTGCTCGATACTGATGAGTCCAATTACGGGCTGCACAGCCAGCTAGGAATGGCGGCTCCTAAGGACCTTATGGAGTACTTCGGAGGAAAAACAGGCTTTAAGGAAAAACAAAGGGCAGCTCCCAAAAAAACGCAGTTCTGGGGGCTTGCAGCCAATGGGAGTACTTCAGGTCAGCCAGCGCAGCAGTCACGCTTTTTTAATAAGAGATGGAGTTTTTCCGACCTTCCACCGGAATTTGTGGAACAAAAGGACGGAGTCAAGCTGATGGCAGTTGGCAAAATTCATAATTTCGGAGAGGGCTGCGCCTGTCCAATGGGGGTTTTGACAAGGGAATTTCTTGAAAACCTTGACATGGAAAAAGACGATTTCATAATCGTGGATACGGAAGCGGGTACCGAGCATTTTGGGCGTGGAGTTGATAAGGACTTCGACCTGATTCTTGTTGTTATTGATCCTTCCTATGAGTCACTCAGGCTTTCAAAAAAATTTGATGAATTTGGCTCTCAGTGCGGGTGCAGGGTTTACTTTGTGCTTAATAAGGTTGAACCGGATATAAAGGAAGAGATGCTGGCGTCGATAAATTGCGTGAATGTCGTAGCTGAAATTCCGGAAAAAAGAGAGATATTTAAAGCGTCCCTTAAAGGCGAAGAACTTGATTTCGAGCTGGATGAAATCAAAAAGCTTGCGGACTTCCTCGAAAAAAGTTGAATTGTTTTTCGTGAGCTGGGTAGTACCGGGCAGTGAGCGAACTTTTACCAGCTTTTAAATCTATTTTTGTGTTCTATCAAAAACTGTAAACTTTCATCGTTTCTCTTTTTTCTGCAGGTTAACTAATCGTACAAGAGGAGAACTTCAGGTCACTTATCCGAAAGTATATTATTGATCGTGTTATTTGATAATGTAAAAGTCCTGGTTTCGGACAGCAGATAAGGTTTGCCTGGTTGTCTTTATGAAACCTAAGGTTTACTGTCATCAATCGATTAGATTGTCTAAGTTTGCTTATACGAATCAATAAGAATATATTTAATCTGTTATCATAACGTTATTTTTCCTGTTTAAATACTGGAGACAATAATTATGACAATGCGTGAGTACATGCTTGGAAACGTAGCAATTGCCCGCGGGCTTCTTGAAGGCGGCGTGCAGGTTGTTGCAGGCTATCCCGGAACTCCGTCTTCGGAAATTATAGATACGCTTGCAGCCCGAAAGGACCCGGATTACCATATTGAATGGTCGGTTAATGAAAAGGTTGCAATGGAGGTTGCAGTCGGAGCTGCCTGGACAGGCGTTCGTTCTGTAGTGACAATGAAGCATGTCGGGCTAAACGTTGCAGCCGATCCTTTTATGACTCTTGCGTACGCAGGAACAAAGGGCGGATTGATTGCAATCGTTGCTGATGACCCATCATGCCACTCCTCCCAGAATGAGCAGGATACAAGGCGTTATGCCCAGTTTGCCCTTGTGCCCTGTTTTGATCCCTCAACCCCCCAGGAAGCAAAGGACATGCTGCCCTATGCTTTTGAGTTTTCCGAAAAGTTTGAAGTTCCTGTGATCTTCAGGCCTACAACCCGAATTTCACATGGAAAGTCAGATATTGAGCTCGGAGAGATGCCCGTAGAAAAAACGGCTCCTAATTTTGAAAAACTTCTGGACCGCTGGGTCATGCTTCCGAAGAATGCACGTCCACGCCATACTCATCTTCTTTCTA
The DNA here is from genome assembly GCF_002287235.1 of Methanosarcina spelaei. Taxonomy (GTDB): domain Archaea; phylum Halobacteriota; class Methanosarcinia; order Methanosarcinales; family Methanosarcinaceae; genus Methanosarcina; species Methanosarcina spelaei. Next base: position 11,155 of record NZ_LMVP01000036.1, read on the forward strand.
TCCAGCAGTCAATTGAGGACGCACTCGCCGAATCTCCCTGGAATTCACTTGAGCTGAAACCCGATGCAAAATTCGGAGTAATAGGTGCAGGCATTGCCTCAGTGTATGCAAAAGAAGCACTTGTAGAGCTCGGACTTGAAGTTTCTTACCTTAAAATCGGAACGTATCCGGTCCCGAGAAAACTGATTCTGGAGCTGCTTGAAACCGTAGATACCGTACTTGTGTTCGAGGAACTTGAGCCTATCGTGGAAGAACAGGTAAAGATGATTGCACAGGAAGCCGGGCTTGAAGTTTCGGTGTTTGGGAAAACTAACGGTTTTGTGCCAAGAGAAGGTGAACTGGATGTAAGTGCCTTCCTTGAGGCTCTTAAGAAAACCTTCGACCTTGAGACCGAAGCTGAAACATCAAGCACAGCTCTTGAGCTTGCTCCTCGCCCGCCTGCTCTCTGTGCAGGCTGTTCTCACAGGGCAACTTTCTATTCAATGAAAAAGGTCTTTGGAAAGGACGCAATTTACCCCAGCGACATTGGATGCTATACCCTCGGAATCCAGAACGGGACTGTTGAGACCACACTCTGCATGGGTTCAAGCATCAGTGTTGCTTCAGGGCTTTACCATGCCGGGGAAAAGAGACCGATCTGCTGTTCCATAGGGGATTCGACCTTTTTCCACTCAGGCATGAACTCACTCCTGAATGCAATTGTCAATAAAGCAAATATCACGGTCACTATTCTTGACAACCGCATTACAGCCATGACCGGACACCAGCCAAATCCCGGCGTTGGGTATACGGCAACAGGAGAGCCAACCGTACAGGTATCACTTGAAGAGCTCTGCAAAGCAATGGGTGCAGAATTCGTATCGGTTGTCGACCCTTACCGGCTTGAAGAAACCCAGGAAGCTTTTAAGGCAGCAAAGGAATTCGAAGGCGTAGCTGTGGTCATTACCAGGCAGCCCTGCGTAATTTCAGGAAAAAGGGCTGGTATACGTCGGGCTCCGTATCTTGTTGACCCTGAAAAATGCGAAGGCTGCAAACAGTGTGTTAAGTTCGGCTGTCCTGCAATTGAGTTTAACGAGAAAGACAAATGTGCTGTAATTACGTCCCTTTGCAGCGGGTGCGGGGTCTGTGCCCAGATCTGCAAGTTTGACGCTATTTTGGAGGTGAAGCGATGAGCCAGGCTGAGCAAAAGAAATTAGACCTCCTTATTACAGGAGTCGGAGGACAGGGCGCAATTCTTGCTTCGGATATTATAGGAAAAGCCGCGGTTACTTCCGGAATACCTATCCGAGCTGCTGAAACCCACGGAATGGCCCAGCGAGGAGGTTCGGTTGTAAACCATATTCGGGTTGGAAATGATTACGGTTCCATGATCCCGAAAAAAGGTGCAGACCTTTTGCTTGCCCTTGAGCCGATGGAAGCGGTCAGGTACCTGGATTTCCTGAAGGACGGTGGAGTTGTTATAGTGAATACGCAACCTATAATTCCTGTAACTGTTACTTCAGGCCTTACGAAATATCCGGAAGTCCCGGACATTCTTGAATTTCTTTCCGAAAAGTACATTGTCAAAGCCTTCAATGCCGATGAACTGGCATACGAAGCCGGAAGCAGGCTTGCGATGAATGTCGTGATGGTTGGAGCAGTTTCAGGCTATCTGCCGATTCCGAAAGAAATCATACTTGAGAGTGTTAAAGCCCTTGTGCCGCAGAAAACAATTGAAGTGAATCTCAGGGCTTTTGAAGCGGGAAGGCAAAAAGTAGAGGAAAGCTAAACCTTTCCTTTTACTCTTTGCGAAGGGCTTTTACTTATATAAAGTGAAAAAATTGATTTTGTAGTATTTTATGTCACCAGGCAGGTATGTTAATTGAATAGTTATTCCTTTCTAAAGGTCCCTTATACCAAATTATGTGCATAGTGAAAAAACAAATAATATGCCAGTGAAAAAACAAATAATATGCCAGTGAAAAAACAAATAATATGCCAGTGAAAAAACAAATAATATGCCAGTGAAAAAACAAATAATATGCCAGTGAAAAAACAAATAATACTCCAATATTGTAATTTTTAGAAAAATGTGACAATTGGTATTGTAAGGGGAAAAAGAATTGTCTGACCTTAATAGATATATTTTAAGACAAAACTTTTTTATACTATTGTAGTATTGTATTTTTGAACATAATATTATTTTTATGATTTCATAGCGTTTGTAATCAGATATCTTTACATTTCGAAAAAGGATTTAATCAGTAGAGGGTGTTAGTATGTTACTTAGTAGTATTTCATCCAGTATGGTTTCTAGTATGGTTTCTTCAAGTGCCGCTTCAAGTGCAATTTCTATGGTGACAACTCCCGGACTTCCTCAGTATGGGGCTGTAGTAATTATTGGTCTTATATCTCTCCTTTCTCTAAAGGAAATTACTTCAGCATCTGAAAAGTGGAATAAGAATCTTAATATTTCTTTTAATCAAGCAATTATTCCTTTGTTTCTATGCTTTATGGGAATTGTATATTTCAAGATTAATGCTATTGTCTGACTGCACTTTTTACAGAACATATTCTAAATGTTCTGTTCTCTGTACTAGTTTTTTAGAAATTATCTACTTTTTTGTTTTTACTTTTTCTGAGAACTTGCTTCCACTTAAGTTCCAATATAACTTTTGTTTTTCCAGAGATCCAGTGCTCCAAATTTGCATGAAAAAAGTTATAAATTTAAAATTTTAACTCCGAAATTTTAACCCAATTTCTACAGTAAAGTTTCAAATTTCGTAATAAACGTTATCAGGAAAAACACTGAGATCAGGAAAAGTACTGACTTTCAAAAAAATACTTCAGAATACAGGTTTTAAGTAAATAGATACTGCTTGATAAGCAAATAGATGTTGATTGATAAGCAAACAGATATTGTTTGATAGCAAATAAATATTGTTTGATAGCAAATAAATATTGTTTGATAGCAAATAGATATTGTTTAATAGCAAATAGATGTTGATTGATAAGCAAACAGATGTTGATTGATAAGCAAACAGATGTTGATTGATAAGCAAACAGATATTGTTTGATAGCAAATAAATATTGTTTGATAGCAAATA
>NZ_LMVP01000037.1 GCF_002287235.1 Methanosarcina spelaei
CTGCCATGCTTGCAAGAGGAGTCGGGCCCATTGGTCCTAGCTCTTTTTCTTCTGCTTCTTTGGCAACCTCCTTTGCTGCCCCTACAATATTGTTAATAGTGATCTGAACGGATTCCAGATCTTCGATAGAAAAACTCCCGGTAGTTAGTTTGCTCATTTGAGCTTTACCTCCTAAATTTGTTTAAAGTCGACTTTACCAAGACGATTGCAGTTATCATACTCGGCAGATTCTTCATGATTGTACATTATATATTTTGCCGTCTGCTTAAAGTTACAACCGTGTAAGTAAGTGCGCTTCTGGTAAAATGCTACTAACTATTTTTTCAACTAGCAAGTATTTCACCAGCGTTTTTTCCAGCTAAAGTCGTTTTTAGAGGAAATATTTCCATATAAAAGTCGTTTTTAGGGCTTAATATCTCTTCAAACCTGTTTTTACACCCTTTTTGTCAAAAAAAACCGTTTTTGCCAACGATTTAGACCTTAGTCCTAAGAAGAGGTCGCTACCGATGGATAATAAACACTAATTAATTGTCTTAACGTACCAAATCTATATAATATTTTCTAATTTGTAACACGCATTTCGAGATGGGTAAAATGGTAAAATTCAAAATCAGTATACTTTACAATTTTATTTGAACTATGTATGAAAAAACTAAGTTAGTGTTTATAGATTCGGGTTTTTCAATAAAACTTATTTTAATACTAGCCTTTTATCTCTTTGTGTTATTAATTGTTAATAATTATACTTTTTATTCATGTTTAAAACCGGTGATTATGTAAATGTTTGTTACCAAAATTAAATATGAATCCTTAAACAAAAGCTACCCTTAACGTAAATATAAAATTGAAAAAATATTATAGATTTTATAAATATATGGTGAATAAATAAATGGAAAAATATTTATAGGCTTAGCATTACCATACGGCTTTACACAGTAAACGCCGTAAACTATTTTTGTATTTTCACAGGAAACACATAAATATGATACCCTTAATTGAATATTAATTGATATATTTTCTAATATAAATATTATGTTTTTGAATAAAAACAACGTTGATTCGTTTTCAATAATTTCACTCTTGAATATGATCATTCTTGAACATAATCAGAGTACCTCTTCAGTAATTGGTTTACTCTTCTCGCCGACCTTTAAATTCCGATTTATATTATCAAAAGTTTTGATGATGTGAAATTGACTTATTTAATGACCTCTGAAAAACGGAATTATAAATAAGGTAAACGTCTAAGCAATAGTATCTGGAAAATTTACTGGCTTACATATAATTTACGGGTTTACATATATTTACTGGCTCATATATAATTTACTGGCTTACTTATAAATCACTTAAGTAGGCACTTAATTAATGTATAGGCAGTTCTTAAAATTAAGAGTGATTCTCAGAGTTAAGAGTTTTAAAGTGAGATAAATATCAATGATCAATTCAATGAAAACATATCATCGATATCATTCTAGCTAAGATTCTCATTTTGGTTACAAGTAAGGTACTCTAATCGCCTCAAATTTAAAGCAGTGTTATATGAGATAAAATTAGAGAACAATTAGAACATAAATTGGAGATTAATTGGAATATAAACCGGAGAGTAGTTGGAAATATGTTTGACCTTAATGCAGCTTACATCCCTGGAGGTGAAGCAGGTGGCAAGTAAAGATTCTATTTTCGCAAGCCCGTCAATAGTAATCATTGCTCTTTGCACACTTTCATTCTTCTTGGAAATGGTTCCGGGCATAGGCGATGTCTATTTTAACGCTTTTTATTTCGACCCTAATTATCTTGTAACAAAGCCGTGGACGCTTATTACATATATGTTTCTACATAACGGTTTGTTTCATCTTTTGTTCAATATGCTTGTCTTATACTTCTTCGGAACTGCACTTGAGCGGCGGGTCGGGAACAGACAGCTTCTGGCAATTTTCTTCACTGCAGGGATTCTATCGGCAATAGGATATACCTTTTTAACTCAGCCGATTTTCAATATGTCTCCTGGCCCAATGGTTGGCGCAAGCGGAGCAATCTACGGAGTCTTTGCAGCCCTCACAATACTTGAGCCGGATATCCGCGTCTATGTCTACTTTGTCCCGATGAAACTAAAACATGCACTGGTGCTTTTTGCTATCTTTGACTTTCTTATGATCAACTCATCGGATATGATAGCCCATACAGCTCACCTTAGCGGTCTCTTTGTCGGCCTTTATATGGGTTTCCGCATAAAGAAAATTCAGGAAAGCGCTCAAAGATCCAGATACATTGGCAGGTGGTAACCCTGGAAGGGAGGGATCTTCTAGAAGGCACATACTACTATCCGAGACCCGATCCAGGAGAGAAGATTCCTATTATGGTTTTGAATTTCAGGAGACTATTTGCAGCCTGGTCTCCAGAGCTAAAAAAAACCCTGTACTTTAAAAAACCGCCTGAGAATGAGAACTTGAAAAGAGTAAGGGAAATTACTCTCCTTCACGTATATGATTGGCTTGCAGGCAGGGAAGGAGTGATAGAGCTTAATGATCCGGAGTTTAAGCAGTTTATGGAAGTTTATGAAGCTTTTCTGGAGAAACTAGGGGAAATCCAGTACCTCAGACGCAAAATAGGAAGAAAAACAGAAAATGTTTTTGAGCTCAAGGAATCTCCATATGTTATTCGGGAAGTAAAAAAGGGACCCTTTTCAGACAATTTATAAATAAAATTACTACGTTTTAAAGATCTACATTTTATGGATATAGATTTTTATTTTACCGGACTTTCTTACTGTTCGCAGGAAGATTTTCGGTTTTTCAATCCAACTATTCATAAAAGGATAGAGTTGCAAACTCTGATTGCCTTAATATGCAAATGTTTTACTACAGAAAAGCAGATATAATGTATTATCGGATTGAATGCAAAATTGCGGTATCAAGATATATATCTTAGAAATTCGGAACTTTAAACCTCAAAAACTGATTGCGGAAGCATAAACTCTTTACCAGCAGATTGGAGGGCTGCTGGAAGTGTAGCTTCCCCCCAGAGTTAGTGCTGTATGGCCATATGGCGCAAACAAACAAGGTACAGGTTCCGTGAACTGCAAGATCACAGAGGACATTGATAATGAAACCTGTAAAAAGCGGAATAGACTCAATATCAAAATACCTCCGCTCGAAAAAAGAAGTTGGCAGGCGGAAAATCGGACTTTTAGTGGACGGCCCGAATATTCTCAGAAAAGAATTTGATGTAAATCTTGAGGAGATAAGGGACGTCTTGAAAGACTATGGAAATATCAAAATCGGGCGCGTTTTCCTTAACCAGTACGCCTCTGACAAGCTTGTGGAAGCTATAGAAAATCATGGACTTGAACCTATAATTTGTTCGAGCGATGTTGATGTGCGCCTCGCGGTAGAGGGCATGGAGCTAGTATATAACCCCAATATTGACACTCTTGCAATCGTTACAAGGGATGCAGACTTCAAGCCGCTGTTAAACAAAGCAAATGAGCACGGCAAAGAGACTATTATTTTTGGAGTTGAGCCCGGTTTTTCCACAGCGCTAAAGAATTCTGCAGATTATGTTATTCTTATGAAGAAAGACAAAATGAGCAGTTATGACGAGTCCGATGGAATAGCATCAGGTGGTGGAGGAAAAATTGATGCATCGGAATATCAGGATAGTATGTATGAAGAATCCTTAGAAAAAACCTGACTTATACTTTCCTTTTTTGATACTCCTTTCTCACTTTTTTAAGGATAGTTAACTTCTACACCGAGGATTTCTTTTTCTCCTTCAAAAACATCCCGTGCGATCTCAGCACAGCCTATTGCAGCATGCCACTTTCCGAGAAACTGGCATTCTTGCCCCAAATGTGCATGAATTTTTTTCTGCATATATTCGAATTCTCCTATGGACCCTGCAAGAAAAACCTCTCCTGCAATCTCATAGTCTTTAAGAAGAAGCTGCATTGACGTAATTTCCATAGCTGCAAACAGCGCAATAGTATCAAGGGCCAGGAGAGCAGGATTTTCTCTTTTTTCGGCTGCAAAGAGTAGTTCTTCCCTATCTTTATATGGAGTCATTTTTAGAACTCCTGCCTTTATAAAAGCCTGGTTTGCAGTGCAGTATCCGTTATCCACATCCCTGATAGCTTGCAGGTCAAGGGGCCCATGATGAACACCTGGAGCAAATATGCAAGCATCGATTGCCCCAATTACTTCCCCATCGGCAACGGCAAGAGTAACAGTATTTGAACTTATATCGGAAACCACAAAGTTATTATAACCAAGGCACAGGATGTGGTAAGCAATTCCCAGTTTCTCAGGACTCGTAAGATGGGAAAACACCTTCATTCTGGAATCTACCTTACTCTCCGTATGAAGGCCAGGGATTGCTATTGCCGGAATTCCCGAATTCCGAATGGCATCAAAAACTTTTGTGCCTCCTCCGGTCTTTTTTCCTGCTCCTTCAATACTCTTGAGCCCCCTTCCTTCCAGGCTCCTGACATCCTTAATTGTAGAAAAACCATCTCCCATTGAGTACGTCAGTGCGACAAGGTCGATTGTCTCACGTTGAATTCCAAAGTGTTCCTCAAGTGAAGTAAGGATCTCATTTTCGGACATGGCTGCTGCATCGGCTCTCTCAAGTTCAAAGGTAAGAGTACTTTCTCCGTCTATAAGAGCAAAACGCATCGCAGTTGTACCATGATCAATACCTATAAACCCCAATTACTTGTCTCTCCTTTAGCGCCTCAGAGGGCAGTTTTTAAGATTTCGTTTAGTTCGTCCATAATTCTATCTCCCTCTTCAGCGGTTCCAACTGTTGTTACCAATCTTATTTCCTGAAAACTTCTGCCTTCAGAGAGTAATAGCCTCAAGTTCCCTCTCGCGTCCGCACGCAGTATCTTTCCGGTCAGGCTTCCTCCTGCAATGCCTTTTACGGAAATTACGGTTGGGATTACCTTCTTTACTTCAGGGTGCTGGGTCACAAGTTTTACAAGTTTTTTACCAGCTCGTCCTCCGATAATTGTTGTATGGACTCCACCAAGCTTGTTTTTATAGGAGCCTTGTGAGCTCTCCTGTAAGTTATTTTTATTTTTCTTCATTGTACTCAAACCGGTACCTGTTCCCCTGGCAACTTTTCCATTATTATATATATCTTTTTTTATATTTATTATGTATATGTCCGGTTAGAATCCAAGGAAGTATTGCAGGCCATAAACCCTCTTATCAAGGTTTTACCCTGAAGCCAGATGCTGCAAAAATAAGCCTTTCCAGAATTCCAGGCATAAAAATAGCCGAATTCTGGATCGTTTCGCCTTTTTTAAAAACTCTTTCTTCTGAAAAATCCGTTTTTTCGTAAATCAGATCTTTTCAAGTTCCTTCATGCTTATTAGCTTGACATTATCTTCTTCAAGTGTTTTAATTGCCTTTTCAATGTCATTGACTCTGATTATTAAAAGAGCTTTCTGACCCCTGGTGACAAAGGCATATGCATAGTCGATGTTGATCTTGGCTTTTCCGAACACTTCTGCAATACGGGACATGCTGCCAGGGACATCATCCATTTCGATTCCCAGAACATTTGTTTCGGAAACGGTAAACCCTGCATCATGGAGTATACTGTGAGCATAGTCGGACCTGTCCACAACCATACGGATTATTCCGAAGTCTCCTGATTCGGCAATGGTAAATGCTCTGATGTTTATGCCGGCACTTTTCAATTTGTTTGCGACGTTTGCAAGTCTTCCAGGTTTATTTTCCGCAAAAAGGGAAATCTGCTTTATAAATTTATCTTCCATTCCAGCACCCGTATCCTTATATTGCTTATTCTATGTTTTTATACTGTTTATTCTTGTTTTCTCTTATTTTTGTAATCTTTTACCAGAATACAACAGTATAAGTCTCTACTATGCCAAAGTATAATATAAATCTCTATATCAAAGTATATTATAAGTTTCTATCCAAAGTATATTATAAGTTTCTATGCCAAAGTATAATATAAGTCTCTATGCCAAAGTATAGTTTAAGTCTCTATGCCAAAATATAATATAAGTCTCTATTTATATTTTCAGCTTACATACAGTGTTTAAGATTATAAGCAGTTATAATCAACTAAGCAACTGGCTGCCTTTTAGAGTGTTATTTACCAGCATTATTCCTGTTTACAAACCTAATCTTTTCTGCATTAGCTATTTTTATATTATGTATGAGAACTTACTTTACATCTGGCTTAATATTAAAAAGAAACTTCTCATTAAAAAAATTGAGAGATCAGTCCCAAAAAATGGGACCTGCAGGATGTCAATATTTGCAGGTTTTGTTTTCGCTCTTAGAAAAGTTCAAATCTTTCGATTGTCGATAACTTTCTTTGATTTTCCTTCCGAGCGGGGCAGAGAGCCGTGCTCTACCAGTTCCACCTCGACTGCAAGGTTCAGTACGCTTTTAAGTGCACTCGAAACCTTTCTTTTAAGTGCCATCATATCTGACATTTTATCGCTAAAGGCAGATTCCTGCATTTCGATCTGGACTTTCATTGAGTCAAGGGGTCCAATCCTATCTACAATGATCATGAAATGGTTTCCGACTTCAGGAATATTCATAAGGACAGATTCGACCTGTCCTGGGAATACATTGATTCCGCGCACGATAATCATATCATCCGAACGACCGCTAATGCGTGTAATCCTGGGATGGGTTCTTCCGCACACGCAGGGCTCCGAAAGCTTTCTAGTAAGGTCCCTTACTCTGTAACGGATTAGAGGGAAGGCTTCTTTAGCAAGAGTCGTAATTACGAGTTCTCCGATCTCGCCGTCAGGAACAGGCTCACCGGTCTCAGGGTCAAGGATCTCCACAAGGAATTTGTCTGCCCAGATGTGAATCCCGCACTGTTCTGAGCATTCGGTAAAAAGAGGACCGCTCATTTCCGACGTTCCGTAAATATCAATAGCTTTGATCCCTGATTCGTCTTCTATACGTTTTTTTAGTTCTTCGGACCAGGGTTCTGCCCCGAAAAATCCCATCTTTAATTTGGTGTCGTCCCTGATACTAATGCCTTCTTTCCTTGCAGTCTCAATCAAATAAAGGAAGTAAGAAGGCGTACAGGCTATAGCAGTGACGTCAAGGTCTCTCATAAGCTCAAGCTGGCGCTCGGAATTTCCGGAACTTGTAGGAAGTACGGTTGCGCCCAATTTTTCGCTTCCGTAATGGGCACCAAGCCCACCTGTAAAAAGCCCGTACCCGTAACTTACCTGAAGGATATCGTTTTTCCCCAATCCAACAGAAGTAAATCCTCTCGCAAGAGACTCGGCCCACTCATCAATATCCTTCTGGGTATACCCTACGACTATAGGTTTGCCGGTTGTACCTGAAGAAGCATGGAACCGAGCTAGTTTTGAGTTTGAGACGCAAAACATGCCAGTTGGATAGGTATCTCTGAGATCCTGTTTAACTGTAAAAGGCAACTTCCTGACATCTTCAAGAGTTTGGATGTCTTCCGGCTTAACCCCGTGTTCATCAAACTTTTTTCTATAAAAAGGAGAGTTTTCATACACATAATGTACAAGTTGCTTCAACTTTTCTTCCTGCAGCTTATTCAAGTCTTCTACAGGCATTGTCTCTATCTCAGGGTCCCAGTATTCTGGCATTATTTCACACTCTTTATATTATATATTCTGGGCTCTCAATACAGGCCCGGTATTTTCAAGCTTTTTTCCTATGAATCTCATTTCATGCCGCTTTAAGGTCATGTTTCGGTTCTCTTTATCTCGCTAACGTTACTTTCTTACTCTGTTGCTTTCTTACTCAAGAGTTTATTATTTTTCTAGTTTATTATTTTCTAGTTTATTATTTCAACGGAGATATACTTCCGGCAAATACAATATGAAGATTAGCTGGATTAATATGAAGTTTAAGCTAGATTCTCATATAAATATTAGCTGTTAAGCAGAAAAAAGATTTTGTGAGTAAACCCGAAAGCTGGTTACATAAAAGGATAAAGTCCATAAAGTGATTAGATATGGATTTTTAGATAACCTGGAATGTTTACTCATAATCGGCAAATTTTATAAGTAAGGGGTCAGATTCAGTTACTGAATTATGTACTTAAAGATAAAGTGAGGTTTTAAGTATAAAATACAAAGTAAGGGACTTTTTGAAATATGTTCTGAATAACGAAACCTCTTTTGACCATATTCTGAAAAACGAAACCTCTTTTTACTTTAAGAAATCACTCATTTTCAAACTCTTTGATATCATCAAAAGAGGTCTCTTTTGACGTTTCCCCCAGAGAAGCTTCAAGAATTTTCTTTGTTCTTTCCCTGCATTTATCCAGAACTTCTTTCATGTCACCGATCACATCGATTCCGGCAGCTCCGGAATGTCCGCCACCTGTGCCGCTGTATTCGTTACTTACATCTTCCATTAGCTGGCCAAGATTAACTCCGGCACTTACAGCATCACGCTTTGCTCTTGCACTTATCCTGACGTTTTCACCTTTGGCTGTGCCGACAAAAGCGATATCTGCCCCGATACTAATTAGCATGGAAGATGCAGAGCCTCCGAAAGAACTGACATGGGAAGATGCTATCAGCATATCCTGCACTCTATCGAGCTCGACGCGGCTTGCGGCTTTCAGAATAGCTATACGCATGGAAATATCCTGTGGGGTACCAGCCATAAGGTCCAGCACTTCCCCGTACTCAACACCACTGTCCCCAATAATTTTGGATACTGTCCGGAAAGTATCCGCAGATGCATGTTTGAAATGCCCGGTATCCGTTACGATTCCCGTGAGCATCCCAATCCCCACTCGCCTGTTAATAGGTGCTCCCATTGCTTTCAAGATATCGTAAACTATTTCTACGGTAGAGGTACTGTTCCTGTGAAGATAGAATTCGGCATTTTCTGTCAGAGCAGTAGTTGTATGGTGATCGATTACACAATACCTGGTAAGCTCCAGATCATTTAATTGTGCTTTTGTTGATGTATCAACCACAACGACAAAACTGTAATCAGCCGGATTGGGTTTGTCCACAACTTCAATGCCAAGTCTCTCTATAAGTACAGCAGCTACACGGTTACAGCCGTCAACAAGTCCGATAGTGCCTCCGATAGATTCCGAAAGGGCAAAAGCACTGCTAACAGCGTCCGGATCTGCATTCCGGTGACACAAATATAAAATATTCCGATAGTCAAGGAGCCGGTTGAAAAACTCCGCTTCATCAACTTCCATTGTCCACTCTGGCTATCGTTTTAAGAGGTATCGATCTCCCTTGATTCAAGAGCTTCGAGATTTTTGCATAACTGCTTTATAAGTTTTGGCAAGACTGCACTTTATTTAATATTCCTTATGCGGGAATGAAAAATAAAATTATTGTGCTCTAGTGCCCAACGCCTGTTGGATCTGCTCCTGAAGCTGTTTAAAGCGAGATGTGAGCCTTTCTTCCTGTCTGGAAATAGACTGAAGCCTCAGTGAGAGAGTTTCTTCCCTGTCTTTAAGTTTTGTAATGGACTCTCCCTTATTCGTTTTTATTACTAACTCCCCTACATTGCGGTAGACTACTGCGTCGTCAGCGAGTCTTTCTAGCTCGTCAAGAGCCATTTTGGACTCTTTTTGCATAGCTTCAATCTGTGATTTTTGCATAGCCAGAGCCTGTATCTGCTGCTGTATTTGCTGAAGCTGTGCTATCTGATTCTGAACTTGAGGAGGTAATTCTGCAGTCATATGATTTTCACCTGAGTCCTCAATAAACCTGAAGGGATTTTAATGTTTCTGTCCTTACAGCCTTCGAAAAATCTCTCTTCGCCATCAAAAATTAATCTGAGACCTTCTGCCAGAAACTTAAATAACAGTTAATCATAATAAATAAACAGTATGATATTTGTTGGCCTGAGGTAGAGATAACTTAACTATCTCCAACACGATGATTTAAGAAAAATAACCTGGCAAGGAGTAATTATAAAAGAATAGTTATAAAAAAGATATATTAAAAAATTATTCACCAAGAGTCAAAAATTATTTACCAAACGTTAAAAATTATGGCTCTTCGTCATTTCCTATGGATAAGATGATTTTCAATTCAAGACCGCATTGGTTTTTATGAGAATATTATGAGAATATCCACACAAAACAACGAAGAGCCAAAATTATTCACCAAAAGTCAAAAATTATTTACCAAAAGTTAAAAACCATTTATCAAAGGGTCATTGTAAGAAACATTTAATAAAGGGGAATAATAAGGAGATAATTATAATTAATTAAATTAGATTATAATCGATCTCATTCAGACTAATTTGGACTTTAAATTAACTGATATGCAGGAGATATTCGAAAATGGAAAAAGGCGGAAACCTTAGAGAGATAAAATCTCTGCTTGAAAAATTCACTAATGCCCATGGGATCTCAGGCTTTGAGGATGATATCCGAGAACTTCTTGAAAAGGAACTTGAACCCTATGTTGATACCATGCGCAGAGACTGCATGGGAAACCTTATAGCTCTCAAAAAAGGAGAAGGCCCTTCCATAATGCTGGCTGCCCACATGGACGAAATCGGGCTCATGGTCAGGTATATTGATGATAATGGCTTCCTCAGGTTTGTCGGGATCGGAGGATGGTTTGACCAGACACTTCTTAACCAGAGAGTTGTGCTTCACGGTAAAAAAGGTTCAATTCCAGGAGTAATCGGATCAAAGCCTCCTCACGTAATGAAAGAGGAAGACAGGAAAAAACCAGTGAAGCTGGACGATATGTTCATTGACATAGGAGCAAAAGACAGGGAAGATGCTGAGAACCTCGGAATTGAGATCGGCACGGTAGCTTCTATTGACCGGAACTTTGTTCCCCTGGCAAACGGAAAGGTGACTTCAAAAGCCTTTGACAACCGTGCAGGCATCGTCATCCTTATTGAAGTTATGAAACGGCTTTCTAAATACAAAATCGAAGCAAATGTATATGCCGTAGGTACTGTGCAAGAAGAAGTAGGACTGAAGGGAGCAAGAACCTGTGCTTTTGGGATTTGTCCAAATGTTGCGCTTGCCCTCGATACGACTATTCCTGGAGATCATCCCGGTATAAATAAAACCGATTCATCCCTGGAACTAGGAAAAGGCCCTGTGGTTACTGTAGCCGATGCTTCCGGAAGAGGTCTTATAGCTCATCCGCAAGTTCTCAGGTGGCTTAAAGAAACTGCTGCTGAAAATGAAATCCCCTATCAGCTTGGCGTTGGTTCCGGCGGCACAACCGATGCAACTTCAATACACCTTACAAAAGAAGGTATCCCTACAGGTACGGTCAGCATAGCCACCCGATACATCCATTCCCCTGTTGAGGTCCTGGATACTGCAGATATTGAAGCGTGCGTTTCCCTCATTGTAAAAGCAATAGAAAGGGTAGGCAAATATTTTTAAAGATCTAATATTTTTAAAGATCTAGTACTGCGTCAACAGTAAAAGCTCACATAAAATTCTCAAATTAAGAATGGTTCAATCCTTAAGATTAGGACTTACGCAGTTGAACTGAAAAATCAACAGCATCAGACTGTTAACTGTTTGAAACATGAATTTAATTCGCAGTCTTTGCCGTAGTTGATTTTGTTCCTCAATCCTCAAGTGCATAAGTCCTAAAGATATTGAATCAATCATAAATTAAGAATGGTTCAATTCTTAAGGATTGACGTGAGACCAACTTCGCATCCAGATTTTTACTTGGGATTTTTTACTTGAGATCATGGAAAAACGATAATTTTCGGAAGTTGTGTGGGATCGAAAAATTAAGAAATTCTTTTTGTTCCACGTAGGAAGATAAAATTCCAAAATCGTAGACTCCATCGAAATTGCGTCATTAGAGTTGTAGTTTTACAAAGTGATGTTTATTTCAACAGTTTTCGTCTCTGCAAGGCGCTCCCGTTTACATAGTTTTTGGCTCTGGGAAGAGCTTACGGCTGCACAGTTTCAGGGTTTTACAGTGCACCACTGTCCTTTCATTTAGAGCTGCCCAGCCTCTCTGGCAGGCCGGGGATAAGTTTGAAGATCTTATCCTGCAGTCCGGCAAGGTCACTGGAATGAAGATACAGTTTTTCTTCATTTTCCAGGTTCAGGCAAAGTTCATCTCGTTCTTCATCCTGGTAGATTCCTTTCTCAATATCAACCATTCGAATTTTGGTAACTGGAACTTCAAACAGAATTTTATTAAAGGCTTTGTTCCACCCGAAGATCCTACTGTTGGTGACATATATAAAGCAGTATTTCCAAGTTGGATGGAGTTCCTGAAAAAATGAGCCGTAGAATTCTAATTCAATTTCTTCATATTCATGAAGTAGAGGCCTTGTTTTCCGATGTTCGAGTTGCCAGGCCCTAGTATTTTTGTCAAGCTCTTCAAAAAGCCCGAATTCAAGCATAGTCTCAATGGACGCAATCGCAGCTTCCAGTTTTACTCCAATCAGGGGAATCCCTGCAAGTGAAATTATAACATCAGCATTAATAAGCACACCTTTTGTGACCATTCGGTCCAGCAGTTCTCCAAGGCTGTCTTTCTCACGTTCAGGTATCATTCTCAATATTCCCCAGATCAACAAAATTGAAAGGCGCCCAAGGCCCTGTAAATCTTACTGCAAATCCTTCTCTTTTATTTATAGTCTCAAGGCTTTGCCCAAGTCTTTCAGCGTTATCTTTGGCAACAAGGCAAGAAAACGCAACCATAACTTTTTTGCCTGCATATTTTTCAGGCACGTAGGGGATTTTTTCTTCAACTATCGTTTGTGTTGCATTTTTTTTTATTAATTTATCAAATTCCCGTCCCATACTTGCCAAATGATCGCTTACTGCTTGTTTCAAACCCAGTTCGAATTTCTTTTTGAAAATGTAGGCTTTTCCCTTTGGCATGGCTTTCATTTTCTGATCGATCTCTTCAAGTTCTGGTATCGTTTTTAGTACTTGCTTTTCCAGAACCCCAGGGTCGTAGAAGATCTGTATCGAATATTCTGCAGAGTTCTTCAATCTCTCAAGTTCTCGCTTATATAAACTATAGTTCTTTTGAAGCCATCTTTTTATGGCTTCATCATCCCCTCTCGCAAGACATCCGAAAGAAAAAGGCAGTACGGTGTTAAAGTTCTCAGTAGCTTTGTCGATCACATAATTATGATTCAAGATCCATTGCTCAGCCTGCTCTTCACTCTTTGCAGGCACGGGTTCTGATTTCGAAGCATGTACAACAGCTGCAATATCTTGAAAAACAATAGTATACACAGGCCTGTCGCCGAGCCCAATATCTCCCAAACTCTGTTCTTCTTCCGTATTAGCTATCAAGTAAAGGTATCTCGCATGGTCGATTTCGGTCATGTTTCTCTACCTCTTTAGCCCATCTTGAAGGGTTCATTAATTTATCCACTACATCGTCTACGACTTCATCCAGTCCGCAGCGCACGGATTCGACAGTATCTTCTATATTGTTGTCAGCCTTTATGGTTTCAAGTGCCTCATTCAGATCTGCAAGTGCCTCTCCAAGCCTTTCTATCTCTTCATCATTGAGGCTCTCATTTTCTATTCTCAGGATAGCCTGCTTTTCAAGCAGCTCAGTAATTATTTCAACAAGAGCTACAACAAGACCTAATACACCTTTTTTCAGATTTTTTTCGTCAATCCTTATCGGCATATTTTCTCCTTTTTATTTTTAGTTGCAGTACACTGTTCTTGAAACTTTTTTCTTTGACTTCTTCTGCTTCTGAAGGTAAAACTATGGTCTTTTTGTACATTCCTGCAGAAATAAACAGTTTGTTGCCGTCAAGTTCGATCTGAATGTCTTGTTCAGCAGCCCCAGGGATTTCTGCAATTACGGAAATATACTTTTCATCCTCAAATACATCAAAAACAGGCTCAATTTCAGTAGACCCTACATGTAG
>NZ_LMVP01000038.1 GCF_002287235.1 Methanosarcina spelaei
TAAGTTATTTTGATAAAAGTTACACTTTAGAAAGTAGCGGAGCGTATTGATTTTAGATAAAATATTCAAAAAAAATATCTAATGAATAAACAAATTCTTTGGCAAAAATGCCAAAGAATTTGTTTTTCAAGATTATTGCAGCTTTTTGAGGTAGTTAGCAGAGAAAATTGTAGGTTTGAGGAAAGAACAATAAGAGAAATCACTAGATTATGGAATTGTGTCGCGCAAAAGGTATCATTATTAAACAAGGAGTGTACGATATGAATTTTAATCTATTACCTGTCAGTCAAGAGGATTTGACAGAGTACAAAAAGGATATGCAAGAGGCTTTTCAAAAAGGAGCCGCAGCGGAGTTCGCTGATTTGGATACGGAGATACTTCCCGAAGATGATATTGACCGCTCATTAAATGCTGTGGGGGCAATCGCTTATAAAGCAATTTTGGATGGTGAAATGGTAGGCGGGGCAATCGTTGTAATTGACGAGAAAACGCAGCATAATCATCTTGATTTTCTCTACGTGAAATACGGAACACAGAGCCGTGGAGTGGGGCAGCTTATTTGGAAAGAGATTGAAAAGCTAAATCCTGCAACAAAGGTTTGGGAGACCGTTACTCCATATTTTGAAAAGCGAAATATTCATTTTTATGTGAATTGCTGTGGGTTTCACATCGTGGAGTTCTTTAATCCCCAGCACAAGGACCCCAATACGCCTGAAGACATGGTAGGCGGAGATTATTTCTTCCGCTTTGAAAAGAAAATGCGATAAATCAAATTTAGATTAGTGGGGTTGATTTAGCTTTGCCTTTTTGCCAGTAGGTGTAGCAAATGAGCAAACCACTTAGCCAACATTCAAAACCGTGGTTTTCGAGATTAGCAAGATAACCCGCGCCCCACGTCGGCAATGTGTTTGCCGTCGTGGGGCGTTTTTATCTATCCATATCCTGCGCCCTGCGCGGTGACTGTTCCCGCTGCTTCTGCCGCAAAATGCTGTAAACGCTCTTACGGATTTGATCGGCTTCTTTCACCTCGTCTTTGAGTGCAAGATACCGCTGATTGAGCGTTTTTCGCTCTGCGGTCAGTCTGGCATATTCCTCTTTCCATGCCCTTGTCGGCAGGGTGGTCTTGCCGTTCATCACGCCTTTGAGATAGGCGTTTGCCGCCGTAAACAGGATTTGATCGGCCTTGTTCAATTTCTTTTTGCCCTTGTATTTCAAATAAATGTTGGCTTGCTCGATATGCTTTTTGAGGACAGGCAACCGCCGCTCAATGGGTTTCAGCTTATCCCGAATATCGAATTGCTCCCCAATCATGGACGAAAACTTTTCATCAAGCCCCACCATATCCATAATGTGATTGCGGGTGAGGAAGTTGAGCATATTTGCCGCGTCCTTGAGGTTATAGACGGATTGCGAAACGTGCGATTTTCCCGCCTTTGCTTTTCGTGAAAGTATCTCTTGAATATAGTCGGCAAGAGTGGGCAGCGTGGTGTTTTCCGTTTCCTCTTTCAGCCAGTTTTGCAGCTTGCCCATACGCGCCTTTAGCTGCCGCAAACGCTGATTGCTCACTTCGATTTCTCGGTTGAGGTTGCCGCGCTCGGTGACAATGCCGCGCTTCTCCATCTGTGAAGCGGCCACGCCTAAATGAATGGTGGGGATTTGGTCTATCCCTTGCCGCTCATAGCTGCGGTGGTCTATGCGCTCAGCGTGTCCGTTCTGCTTCAAAAAACCGTTGCAGATTTCAGCCCAAGCAAGCCGCCATTCGGACTTGGGAAGAATACCTAAACTGCTTTTATCTAAATCACGGCGCGGATTTGCTCATTCAAAGGCTGTCCGCTCTTTACCGCCCGTTCTTTCTGTATGAGCATAGCAGACCGTGGCAGGAAGAAACCGCCGCCACGCTGTCGCAAGTCTTGCGGGATGAAGAAGCGGCGGTGGAATTGTGGTATCCCGCATTGAAGCGGTCATTTGAATATGTCGTTGCGTCAACTTCGTTCCTGCCTGTGATTGCCTATTATCTGCACAAAATTGAAGAATGGGGTTTCGTATTTCAGCGTTGTAAGGTCTGCGGCAAGGACTTTCTTGCCCGCAGCCGCCATAATGAATTGTGTTCGGACAAGTGCCGCAAGAAACAGGCGGTAGAAGCCAAACGGGAGTTTGACGAGAGGGCAAAGGGTGACAGACTGGAGCAGCTATATGAAGCTGCGTATTATTACTGGTACAACCGTCTGCGGAAGTTAAGGCGCGAAAAAGCCGCCAATCCCGAAAAGACGGCGGCTATGGGTGAAGCATTTAAGGCGTTCCGAAAAGAAGCGGTCAAGCGCAAGTGGCAGGTAAAGCGCGGGGAAATGAAGCTGACCGACTTTTCCTCTTGGCTCATTGCCGAACAAAACGAGGTTGACCGACTGATGGACGCTTGATAAAATAGGGGTGGTTTTAGGGTGCGTTTAAGCCCCTACAGCGCCCCTGTTTGCGTTTTTGAGGGTGGGTAAGGGTTTTATATTACCCATGCCTGTTTTGGGGTTTTAAGCGTGACAAGAATCCAGTATTCATGCGGGTTTGCTGGCTGCAAAAAACTGCCAAATGTCTACGCATGTGTATCACCTCCCTGTGCAATCGCGTCAATTCACTGCAAATGAGCCGCCGTCTTGCTGTTTTAGTGTAGTATCATTACTACCCTTTACAGCTTACATCCCATAACTTACTCTTTTTCCAGCTCATCAATATATGGAGCAAGTAAAGATAAAGCTTCAGCTTTTTGGAATTCGGATTTAATCATGGATGCTATATTTAGGGCTTTATTAAAAATCTCTTCTTTTCTAGGTTCTTCCAGGTGCGGGAGAACATAAGAGAGAGCTTCTGGCCTCATGTCCTTATCTTTAAGGCCGAAAGCTAATTGAAGAGCTTGTTCAAGAATTTCTTCTTTTCTTTGCTCATTTAGATACGGGATAAGAAATGAGAGAGCCTGTACCTTTTGATAGTCGGAGAAAATCACCTCTATCAGTTCAAGAGCTCTTTCAATAATGGCTTCGTTTTTTAACCCGTAAAGATGCGGGACAAGCGAGGAAAGTATCTGGAATTTTGTATCTCCATATTGAAGATGGTGTGAGATGCAAAATATATTTTCAATAAGTTCTTCTTTGCCTGGATCTTTCAGGTGAGGGAGAAGTGAGGAAAGGACAAGGGCTCTTTCGTTCTCATCCTGAATATGGGAGGCAGATTCAAGGGCTTTCTCAATAGATTCGGCTTTTTTTGGCCCATTCAGGTACAGGACAGCTAAAGAGAGTGCCTGTGACCTTAAATCGCCATACTGAATCCGGGAGGCAAAATCAAGGATTTCTTCAATGATCTCGTCTTTTTCCGGCTTTTCCAGACGTGAGATTAGCAGTAAAAGAGCCTTTGCCTTTTGAACTCTATCTTGAATCTCATTATCGGTACTTTCAGCACTGGCTTTTTCAAAATCGGGTTTTGTGATATGTTTAATCTCTGCAATTTGCTCAATTCGTAAGTCACTTTGACTCTTTTCGCCTACGACTCCCAGACCAGTAACAGGTTTTTCGGTAGCGGGCATTCCATATCGCTCCGGACTTTTAGAAGTGTTCTCTCTTGATATAAAGGCTTCAAGCAGACTGTTAAATTCATCAAATACTCTGGTTCTGTCAATCAGAGTTTGTTTTGAACCCTGTTCTGAGGTTTGTTTTGTAATCCTGGCCGAAGTATCTTCGGTCATTAGTTTCTGTACTGCTTTATAATCCATAAAAGACGAAACTTCTTTAACTAAATCAGGGTTTCCTTCAAGCAATGTTAAAATCTCCTGAGTAAAAACTTGCCTTACGTCTGTATCAGAAGGTGCAACAACCATATCCCCAGCGGCTTCTTTAAACTCAATATATTCCATCGAACACAGTTTTTCCCAGAGTTTTTTTTCAGTTTCCCAAACTTCAGACCCCATTTTTTTGCATGCTTCTTCAGCCGCTTTTTTAGACCCGATAAACAGATAAGGGATGACAGGTTCGATAAAATCTGCTATTTTTTGTGCCAGCTGTTTAATTGTTAAGTCCTGTTGCCGCATTATTTCAGCCTTCTATTTTAATATCCTCATTAGATACTATATTCCACAATTATATAAGTACTATAATTACACATACTTTAATTATCTATTGAGTCGTTTTATAATATGTGGAGAAGGGGACATTTAAATCAGTATCTAAGACAATGTAAAGCGGAAGGTCTTAAAACTAAAGACAATTAAAGTTGCGGAGCATATATTAAATCGTTTTTATCCTGGTGTATGATAAATGTTTAGATGACCTTGTTAATGCTGATATATAATTATTTAGATTTTTTGAATTTTTGTACATATGTTGTAAGGGTTGGTAAATAATTCTAAAAATGGTATTTCTAAAACGGTATTTTTTTCTTTCACTCAATTTTTCTTGCAAAAATTCCAGGGCCTCATGTGCTAATTTTATAATTTTTCCTTGTATTAGACTCTGTTCCAAAATCCAGTGATTTTTGCATTTTTGATAGAAAGTCTTAATTAGCAAGAAGAATCCAGTTTTTATCAAAATCGATATTCGCTATCTAAAGACTTGAATCACTAAGTTGTATTACATGGATGGTGACCATTTATAAAATCTAGTGATTTTGAGTTTTACATTCATCACTAGATTTTGGTACTGAGTCTTGTATTACTACTTTACAGACATTCTTCAAAAAGGGACTTAACCTGGGCTCAGCGAGGTACTTATGCCCTATAAATATGTTTTTTAAAGTTGCTATTGTCTATTTCAAGTAAATCTGAAAAAGGGATCTAAAATAGATTTATATAATATCTTAATTCTCTGATTCTTATTTTCGTTCGGTGTTCTTCTTTTTCATCTGGTCAGTATTGTTTGAATTAACATAAATTGTAAAAAATAGAGTAGAAACAGAGCAGGAAAAGATATAATAAACTCAAATAATGATATAAAATTATTTGAAAAATCCAGTTTCGTCCATATTACTTGCTACTTACTTTTTGCGTCACCTGATGTTGTATCGTGTAGTACTTTCAAATATTTTTGAATATGCAAAATCATTTGAGGATACAACACATAAAAATATTTCATAAAAACAAATCATAAAAACAAATCATAAAAACAAATCATAAAAACAAATCATAAAACTTACTTTCCGCAGATGTCCCTACAATTTTCACAATTTTTCCCGTTATCGTTTTTGTCTGGTAACTGCATATAATGTCAGAAGAAAATATTTTTAAAACGTTCTACGATTTTCGACATTTTTACCTTCAATGAAAACTTTCAGCTAGATTTTCCAAAACTTCAGTTGATAATAACAGGAAATTTTTGAGAAATTATCCAAAACCGATAGCAGGAAAATTGTTGTTTTTTGATGACATCTGCGGAAGGTCGGATAAAAACAAATCATAAAAACAAATCATAAAACCTACATTCCGCAGATGTACACAGATGTAGAATTTATTTGCCGATTTGCCATATTATCTCATCAAATCCGATTTTAAGTTTTTAGCTTATTGCCGTATTGAGATAATAAGTGGCATTTTTGTGTACATCTGCGGAAAGTGGGATAAAAGCAAATTATAAAAACAAATTATAAAAACAAATCATAAAAACAACTTACAAAAGCAACTCATAAAAGCAACTCATAAAAGGAGGAATATGTCTCCGAATTTACTTTTAAAAAGTTTTACTGAACTTGGAATCCCTGAAATATACACAATGATATTTATCATTATCATTTTATATTTACTTTTTAAGAACTCAGAAAATAGAAAGCTGTAGATTGAAAAACTGTCGTGCGTAATAAGAAGTTTCTAAATTCTGTTTTTTTGCTTTTATCAATTTTTCTTGCTGCCTGTGTATGATTTTATATTGTTTTGTTTAGTCTATTTCTAGCTTCGTCACAATTCCAATTCAGTCTTAGCAAAAGTGACCATGTAAAATGAAGCAAATTCAAAGTTGAACTAAAATAGTGAGTCATCTGTGCACATTACATCTGTGCACGTTACATGACTGCAATAGCAGAAAATGAAAACGTGAAATTATTTTGAGTAAACCGTTCTAATCATGATTGCAATTAATTCTATGATAAGCTGCGGTTAACTGCAGGTTTCACTTTACTAATTTTTACTTCCAGCTAAAATCCAGAATCAATACTTATATGAGGAAACCTGCCAGATTGTGATATTGTAAATAAAGGATATTTATATAGGACGACACTAGAGAAAAGTTGGTGGGAATTCTTGAGTGAGCAGCCAGAGATACATAACAAAACTTTCAGTCAGGTTTCGGATGATAGAATAAAAGCTGTAAAGCAACTGGAAACTTTTTTTGAGGTTTTGCCTGACAGAAGACAGGCTTTTGAAGATCTGTTAAGGCTTTGTTCTGACGAAGACGATGCAGTCAGGGAAGAAGCCGTTAATTCTCTCGTAATGGTTTTTCCTAATGTGCCGGATAAGAAGCTTGTGTGGGACAAGTTTGTGAATCTGACAGCCTATCCAGTAGAATCCGTAATGATAACTGCAGCCAGTGCTCTGGTCAGCATATTTTCCCTTATGCCGGACAAAAATAAAGCATGGGGAGACATTGCCGGGCTGATAAACTCCAGATCAAGCATGGAAGATGTTAACAGGGAAATTGTCAGCTCGCTTCAGTATTTGATAAAAGAAGTCCCTGATAAGGTGCAGGTGTGGAAAGACCTGCTTAAAATGGGAACATCAGAACATTCTTATGTAAGGGAGAAATCGACTTTGCTTTTGAGCCTTGTTTTTCCTGAACTGGCGGATGAAGAAAAAGAAAAAGCCTGGAACAAAGTACTTGAACTGGCTAGCGAATCTGCGGATGAAAAGGTAAGGGAGCAAGCTGCCCGGACTCTCGGAATTATTTACATGCAGATGCCAGACGAGATGAAGGATGAAACCCTTGAGACTCTAATGGAACTTGCAGTATCAGGAAACCCTGAGGTCCAGAAAGAATCCCTTCTGGCTCTACCCTCGGTTTTTTCTCATCTCCCTGATAAGAAAACGGCTTGGGATGACATCCTCAGGCTTACAGAAGACGAGAATGAGTATATTCGAAGGCAGGCTATCGATGCCCTGGTTTTTATATTTCCTGAGATGCCGGATAAAATAAAAATATGGGCTGATTTCCTGAGCCTGGCAAAAGCCAGAGATGATTATATCAGGAACATGGCCGCTGACGCGCTTGTGTCCTTATTTCCAGGGCTGGATAACAAAGACTCACGATGGGAGGAACTCCTCGAACTTTCTGAAGACAAGGACGAAGCCGTGCAGAGTACAGCGATTAATATTTTCATTAAGGTATTTCCACACGTTTTCTCCAGGAGAGAGGCATATTCCGAGCTTGTACTCCTGGCTGAAACCAAGGATAGTCCTTTGCTCCGAAATATTGTGGATACACTTGTTTCTGTTTATCCAGAGTTATGTAGTATACCTGAGGTAGGTAAGGGGTTGGAAGAGATAAGAACAAGTAACTCCGGAGAGCAGGATAAAATGGAGAAAAGTAACTCTAGAGAGCAGGATAAAACGTGGGAGAAAAGTAACTCCGGAGAGCAAGAGAAACTATGGGAGAAGCATGAGTCAAGAGGAGATAACAAATTCCATAAAGAAGGTACTTTCAGAGAAAAAAGAAAATCAGGAGAAAAAAATGGTAGTGTCAAGATTGAAGAAAAAAGAAACAAAAAGCCTGCTTCGGGCCTATTTAAAAACCCTGTCTCTGATTATTCCGGGCCTGAAGTAGAGAGCAAAGAGCATATAAAAAGAAAAAATATGAAGGACTTGTTTGCTGATTCAAGCTCTGATCTTTCCAACAAAGAAGAAGTTATAAGTAAGCTTATTAACTTATCTTCGGACCCGGATCCCCAGAGGCGAAAAGGCGAAATAGAAGCCCTTCTTGCTACTTATTCCCGATATACCGGCAAAACGCAGGATATCTGGAAGGAACTCCTTAACCTGGCCGGAAAGGAGGAGACAGGCACCAGAAGGAATGCTGCAGACTTGCTTTCGGAGGTCTTTCCAGAGGTTGAGGAAAAGTCCACCGTTTTTTTCGACCTTGTGAGGCTTACTGAAAGCCAGGATACTCAGCTCAGGAGGAAAGCTGCAGAACTTCTTGCTGTTGCTTTTGCCTATTGTGAAAATAAGCAGGCAGCCTGGAACGAGCTTGTAAAGCTTGTATCAGTTGAAGATCGGGAAGTTAGGAAAGGAGCGATTCTTGCCCTCTCTTCAGGTTATAAAGAAGTGCCGGATAAAGAAAAAGCCTGGAAGGACCTGTTGAGTTTTTCCGATCATAGTGATAGTTTTGTTCAAAGGGCTGCAACACGGGCCCTTGGGCCTGCTTTTTTTTATATGACGGATAAAACCCAGGCCTGGAGAGATCTGCAGGCGCTTACTGACAATCCGTACGTTTATGTCCGAAGGTATGCTTTCCGCTCGCTAGGAAAAGCTTCTTTCTGGAAAGCACTAAGGGCGGAAAATGAAGCTACTTATATTTTCGGGCTGAAAGAAGCCGTCAATTACTTTAAAGAAGCATCCGAAGCCTCTATTGGTCCCCATATTCCAGAATTCTATTATCCTTTTTATCAGGCCCTATTATTCATTCTTTTCAGTGACAGGCCTGGCATAGCAAAGCTTGAAAGCGAGCAATACCTCTCAAAAATGACAGATGAAGTCAAGGATCAGGCTGAAAGTCAGAAATTCCTCGAGACCTTTGAACAATTTGCAGGGCTTCTCACACGCGCAGGAGAGCTTTCCTCTGGAGACCTTTCAGGGCAGAAAAATCTACTTAAAACCTCAATTCTACTTTTTGACCAGTTTTCAGGCTTCTTTGATAACAAAGAAGAAGAGGCTATTTTCGCCCAAAAAACCATGAAAAAAGAAAAACCTGTAAAAAAAGAGTATTCTAACCTTGGAAAAGCTCTTCTTGAGCGGGTTGAGAAAAAGAAGGCATCCTTAATAAACGATCGTAAAAAAAATAATTTTTGACCTGATTTTAAATTTGCAATCTTTGCTAATTTATTTGACCTATTGCATTTATTTTAAATTTGGGATGAAAATATTATTAATTTGATTAATGTAGATAAATATAAGAAATAGATGGAAAGAGATTTTAATTCATATAGAAAGGAGGTTTAACTCATGTATAAAGGAGGTTTAACTCATGTATAATGGAGGTCTAACTCATATCTAAAGGGGTTTTTAATCCGAGTTCGGCTAATAAACCTTTAGGAAGTAATCAGCCAGATGAAGATTCAAACGTGAAAACATTGAAACATAAATCATTGAAACATAAAAGACCTGAGAAAGACCTTCGTCTTGAGCCATTGCCTCTGGAGGATCTCTACAGTATTTATGAAATTGAACGCAGCCATGCCGATAACGTGGCCAGGAATGCTCTTAAGCTCTTTGACATTCTTGCTTCTATACACGGACTGAAACCCGAAATGAGGAACCTGATAGAAACAGCTGCTCTTGTCCACGATATCGGAGTGAAAACAGATTTTGAAAATCATCATAAAGCAGGAAGGAACATTTTACTCCTTCACCCGCCTTTAGAGGTGCCTGAAAGACTCAGACCTGTTATTGCCTGGACTGCTTTCCTGCATAAAAAGAGTGCAGACAAAGAGAAAATTGAGAAACTTAAAGAAAAAAATTTCGGGAAAATGCCTGAAGACCTTCAGAAGCTTACCCTTAAAGTAGCTGCCCTTATCCGGCTTGCCGATGCCCTTGATTATAGCAGGATGGAAAGCAGGCTTGGAAAAGTCACCTTCGGGAAGTGCAGTATCAGATTTGAGCTCGAAGGGCAGGGAGCTGTAACTGATGCGGAAAGAATGGAAAAAAAAGGTGATCTCTGGCACCTTCTCTACAATATCCGGCTTGAGTTCAGGCCTGCATCGAAGATGTAATAAACCATAAGGTTTACTGGTTTCTGGATATATTTGCTGGCTTCTGGCCATATTTACTGGCTTTGGCTATACTTACTGGCTTCTAGCTATACTTGCTGGCTTCTAACTATACTTGCTGGCTTCTAGCTATACTTGCTGGCTTCTGGCTATATTTGCTAGCCCCTGGCTGTAGAAACTGATTATATGGAGTATTGTTTTATGGGTCATCTTATACTTGTCAGGCATGGAGAACCTGGATTAAAGCCCGAAGAAAGGCTTGCCAGTTGGGTGGACATTTCTCTCAGCAGAAAAGGGATAGAAGAGGCTCTTCAGTGTGCAGCAGAACTTGAAAAATTCGAGCTGGACCTTGCTTTTGCCTCAAACCTTGTGCGGACGCAGGAAACCCTTTTCTTAATATTGTCCGAGCAGAAGAAAACAGGAGTCGTTGTCCATGAGAAAACGGAGAATGAAGGAAATCCAGGGAAAACGAACTGGTACTCTTATTCTGAAAAACTAGGCGAAAAACTTATCCCGATTTATTTCACGCCTTCTTTAAATGAACGTTACTACGGGAAGCTGCAGGGAAGAAAAAAGCAGAAGATGGAAGAAAAATACGGAGCTGACAAACTTGCCTCCTGGCGGTGGAACTTTCAGCCAGGTCCACCTGAAGGAGAGAGCCTCAAAGTCGTGTATGAACGTGCAGTACCTTATTTCAAGGAGAAAATCCTGCCTGCTGTGAAGGCAGGAAAAAATGTGCTGGTCTGTGCCCACCAGGGCAGTCTGAGGGCTCTGGTCAAATATATAGAAGGTATTTCCGACGAGGATATAAGGAAAGTCAGGTTTTCCACAGGCGAGCTTGCAATATATCGGTATTCTGAAGGCAAGCTAATTCGGGAAAACTCTGAAATGAGCCCTGAAAATAAAAAGAACCTCTGATGTTCCTTAATCCCTTTACAATCCCTTTACAATCCCTTTACAATCCTTTTACAATCCCGTTACTCTCTTTGTAATCCCTTCCTTTATTCCTTTTTAATCTCATCCCTCTTAAGTTCCTTTCTCTTTAAGGTTCTCAATTTTGAATGCTTGACTATTTGCAAGGAAATTGGTATCATAGGAGGCTTTGCTAGAGATATCTCGAAAATATAATGCTGTAAAAGAATTCAAATATAGCCTAGAGGTAAAATATATAGAGGTTCTTCGTTTGCAGGTAGTTTAAGCACGTTTTTCACCTCTTCGTCCTCAAAAGCTCCTACTGTACAGATTCCTATTCCAAGTTCCACTCCCAGGAGAGATATATTTTGTGCGGCATGCCCTGCTTCCATATATGTATAACGAAGGCCTCTATTCCCGTATTTGCCTGCTATTCTGGCATAGACAGCAGAAATCACAAATGAAACAGGAGCACTCCTGATCATGGGTTGGGAAAGAGCGGCATTTGAGAGTTTTTCTCTCATATCGCCTGCAATTTCTCGAATAAGGGTATTGTCTTCAGGAACATACCTGTAAACCCCAGGTTCAAGCTTGCCTCCTCCTCCGACGACAACGTGAATTTCAAGCGGGTAAAGCGCACCTGCAGAAGGTGAGGTTCTTAAACTGTCTTCTGAACTTATGCCCTGTGCGGCCCAGAGCAAACGAGAAATAACGGACTCAGATAGTTTTCTATCTTTTTCTCCGTACAGATCTCCGCTTTGCAATGAGTTCTTCAATACGGCTTCCGCCTGAAGCTTCCTGCTTGAGTAACTTGATTTTCAGAGGGAGGCCGGTAAGATCCTGATTTCCCATACTTATTTCCCCATTATACTAGTACAACGTTTTTATTCCTTTACTATTACTTCATTGTTCTTTGCCATTCCTTTGTTATTCCTTTGTTATTCCTTTGTTATTCCTTTGTTATTCCTTTGTTATTCCGTAGTACACTTTCCCTCAAGGTATGGATGTAGAACAATTTTATATTTTCCATTTAATAAAAAGCGAATAGAATTAAGTATATTTCGTAAAATTTCAATACAGGCTGTTTTCAAGTTTTAACCAGATTGTTTTCCGGTTTTGAAACAAATGTGCAACAGTGAAAAATTCAAAAAACTATATGAATAATTACTAAACTGGCTAGTTACTAAACCAGGCCTTTTTGATATGCATTAAGATGTACGTATTGCGTAGCTTATCGAGAAACTTAATTCACTACAAAATTTATTTTTGAATGTTAAGTTATATATAAAAATTCTCTTAATTACTCTTATTGTAAAATAAACACAATGGGGGAGTGAAGTATAGCCGATAGCTCAGATAAAGTTGTTGAAAATATTCCAGGACCTTATTATTGTGACTACAGCTGTATAGCCTGTCATCTCTGTGTAGATACTGCGCCTGAGAATTTTAAGATGAACGATGATGATTCCAATGCTTATGTATATAAGCAGCCTGAAGATGACGAAGAAAGAGAACTTTGTGAAGAAGCGTTAGAAACCTGTCCGGTTAACGCAATAGGAAACGATGGCTAAAATAACGATGGCTAAAATAACGATGACTAAAATAACGATGACTAAAATAACGATGACTAAAATAACGATGGCTAAAGTGCTTGACGGCCAAAGTGACTAGCAGCAAGTAGCTGACGGTTAAAGTGTCTGACGACTAAAATGACTGCTGGAATAATTTGTTTGATTTAAGCCAATTTATTGGCTTTGTAATTTTACTGGTTATTATTGTCTTTATACTGTTTTCTTATTGTTTTTTCCTTGTTATTCTTTTCATTGACTGGGTTTTTCCTTGCCATTGCCTTTTCATTGACTGTTTTTTCCCTGCAATTGCTTTTTTACTAATACTACTTTTGGCTACTTTCGCTTCTTTATTCCTTCTCAATTTCAGAATAGATTCTGGAAAGTCCCTGCAGAGTGGAGTAGCCTTTCCTGGTAATGATATAATCTCCCCGCTCGTTTCGCTGTAAAACCATCCCTGTCTCAAGCAGTTTTTGGAGGTGAAAGAGCAGGTTTCCGCCACGCAGACCTGTAAGTTTGGAAAGTTCGGAAAACGTTTTGCTTTCTCCTGAAAGCGCTTTGAGCATAATGAGACGCTGTCGGTTTGCTATCGGCTCGCAAACTTCAGTGACCAGTTTTTCAGGCTCAAGTTCGCTAATATCTATTTTCTTATCCTCTTTGTCCTCTTCTTCATAAATCTGGAGCGAACGCATAAGTTTGACCTGCTTTTCAAAAACGTTCGTAGCTTCCGAAAAACATCTGCTGCAATTTGAGGTTTTTGCTTCCTTTTTTAATTCTGCCAGCTTGTCTTGGTAAAGTTTTATTGTTTCAGTTTCGATCCTGCCTCTTCCAACAAGCCCTGCAGTTTCTTGCAGAAACTCTCGAAAAGCCTTTTCACAAAAATCCCGCATCCCGCAGTCCGCTGTCATACAGGTATGCATTCTATCGCTTGCGTCCTCACATAAATAATCTACCATGGGCTTCATGAAACTTTTTCTCATCTCTTCAATCATCCCTTCAATATGTTGCTGGTTTGCTCTCTGCAAAAATCGTGAGAACTCATTTCGCAGGGATGTTACTTCTTCCTTAATAGAGTGGAGCTCCTCCCGGTAGTAAATCTCAGAATTTTCGTTATTTATCTCCATTTTTTATTTGCCTCGGAAATTTTTTAAAACTAATTATAGAAAATTAAAATTCTTTTAGTTAAAGCTTGTTGTAATTAGAACCAACATTAACATTGCTAAGAATACTGTTAATTGAAGGCACTATTGAATATGTTCATTGAAATTGAAACTTAAGGACTTACCAATGGTTTTTATTGAGGTTGATATTTGAAGGGATAATTGTAGGGATAATTGTAGGGATAATTGAAGGGATAATTGAAGGGATAATTGAAGGGATATTTGAAGGGATA
>NZ_LMVP01000039.1 GCF_002287235.1 Methanosarcina spelaei
CAGTATTTTATTACTATGATCTATCTAAAATTAGGAAAGTTAGATTTCAAACTACCCATCTGAAATGACGAAGAGCCAAAAAATGTTTTGGGAAAAAGGTTATCAAAAAAGTTTTAGGAAAAAGGTCTATCAAAAATAGATGGTAAAATCTTTTTGAACAATTACGAATAATAAGACTTCTACAAACATGAGTGATAATACTCCTACTGACAGTTATGAATAACAGGACCTGATAAGGATGAAAATACTTGCTATTACTGACCCTCATGGGGATTATTCGAAGATAAAGGAAATGATTGAAAAGGCAGGGGATTTTGACCTTGTAGTCATTGTCGGGGACATTACCAATTTCGGGCCCGATGAAAAGGTTGAAGAATTAATGGAAATATTTGACAAACCCGTATTTGCGATCCCTGGTAATTGCGATCAGAGGAGTATTCTAAAAGCCCTTGACGCTTCTAGGGCTACTAACCTGCACGGAAAAACCGAACAGATTGGAAATATCAGGTTTATAGGCCTAGGCGGCTCAAATCCTACTCCTTTTAATACTCCCTTTGAGCTGTCCGAAGAAGAAATTGAAAAGGCCCTTGAAGGAATGGTCTGCTCTGCCGAAAATGACAAAGATTGCGGCACCATAGTGCTTCTGACGCATGCTCCGCCTTACGGTGCAAGAGATGAACTTCCTTTCGGTCATGTGGGCAGTAAGGCTATCCAGAAATTCCTTGACAGGGTTGACCTGATCGTCTGCGGGCATATCCATGAGGCAAAAGGCCTGGAGCAGGTCGGAAAGACCGTAATAGTAAACCCTGGAGAAGCATGTAAAGGTTCCTGTACCTTAATAACTCTCGGAGAAAAGGAAGAAAACAAACCTATTGAGGTTGAATTTATAGAAGTGTAAAACAGCAAAATTAAACAACAGCCAAATCTCAACTTCTAATCAGCTTCAATCAGGCTTGGGATTTTCCCAGGTATCTGAAGGTATAGAATATTTAAATAAAATTAAAAAGGCTCTAAATACACTCTGAGTCTTTTTCTTTTTTCAGGGGCTAAATTCATTACCTGGAAAATTCGTACTATCTAATTATATTTTATACGCTCACTTTACTCACTTTCTCTATTTCACCTTAAAGAAAAACTCATTCTACTATCCACAATTGTGCGTAAGTCCTATGAATAAAAGGAGAAACAAGGAGAAAAATGACAGATATCGAAGCAAATGGGCAGACAGATAATTAAATAAGTTTAGTATAAATATTGAGTAGAGATGATAGAGACATTAAACAGGGGTTTCTTGGAACTTGACTCTTACTTCATAGACCTAAAAATCATAGAGGTTAAGCTACGGACATCGTTAAAGACTTTGGCTTCGATCCGGTTTTTCTGGATTTCATGACAAAACTTGCCATAGCCTTTTTGATAGGGATAATGGTAGGTATAGAAAGGGAGCATAGAGGCATTGAACATGAAATTTTTGCCGGGGTGAGAACCTACAGCATAACCTGTATAACAGGCATGTTAACTGCGTTTGTAAGCGAGGCAACAGGACCGGGTTTTGTTTACGTAGCTGCGCTCTTTTTCGGAGCAATCTGTTGCATAGTCACCTATGCCAAGATATTTCTATTTAAACGGATAGGAGTTACCAGCCCTATTAGTCTCTTCTTCATTTTTGTTATGGGAATCCTCGTTGGTTATGACTACGGCATATTTGCTATTATCTCTTCAATAGTTGTAGCTTTTCTTCTGATACAGAAAAAACCTCTTCACCAGTTTGCAGGAAACCTGACAAAAGAAGAACTCTACAATGCCATACAGTTTATGGCCGTGGCTTTCATACTTTATCCGGTGATGCCTGATAAAAAATTTTATGGGGTTCTAAATTTCAGGTCTGCCATCCTTATTGTAATTCTTGTTTCGCTTATCAGTTTTTTAAGTTATGTGCTCCTGAGGAAGTTCGGCACAAAGCGCGGGATCTGCTATTCCGGCTTTGTAGGAGGCTTTGTGAACAGTGAAGCTACAACAGCCGCACTTGCAGGTCTCTCGAAACGAGCAGAAGAAATGGCCGACCCTGTTCTTACCGGAATTCTTCTCTGTAATATTTCCATGCTCATCCGAAACCTTGCGTTAGCCCTGATTGTTGACCCGACCGGTCAGACAACTCTGCGTATGCTTCCTCCCCAGGCAGTGCTCATTCTTGCTTCTGTAGCAACAGCTCTCAGGTATGATAAGAAATTCTGCCCTATAGATGGAGGAGAACTTAAAATTGAATCTCCTTTTTCGCTTGGACAAGCATTTAAATTCGGTTTTGCATTTACCGTAATTCTTATAGTAGGAAGCTTTGCCTATAAAATTGCAGGGACTGCCGGAATTTACGTCACTGCCCTCGGTGCTCTTGTTAGCAGTTCGGGAGTGATTGTTTCGGTAACCTTACTTGCAGTAAGTGGAAATATTTCCTATGCAACTGTAGCGAATACTGCGGTGCTTGCAAGTCTGATCAGCACGATTAACAAGATCCTGCTTTCGAAAATATCCGGTTCTCCCAGCCTTTACGCTCTTACAAAGAAGACTTTCGGGATAATTACAGTTTTCGGAATCCTTGCTTTACTTTTGTGGAACTTCGTGTGGAGTGGAGTCTGATACGAATTTTTGCTTATGTAACGGGACATGTTATTGTCTCATAGGTTTAGTAATAACAGTCATAGGTTTAGTAATAACAGTCATAGGTTTAGTAATAGCAGTCGATAAGGACTCGGTTCATACTATTCCATACATTAACTGAGAAACGGAAAAAATTGTCGAAAAATATTGAAGTTAGACAAGCCAATTATTTGGAATAGTCTTATAATATTGATATATTTTCCTCATATATTTTGACTTTTGTTCATTAACCATAAATTTATATGCTTATTCCAATATTTTTGCAATATAAAGTTTCAAAATGTATTAAAAAGTAAAAGAAGTATCAAAGGTATATTAAAAAATAAAAGAAGTATCAAAGGTATATTAAAAAATAAAAGAAGTATCAAAGGTATATTAAAAAATAAAAGAAGTATCAAAGGTATATTAAAAAATAAAAGAAGTATTAAAAAAGTGAAAAATGTATGAAAATAGATTAAATATAGAAAAATAAAAATATTTATTGAGTAAGAAATACATTTATAAGTGCGGACTACCTTAAAAAGAATAACAAGATTCGAAATTCCCTTAAAGATAAAACTGTAATAATAAGAAGTACTGAATTCTCAAAAGGTCAATAAAGGTAAATTAAGATTAAGTAAAAACTAATAGAGGTTAAATAGATCAATAAACTCTAAGTGGTTAAGCTTAAAATTGAATGCTTGCTTAATTATATAAAATTTTTATTCTGTCTAATGATTTCCTAAATTTCACAATCGCAAGATGTGAGGAATAAGATGAAAACAAAAATAATTGTGCTGCTTCTTATATTTGGCGCCGTTTTACTTTCAGGATGCACAGGGAATGAACAGCCCTCAACAGAGAAAAATGCAACCCCTGAAGAAACCGTAACTCCTGTGGAAAATACAACTGTTGTAGGAACACCGGAAGAAAATGTAACCTCGGAAGAAAATGTAACTCCAGAGGTAAATGTAACCTCGGAAGAAAATGTAACTCCTGGAGAGAATGGAAGACTCAATATCTCAACTTCCGAAATTAAGGAAACCCCTTATCTGTTAAGACTGATCAACAACAGAGTAAGTTCCTCAAGTCTTGAAATAAAAAAGGGAGAATCAGTCTCCTGGATAAATATGGAAGATAACCCAAAAAGGGTTCTTATTCTGGTGAGTGAAGAAAAGCTCTTTGAGAACACAAATCTTACGTACAGACGTGCTTTTACATATACCTTCAACGAGACCGGAGACTATCACTTCAGTATTGTAGGCCAGCCCAGGATGAATGTTACTGTTAGTGTAGCTGAACCTTGATAAATAGTCTCTGAAGGTTAAAGAGTCAAAAGTTCAGGGAAATCGGGTTTGATGAATATTCTAACTGTTTGCAGGAAAGGCCAATACATTTTTTGCCGATAAAATTTCCTGGCAATCTATTTTTCAAATATTTAAACCAGGTTTTCTCTGGACAGTACAGCTTAACTTGCTTCTCCTTAAGTACGTATAGTCTTTTCTAAGGCCTTTAGAGATATATTCCTAAACAGCATGCGAAGTAACACTAAAATTAGTTCCTTACTGCATGATCCGGATCAATGCTTATCATCCGAATTAACGCCTTTGCTTCAAAAATAACTCTAGCTTACTGACTGTTCTAAGAAAGCATTATTATTTATAAAAGGCTTATATTAAAATGGGAATACAAATGATAAAGTAACAACAAGGTGGAGGGGATTGGAAACAAAAAAAATAATTTTAATCCTGATAGCCCTGTCAGTAATAATTTCAGGCTGCCTGAGCTCGGAAGACGAGGGGGAGGATGGGGAAGAAGGACGGGAGGCAGGTGGCAGTTCTGGAGGCTCGCAAAGGCAAAGAGAAGTGAGAACACCCGAGGGAATGCAGGAAGAAATGTGGACATCGGAAAAGACGGAAACTGAAGAGGAAATGTGGACACCGAAAGAAACAGAAGCAATGGAAGAAACGATAGCACAGGAAGAGCTTGAAACATCTGTAGAAACGGGAACACAGGTAGAACTGGATACGCCGGAAGAAACGGAAACTTCTAAAGTGCCGGATGAGTCTGAGATGGAGCAAACAGGAGTCCGGGCCGGGGAACGGGAAAGAACCGGAGCCGTTCAGCCTGGCGGAACGCCACCGACGTCACAATTTGTAAGGCTTAAGAATTATCTTATGATTCCTTCAAGTCTGGAAATCAATACCGGAGATACGGTTATTTGGAAGAACTACCAGGAGTCAAGTGTGCTTACTCTGACCAGCAGGGAACACCTTTTCGAGGATAGAAGGCTTGCATATGGAAGTACCCTGGAGTATACGTTCAATGAGCCCGGAAGCTACAGTTTCGGTGTAAAAGGATATCCTAAAATGCAAGCAACCATTACTGTAAAATAAGATCCCAAAGTATAGCAGTCTCAAATGACATCTAAAACTATAGTCGAAGGCACAACAAAGGTTTCAGTTCCGGTGCCGCCTCCGGATACAACCTTCCCTCCCTCGGCAGCTCCGGTTTTTTACAATCCGGAGATGGAACTTAATCGCGATATTAATGTCGCAGCTACGGCTGCATTTGTGGAAAGGCTTCTTTCGAGAAAAGAACTTCTCAGAGAAGAAGTCCGTTATGTGGACGCTTTTTCAGCGTCAGGGATAAGGGGGCTTCGGATTGCAGGCGAAGTAGGTATCCACGCTACAATGAATGATTGGAGTCCTGAAGCGTTTGAACTTATAAAGGAAAATATTAAGATTAACGGGCTTGAAGAACAAACCCAGGCTACCCGCAAGAATGCAAATGTGCTGCTACACGAACAAAAATTTCATATCGTGGACATTGATCCTTTTGGCACTCCTGCACCTTTCCTGGACGCAGCATCGGCTTCGGTTAGAAGTATGCTGTCGGTCACAGCAACGGATACGGCTCCCTTATGTGGGGCCCACCTGAAAGCCGGAATACGAAAATACGCAGCCGTACCTCTTAACACGGAATATCACAGCGAAATGGGGCTTAGAATTCTCCTGGGAGCCTGTGCCAGAGAGCTTGCAAAGCATGAAAAAGGAATGCTGCCCTTGCTTTCCCATGTGACACGTCATTATGTTCGCACATACCTCGAGATTCTTCCTGGAACAAAACAGACTGACCGAACTCTAAAATTAATTGGCTTCAGCATTCATTGTCCAAAATGCGGGTTTCGAGGGCCTGTATACGGGCTTGCAGTACATATCGAAAAAGAATGCCCTGTTTGCGGGGCTCTCACACAAATTGCAGGCCCTCTGTGGCTTGGGCCATTCAGGGAACAGGCGTTCTGTGACGAGGTTATTTCCGAACTTGAAGTACATCCTCTAAACACAAAGGATAAAGCAAAAAAGTTAATTACTTTATGCAGGGGTGAACTCGATATCCCGATGTTCTATGACCAGCACGTGATCTGTAAAGAACTTGGAGCTTCTGCAACCGGAATAGAAATCCTGATTGAAGTCCTTAAAGCCCAGGGATTTGAAGCATCAAGGACTCATTTCAGCGGCACTTCATTCCGAACTGATGCACCTATTACAGAAATAAAGGAAATAATCAGAGCGCTTTCAGGGTGAGTTCTTCAGATAAAAATGTAGAGGTAAAAGTAAAAGTAAGAACTGTCCCGGTAATGTACAAACCACTGAAAAGTTCCCAGTTTATATAAACTACCGAAAAGTCCGTATTATATAAAGCACCGAAAAGTCCCAGTATTATATAAACCATTGAAGAATACTTAAAGTGCTTTGACTGAGATCAGAAATAACCCGCTAGAGAAATTCCAATGTGATATTATGTCCGATGAAAATCCAGAAAAGTTGTTTTTGCAGGAAAAACCCACTCGTGCGCTACTGTTTATAGGCTCTATGGGGAAGACATATGCGTCTGTTATTTCTAAAGAGATAGATTCTACCTTTGCCCATACAACAAGGATCCTAGCGAAAATGGAACAGTGCGGACTTATAAGATTCACATTTGAGGGGCGGATAAAGTTTGTCGAACTTACCGAGTACGGAAGAGAGGTCGAAGCCGCCCTTAAAGGGTTCAGGGACTTAATTGAAGAGGAGCCTTTGAAAGATAAGAAAGAGGAATCCCGAGACATAAGTCCTGAAATGGAAGAAGCTGCAGAAAAGGAAGGTGAGAAAGAACCTGAACAGGCAGAAGAGCTTGACCCTCTTAATGCTGAAATTTTTGAGAAGATTAAAAAACTCAGGAACAAAATCGAAAGTATTCATAGGGATGCAATAGAGCATGGAGATAGTAAGGATACAATTTCCCGTAAACTTGGTCCTTACAGTCGGGACATTAAAAAACTCCAGAACCAGATTGAAAGGGCAGAA
Organism: Methanosarcina spelaei; assembly: GCF_002287235.1. Lineage (GTDB taxonomy): Archaea > Halobacteriota > Methanosarcinia > Methanosarcinales > Methanosarcinaceae > Methanosarcina > Methanosarcina spelaei. Next base: position 6,984 of record NZ_LMVP01000039.1, read on the forward strand.
AGCTCCATTAGTGAGACTGTAATCTCAGCCCTGGAAGAAAGTGAAGAGCTTCTGGAAGCTTACCTCAGGAGCGAGGAGTAATTCAGTTCCCGGTAAAAACAAAGCAGAAGAGAGAATTGGCAGGAAAAAATATGATAAAAGTTGTAACCCTCCAGCATATTTACGGAAAGAACCGGGAAAGGATGGCTGGACTTTTGAAAACTCTGGTTGAGAATGAATTGAAAGACCTTGAAGTAAATGTTGAGATTTCTATTACTCCTGAAAACTGGGCCGAGTTCACCCTTGAAGGCGAAGATGAGGAAGTATCTGCGAATTTGCTGACTGCCAGATATGGGACACCTGCGAAAAAAGCTGAACCCGAAAAGGTATACATTGGTTTTCTCCAGGCTTTTTTAGAGGATGCTTTTCTGGTCAATATTGGAGTGCCTGTAAGAGTTGAAACCGAGGAACTGAAAGCTCTGGGCAGCGGAAAGCCAAAACAGCTTGCCTCCAGATTCGGTCTTATCCCTCATTTACCGGTTGAAATCGAGGTTATTGAGGCGAATAAGAATTTAAAAGCTCGCTTTACTAAAAAGCAGCTAGATATCTGGTGGAACTGGAAAAAGGCAGCTACTGATAGAGTAACTGTTAATGGGGCAACCCGCTCGGAAATCAAAAGCGCAATTAAAAAAACAGGTCACGGAAGAGATATTTATGAAATCGAGCGTCTGGGGCTGCTGGAGCATGCAATCGTCTGCCGGGAAAATACCGACGGCCCTGGTATAGTTGCAGCAATAGGGCCTCGCCTGAAATCCGAAATGGGGGCCATAATCGGAGATGCTAACTGACAACTGATACCTGACAAGAAAACAGATAAAAGTCTGAAAAAAGAGCCGACCCTGAAAAATTTTAATAATCCAGTTAGTATTGAGAATAGAGTGCCGATTAAAATCTGGAGTTATTAATAATAATTAAAATGCGGCACTGCCAGTGCGAAAAATAAGTTTATATTGTTATCTTAAAAAGGCAGTGTTCATGCCCTGACCCGTAACACTCAATCTCGGTAACTCTGTACTCTTTCTCGAACTTTCCTCTCAGAATTCCTTCAATAATGCCTTCTCTTAAGGTGCAGAAAGGTTTTCCTATTACCGGTATTGATCTGGCTTTGAAATCGTCTTCAATTTGAAGAGCAGGGATATTTACAAGTGTAGTAACCCGGCATTTTCCCTGGAATTCAAGAAAATTCCCTATTTCTCTCAGGAGTTCCTCAAAGGTTTCGGATTCGAAAATGGGAGAAATAGATCTTCCAAGGTCACTTCCTATCGTTTTTATAATCGGGGCATTGTCAATTCCGTATGCCTCAAAGCCAAAGTAAAGAGCATGGAGCAGGATTTCTGCAAAGCAGAACCTGTCATTTCCATATGCAGGGGCTTTTTCCAGTAAACTCCTGTAACGTTCTATGAAAGGTTCCTGAAAGCAACCCATGTAGCGGGAAGTAAGGGAATAAACCTTTCGGCGACGGTCTTCTGGGTCAATGTTTTCTTCCACAAGCTCACATGACCTTAGATTATTGAGGTGTACGGAAATAGTTGATTTGGCTTTTGCTGTAAACTTTACGATTTCATCAAACGTCCTGGGTTCTTCCCTGAGCAAATTAAGAATCTGGAGTTTAACAGGACTGCCTATTGCTATCAGCCCGTTATCATTATAAAAAAATTCGGTTTTACCCTCAGGTTTTGCCATAATATCTTTAGATAAGTTGCACTTAGAATATATAAATCGTTCGCATGCCCACGAATAACCATTTATTATATATATTCATAAACTTATAAAGCACTTTAATTTTGTATAAACAAACCCGAAAAAAAGAAATATCTCATTTGGGGAAAGAAATACTTGATTTGGGGAGAAATATACCTTATTCAAGAAATAGAACTATTTGATTATGGAGAATAATTTATAGATAGGAACATAGATAAACTAATTATATTACTCTTATGAAAACAAATAGACAGCAAGGATACCAGAAATGCCGGATGAAGTGCCGGAAAGGATTTGTCAGGAATAAAAAAAGCATTCAACCTCAGACCTATTCGACTTGAGGTCTTTAAAAAAATCAAAGGGGAAAGTACATGGGATTATTTAAAAGAATGGAAACAGTATTTAAATCGAAGATGAACACAGTTCTTAACAGGATGGAAGACCCGCGGGAAACACTTGACTATTCCTATGAGAGGCAGCTCGAAATGCTTCAGAATGTGAAGAGAGGAGTTGCGGAAGTTACAAGCTCAAAAAAACGCCTGGAGCTCCAGCGTGTAAAGCTGATTCAAAACACTGATAAGCTTGAAAAACAGGCAAGAGATGCAATTGCCGTTGGCAGGGAGGATCTTGCAAGGCTGGCCCTTGAGAGAAAAGCAGCCCTTGCCCAGCAGGTAGAAGAAATAGACAGGGAAATTGTAGAGCTTGAAAAGCAGCAAGAAAAATTGATAGCTTCGGAAAAGCGCCTTTCAACAAAAGTGGAGATTTTCAGAACCCGGAAAGAGTCAATTAAAGCCCAGTACTCAGCTGCTGAGGCCCAGGTGAAAGTAAACGAATCTGTTACCGGCATCAGTGAAGAAATGGCAGATGTAGGCCTTGCGCTCGAAAGGGCCGAAAATAAAACCGAAGAGATGAAAGCACGGGCTGAGGCAATTGACGAGCTTATGGAAGCTGGCACACTTGAGGATCTTACAGGCGGCAAGGACAAAATAGATCGGGAACTTGCAAAAATCAGTGCCCAGAGTAATGTAGAATCTGAACTCTCCAGACTTAAAGCCGAAGCCGGAAAAGGGCCTGAAAAAGCAAAAACCGAAGAAGAAGGCACAGAAGAACGAAAGGAGGTCTGAAGATTGATAATCAGGATTATGGGTGAAGGCCAGTACAGGGCACCTGAAGCTCTCTGTGACGAGTTGAACCAGATTGATAATAGGATTGTAGATCTGGTTAATGAAGGAAAGGTTGAAGAATTCCGAAGCGAACTTGCCAGACTGGTCTCCCAAATAAAGGAAAGAGGGGAGCCGATTAAAGCGGAGGAGATTCTTGAGTCCGATATTATCGTACCCCCTGAGGACCTGAGCTTTGAGGAAGCAAAAAACGTGTTTAAAGGCTCAGGAATCTTTGAGGATTGAAGCTGTAACCTAAGATGATTAAGAACAAATCCGCGAACAAGTCCACGAACAATCCAAGAAAAAATCCAAGAACAATCTAAGAACAAATCGACTCTTCGCTGTTTAGAGTGGGTAATTTAGATTTATCTCTTAAATATCAAAGTAACATATGTATAATATAGAAACATTTGTGGTTGAAAATGACATTCAAGCTTTATGTTTCTCTTTTTGCCTGGTTACTTTGTAACTGAATAATTATTTTCAACCAATATAAACCAGCGAAGAGCCACCAAATCTAAGAACAAGCCCTAGCAAATCTAGAAGAAGCCTATAAAATTAAAAAATAAATCGAAGAATAGATTTTGAAAATAACATTTTTGGCACCGAAAATAAGAATTAGCAGACCTCCAATGTCTGCGTTCACCGAATAACCATTACTGGAACCCTTGAATGCCTTACTACTCTTTCTGCAATACTGCCAATCAGGAATTTTTTGATACCTGTAAGACCATGTGTGCCCACTACTATAAGGTCAATATTGTTTTCCCGGGCATATTCAAGGATCTTATCAGCAGGAATGCCTTTCAGGAACACGGACTTAACTTTAACCCCGGCTTCTTCTCCCATTTTTTCCACGTTGCCAATTGCAACTCTCCCTTTATCCTTAAGATATTCTTCCAGTCCTTCACTCCAGCTCTTAACCGTTCGCGTAGTTACTGCATGCTGAGTTGAAATTACATAAAGGGCATGCACTTCAGCACAAGCTGCCTTTGCGAGATACATTCCATAAGAAGCCGCTTTTTCCGCATTTTCCGAGCCGTCGGTTGCAATTAGAACTCTTTTAAAATGACTTCCTTCCGTTCCATCCACTCCTTTTATGATACAATAAAGGCATATCTTCTATTCTTGCTTTAAAATTCATCTATTCTTGCTTTAAAATTCATCTATTCTTGCTTTAAAATTCATCTATCCTTATTCTAAAATATACCATTTTGTTCATTAATCAAAAAATGATTGTTGTATTGAACTTGCAATATCAAGAGTCATAGCTTGATAAGGAATATGCATCATATGTAGGATGTAAAAACTCTGTTAAACCCCTGTATACGAATTACTGTTGACCACACTTATTCAATATACTCTAAACTATATATTTAAAATTTAAATCAGAGGTTTTATTTAACAGTGAATAATATTTGTTCAATATGTTCTAAAACATAATCTAAAATTTAAACGAATAATATCTAAAAAGTGAAAAGCCCTGAATGTTTTAATTGAAATTAATGAATTGAGGTGTAGGTTTGTCAAAAAAACGAGTTTTAGTCGTCCTGCTCATTCTTGCAGCATTTATCAGCTTTGGTTGCATCGGTAAAGATGGAATGAAATTATCAGTTTCAAATAATGAGACTGAAATAAATGTCAGTTTTCCTGAGTCAGGTAATGGCAGCTGGTGCCCTGTAGGTTCTCAGCTTCAAGTTACAGATCCTGCTACCGGGAAGAGCCTGAACTTAACAATTACTGGAACTGAAAAATTTGGAAATGAAACTCTCTGTAAAGCTTGTGTAGAAACCGGTACTGAAGGAAACACTTCAAGATTCGAGTACATGTGGTCCGAAGATAAGAATACCACAGTCTGGACAAAATATGATAAGGATGGAAATATCTCAGTGAGATTCATCAATGTGGATGGAAAAAAGACAATCGTTGACGGGACCGGAAGGACGCTTAAATTTGGAAACTCGACAGAGGTTTCATCAAGCCCGTTATAAAAAATGTCAAAGTTCCTCTTTTTCCTTGCTTTCCATCCAGGAGAACTGACTAGATTTCCATCTTTTCCATTTTAAATTCCTATTTTATTTCAGATTTTAAAACAGATTATTAAACAATATCTATAAGACTACTATAACTGGCAAATATATGCTCTCTTGGGAATCGATGATTTTTCGGGATGTCGCATTGACGTGTAGTCTGTCAGTATGTAGTACACTAACACAGCACATAGCTATATATATTCCAAAGATCTATTAATATCGTGTAAAAGCGAACAAACCACACATCTTAAAATGGATTTTAAAACCGGCAATCCTAACCTCTGGATGCCGGTTTATATAGAAGAGCCGAAGAATCGGTTTCCTTCACTACTCCACGGAAGGAGAGGGGTTCTACGACCCTTTCCCCATTCCTTCCTACTTTCTCTATTTCCTGCTTTTTACCTCATGGTCTTTTTTTTTTATTTCGTTCTTTGTCCTGATTCGTGGTAACTCCTGGCAAGTTCACATATCTGTTCTGCAACATCGAGTGGGTCTTTTCCTACAAGAATACTCACAGGCTCTTTTCCAACTGCACCTGTCTCGTAAAAGACCCTGGGCATTTTGCCTCCTGCAGCCCGAATAGCCTCTTCGACCATCCAGGAGATGGCCTCCCCTTCTGCATCCTTCATATTCTCAGGTTCAAAGCGTCTGTCTACAACCGAAAAGTCCCATCCCTTTTCTTTACAGTAGGTTTGCAAAAACTCAGCAATCTCCAGGTTATTTGCAAAATCTATAATAGACCTTATCTCAGAATCTTTTTTTTGGATTTCCAGCACAAGGTGTGCCATATAGCTAGAAGCCCCGAATTTTATTCTCCCAGTAGCTTTTGGAAACCCATCAACTATGGAAATCCTCCCATCGACAGCAACAACATCTTCAGGAGTGGCTGATTTTTTTGAGGCATAAACAAAATTTGTTCGAACTTCGGGAATCAAAGCTGAAAACTCCTCACAGTCTTCTATTTGTTCAAGCCCAAGATATAAACGCCCTATCATGTCTATCTTTTCTTTAAGATCCATAAAATCACGGCTCCCCAACCAGTTTTTTACAGGATATTTTCCCCACATTTACAGGTTTGACCTGCAGTCAGCAGGGCAATAGCATGTAAAACAAATTACAGGAAATTAGCAATTGTGATTTTATTTTTATTTAATATATATTTACTCAACCTATACTTAATCAGGAAGAGGTAAGGAAACTTAAAAATGAGAATACAAACAACCTGGAGTTTTATGATCAACCCGGTTATAAACCGGAAAAATAGCTGCAAAAAGAAGTTGCAAAAAGTAGATATCAAAAGATTAAAGATTTTAGAAGCTAATTTGAGATCCTCAAAATAGGCTTTATACATAAAACGTACATGAAATTCTTCGAATAACATGCACAAATCAATGAAAGTACTCTACGCCCTCTTTTTTGACTATTAAGCCCTTATTACCTTGGGCAGTAAGGTTGTCCTTATTTTGGTTTTTCAAAACCGTCAGAAAACTAATCAGTGAATTGCCATCGAAGGCTCAAATGTGACTTTGATCACGGATGCTAAATTGGCCTTTTAGGCAATTCGACTGCCCAAATAAATTGGGTGATGTTATATGATTGAAGTCATAAACAAAGCTTGTGGTCTAGACATTCACAAAATCTTTTTCATTGCTACAATTCTCAGTAGATCTGGCGAAAAACAACAGCAACGTTTCAACAGAGATGACGAAGGAATTTTAGCCCTTAAAAATTGGGTAATATCCGAAAAATGTAATGTTGTTGCATGTGAGTCAACAAGTGATTTCTGGGTTCCTATTTATGATTCTTTGATAAAGCATCTACCTGTAATAGTTGGAAATGCTCGAGATATGAAGGTATTTACC
>NZ_LMVP01000040.1 GCF_002287235.1 Methanosarcina spelaei
GGGAGAGGAATATGAAAATATATACCTCTAGTTGCGTTAACCTGCCGAAGCTAGGCTATATACTGCTACCTTATCCTTCCCTTTTTCAATAAGGACTCCCTGATTTGGTTCGACTCCGGAGATATCCTCCTGAACAATTGAGACCTGTTTAGATCTTGAAGGATCATATACCTCAGTCCAGGGATTATCCCTTCCAAGAATCATATCCGTAAGGATCATTGCTGCAGCAGTGCCTGTTGTCATACCCCATTTTCGGAATCCGGTTGCCAGATAAGAGTGTCCACTGTCAGGAGTGAGTCTTCCAATCAGCGGTATGCCGTCATCAGGCATAACGTCCTCTGTCAACCAATAATAGTCAATAGACCGTACACTATAGATCGACCTGGCCCATGCCTCAAGATGTCTACAATGCTCATGGGTTGGATTTCCATGACCTGTAGGATGCCCGTCACCAACTACAAGTACCAGTTCACCTCCTTCTGCAGGCTGGGAGCGCAAGGACCTGGCCGGTTTTTCAGCGTTAATAAACATCCCGTCCGGAAACTTCTCTTCAATGCGTACTCCAAGCGCATATGACATTGATTGAGATAACTTATCGGATAATCCTCCAGGATTATCAACAATAGGAAAATGAGTTGCCTGAATGATATTGTCAGCTCTTACGGTTCCCCTATCAGTTTTCAGTACTACGGGCTCTCCTCCTTCTATTCCAAGTGCCCGTGTTTTTTCAAAGATATAGCAACCATTTCCCTCAATCTCTCTGGCGAGTGCACACAGGTACTTTCGAGGATGAAATTGGGCCTGGTGATTGAAGCGGACTGAGCCATATGTTTCAATAGGCAACGGCACACTATCTTCAAAAGAGGCTGGGAGTCCCAGGCTTCTGGCTGCCCGAACTTCATCTAAAATATCCTGCGCAGAATCTTCAGACCCAGCATAGACATATGCTGGCTTGTGGGCAAAATCACAGGATATATCCCACGAACGAACTATATACTCAATTTTCTCGATTGCTGCCTGGTTAGAGTCAGCATATTGTTTCGCCTGGTCTCTTCCTAACTCGGAGATAAGTCTATTATATATCAAGCCATGCTGAGATGTTATTTTTGCAGTCGTATAGCCAGTAACCCCTTTTATTATCCTATCTGCTTCAATCAAGGCGACTGACACTCCTGCTTGCTTTAAAAGAAAAGCTGAAGTAATTCCGACAATTCCTCCCCCAATTATTGCCACATCAACGCGAACATCTCCTGGAAGAACAGGATAGTTTGAGTCAGGGGTAGTTGCCAGCCAGTATGATTCTGCCCTGCCAGGCAGATTATAGCCAGTGTTCACTCTGTCTGTCATATGGATCCTCTCATCTTTATTCTCACTATTCTAAGAGCTCAAGAACCCCCTCATTGCCCTCTTATTGATATAGGTGAACGATTAGTAGAGCACTGTTTCACCCAATGCTTTGCCCAATGTTTCGTCCAGTTTCACCCAGTGTTTCGCCCAATATAACTGTGCGTCTCTGTACAGGTACTGGAATATTACTCCTTCACTTTCTTTTCGGGAAGTCCATATACTGCAGGACTTTTAATTACTTCTCCTGTTGCGTTATATCGAGAACCATGACACGGACAGTCCCATGTATTTTCTGCATTGTTCCAGGAAACAATACATCCCATATGCCTGCAGGAAGGATCAAGCTTATGAAGCACTCCTGCGTCATTCCTGTATGCAGCAACCTTTTCACCCTCGATTTTGACAATTGCACCTTCCTCTGGCAAAATCTGCGAAGCTTTTTCATGAACTGGAACTATCCTATCTCCCACAAGGCCTTTAGTCGCTTCAGCAACCTGTGAAAAGAAAGTTTTAGCCGATTCAAGAGGTTTGAATCGCGAAGGATTATAGACTTCTTCCCAGGGATTAGCCCGCCCAAGGATCATATCTGTAAGAATCATGGCTGCAACCGTACCTGTGGTCATGCCCCATTTCCTGAACCCTGTTGCAATAAACAGGTTTTCGTTGTCTGAGGTTAGCCGGCCAATGTAAGGAACGTGGTCAACAGTTATGACATCCTGAGTCGACCAGTGATAATCGATAGAATTGACAGAGTAAACTGACCTAATCCATTTCTCGAGGTTTCTATAGTGGTCAATTTCATTCCCTTCTCCAGTCCTGTGTCCTTCCCCTGATACAAGTATTAACTCATCTTCTCCGGCAGACTGGGAACGTAAAGATCTGACAGGTTTTTCGGCACTAATAAACATTCCTTGCGGAAAAGGCTCTTCAATACGAACCCCTAGCACGTATGAACGAGACTGATAAAGACGCTGGAATAACATTCCTGGTTTATCGTGAATTGGGAAATGTGTTGCCTGAATAACCTTGTGTGCTTTAATGGTTCCCTTATCTGTCGTTATAGTTACAGGGCTATCTCCTTCAATCTTCAATGCCCTCGTCTTTTCAAAAATATGACACCCATCTCCATCAATCTCCCTTGCAAGGGCACATAGATATTTTCGGGGATGGAACTGCGCCTGATTACCGAAGCAAACTGCACCGTATGTTTTAAAAGGTAAAGGCAAGTCAGCTTTAAATGAAGCCGGAATCCCAAGGTTCTGAGCGGCATCAACCTCATTCCGAATATCTCCAACTGATTCTTCAGAGCTTGCATAAACATAAGCCGGCTTACGGACAAAATCACAGTCGATGCCTTTTGAACTTAAGATAGAAGCTATCTTTTCTATGGCTGCCTGATTGGATTCTGCGTACTGCTGTGCCTGTTGTTTTCCAAACTTTGAAATCAAGCGATCATAGATCAGTCCGTGCTGAGATGTAACTTTTGCAGTTGTGTGACCTGTTACTCCTGTAATAATAAGATCTGCTTCGATCACTGCCACAGACGGCACTCCTGCTTCCTTTAAAAGATAAGCAGTTGTAATGCCCACTATTCCTCCCCCTAAAATTGCCACATCCACGTGAGTATCTCCAGAAATAGGAGGATAACTGGACTCAGGCGTGGTTGCTATCCAGTAAGATTCTGCCTTTCCAGGCAGGACATAATCGGTTTCATTGTGGTTTGTCATATCTTTCACCATTGAAATCTGAAGGAGCCCTGCATACCTGAGTCTTTCTTATGGTACCAGTTAAGCATCAAAACTCCAGGAATTATCTTGTATCTCGTAAACTCCCTATCCACGATTTTCCCCTGTACCTGCTTGAGAAAAGATACCATAAAATTATCCAAATAAATATTATAAAAATCAATAGTAATATTAACTCAGGTATCATTTCGCAGGTAAAAACTAAAATATAAAACCAGAAGATCTGAAATCAAAGTCAGGAGACGGGATTAATAGTTAAATATGAGACAGACTGTTGAAATATGATATAGACTGTTGAGGTATGATATGAGGTATCTGGTATTTTTGAGAGGAATACCTGGCTCCGGCAAGTCAACTTTTGTCAGAGAAAATAAACTTGAGCCTTATACCATCTCTTCAGACAGTGTCAGGCTGCTTATTAAGCCGCCTGTACTTTCCATTACCGGAAAAACTGTAATCTCTCAGAAAATCAATCGTCGGGTCTGGGGACTTATTTACTCTCTCATTAAATGCCGTATGGAGGACGGTGATTTCATAGTTCTCGATGCGACAAATGCAGGAAATGCAGATATTGCGAAGTACAGGAAGCTTGTCAGAACTTACAGATACTCAGCTATTTGTGTTGATTTTTCCGAGGTTCCCCTTGAAATTGCAAAGGAGAGAAACCGGAAAAGGCCTGAGTATGAAGTTGTGCCTGAAACTGTAATTGACGAATTGTACTCCATAATAAACAGGCAAAAGGTGCCGTCATTTGTCACGGTAATAAAGCCGCAGGAATTTCATGAAAAAATTCAATACAAGCCTACTGATTTTTCTAACTACAGAAAGGTCCACAATATTGGGAATATAGCTGGGAATTACATGGCTCTTATGCAATATCTTGCATGCGGGTTAAATGACAGTGACCTGTATATCTTCCTTGGAGATTACATAGGCAGTGGAACTGAAAATACTAAGAATACTGAAATTATTAAGTTCCTGATCTCCATTATGTGCAGGAATAATGTAATTCTGCTTGAAGGAGACCATGAAAAAAGTTTTTGCAGGCTGGCAGAAGGCGGAGAACGAAACCATGTCTCCGAGTTTGCAGATACCTGGTACGATGTGACAAAAATAGAGCAGTCAGGCATTACAAAAAATAATGTTCTTGACTTACATAAGAAACTAAAACCATGTGTTTATTATAAGTTTTATAATAAACGCGTGCTTGTAACTCACGGAGGGCTTAACAGCCTTCCTGAAAATCTGGTTTTTGTCGGAGCCAATCAGATGATTAACGGCGTAGGAGAGGCCAGTGATGCGTATCTGGTCGCTGAAAGTTTTAATAAAAATACGAATGAGAACACTTACCAGGTTCACGGCCACAGAAATCCGGAAAATATTCCAATTGAAAATGGAAGAACTTTCAACTTGTGCCCTGAGAAAGAAGGTTTCCTGAGAATTGTTACACTCGAAAGAGATAGGTTTCACAGCCAGAAGATCAAAATTCAAAAGCTTACTTTTGAACAGATAGAAGACTCAAAGATTTAAAAACTCAATTAAAAAATCAGTTAAAATTTTCAAAAATAAAGGTGAAACGCTACAGTGACAAAAAGAAAATGCTCCTGTTGAATTCCTTGAAGTAGGAATTACAGGCTAAATTTTAGTCCATGGAACTTTATAGAGCTTCTATGAAAGAAAAACTTAAGCTGGAGACCAAGGAATAACATGAATCCTTGAAAGGCCTGAAAATTTTCGGACTATTTTTGAGTGCGGTCAAATCTCCAGTGAAAAAGTTTCAAGATATCCGATATGTATCAACTCAGGCAGGAGCTTCCTTGTTCATGATATAAGCAACCATTTCAGGGTTAATTTTGCTTTCCCTTGAAACCTTTGCTTCAATATCTTCATTTGATTTACCTTCAATTCTCATTTCTTTTATTCTTTCAATAACCGAGGACGGAACTGTGTAGTATTCGTTAATATCTTTCCTGTGACCCCATACATCACCTTCGATAAGCTGGATTTTTTGCATCTCAAGGAACATCTCTATGGACTTTGAGATTGTGCCCATGTAGGATTTAGGTAACTGGATCACATCAATTTTAGGGCAGGTTTCAACCAGTCCAAATACATCCTTGTTCGAAGGCCTGAAAGCCAGGTGAACAATGCGTTCATTAGGATTCAATGTAAAGATTTCTTCTCTTGAGCTAACGACTCTGATTTTCATGTTTTTCCCCCACTGTGAAATTTTTATGTTTTTTATTGATAGAAGCTACTTTCACTGACTATAAATATTTATCTTACAGTTCAGTTATTTTTTATAAAGTTATCTGGTTCTCTTGCTTCCGTAATTTCCTACAATTAAACTAATGAATAAGCCAGCTGAAAGAATCGATAATATTAAAGGCTGGATTTAGCCAGCTGGGATGATTGTTAGATTAAAACTGAAACTGCTTAACAAAAATATAGTAAATAATAAGTAGTTAAGATTATTTAAAAAAATATTAGTATATATGCAGGGTAGATAGGAAAAATTATATATTATTTTATATCTTACAGACTGAAGTCGTTATATATGATGAACTGTTAAGTTCTCATGTACGACGGACAGCTCAAAGTGTTTATCTTTGTTAATAAAGTACTGTAGCTCAGGTAATAGTCAAATATGTTTAAAAATACAAATATTTGATTATTATATACTTGAAAATTAACTAAATTCTGGATAAGTAGTTATTTGAGAATCAACTAAATTCTGATAATAAGCAAGTCTTTGAGATTAAATCAAAGCGAGTAAACTAAGAAACTTTATCAATACCAAAGAACTTTATCGGGGTTTTGTCTTGCGGGAAACAAAAAAAATTATATTGATTATATTAGCAGTATTGCTTTCACTTCAAGCTATTACTTGCAGCGCTTCTGCTAAAACTATTTATGTAGAGCCTGGAAACTCGATTCAAAAAGCAGTAGATAATTCTCATTCTGGAGATACAATAATTGTAAAACCTGGAACATACAGTGGAGACATTAAGATCTCAACTGCGAATATAACTATAGAGTCAAGCAGTCCATATAAAGCAATAATTAAAGCTAAAAACAATGCCTTTAATATTTATGAAAGTAACGTTGTAATAAAAGACTTTGACATAAGAGGCCCAGGAAAATCTTCAGGTATTTGTTTCTCGTTTGACCGTATTGAAGGTACGAATGGCGCTTTTTACTGTACGGTTCAAAATAACAAAATATCTAATTTTAGTATGGCTGCAGATATTGGTTTTTATATGAACAGCGGAAGCGAGTCTATTCTTAATAATGAGATTTACAACTGCGAAACAGGAGTATATGCCTTTGACCTTATGTTTCAAACCATAACAGTTAGTGGAAATAAAATTACAAACTGTGATAATGGACTATATCTTGTTGATGCTCCATCTACCATTACTAATAATATGTTTAACAATACAGTGAATGTGAATTTTGATACTGGAGCCGTAAATATCCTCAATACTACGAAAACAACTGGAGGAAATATAGTAGGCGGCCCTTATATTGGTGGTAACTGCTGGGCAACCCCTTCAGGTAGGGGCTTTTCACAGACGCATTCCGATAAAAACAGAGATGGTTTTGCAGACGAACCTTATAAATTGGAAGGTTCTGGTTATGTTGATTATCTACCACTTATACCGTCGAAAGTCTCAATTCTCAATTTTTCGAACCTTTCTGCCCAGGAAGAGTAACTTTGAAAAATACAGGTTACTGATAAAAAAGTGAAAAAATGTTAAAAATGAAAATGCCAAATTGAATGCAAATTAGAATGGTAAGTAAGATTAGAGGATCAAGTATTAAAAACAGATATCGAAGATCCTTCTTACCTTAAGGACTTTTCCTTAACGATACTTGTAATAAAAGCAAGATTTGTGATTATATCTTGCCTTATTTTTTGAATAATCGTGTTTTTACCAATTAAAACTGATGTCATTTCAGGTATGGCAGATTAAGATAGGGAACCAATACAATTTTAAGAACTAAAACCTGAAAAACAGAAAACACTTTTCTAACATAGCAGTATTTATTTTTATATAGAGTCTTTTTATTGAGAATCCTTTTATTGAGAATCCTTTTATTGAGAATCCTTTTATTGAGAATCCTTTTATTGAGAATCCTTTTATTGAGAATCCTTTTATTGAGAATCCTTTTATTGAGAATCCTTTTATTGAGAATCCTTTTATTGAGAATCCTTTTATTGAGAATCCTTTTATTGAGAGTCTTTTTTATTGAATGCCTTTTAATTCATCAATATTAGCAAACTCCCATGATGACTTTCTTCCGCATTTTACGGAAAAAGCATGCAGCATGATTTTAGTGACTGCTTTGTTACATTTGTGCAATGCCAAAAATCAGGTGAAGGTAACTTCTTGTAGACATAGAGTTTTCCATATTACCCTGTCAGACTCTTCCAGATCTAACAAAAGGATAAAAGAACACCTCAAGTCTATTTTTTCGGTCTCTCTTTTCATATTAATAAAATTAAACTCATGAGGTCATATTTTAATAGTATGACCCTATCAGGGGACATAGTCCATGAACTCACAAATAACTTGCATTATAAAAAACAACGATAGGAGTAAAAAGGTAGTGATGGTATGACGGAAAGACAGGTTGAAAGTGTGCTTATCGAGATTCCTAAAGGAAGCCGGAATAAATACGAATATGATAAAGAGAAGAAAGTAATTAAATACGACAGAATGCTTTTCTCTTCAATGGTATATCCCTCTGATTATGGTTTTTTCCCTGATACCCTGGCACTTGATGGCGACCCTTTAGATGCCATGGTTTTAACATGGGAACCTACTTTTCCGGGCTGCGTAATAGATGTACATCTTGTGGCACTATTTGATATGGAAGATGATAAAGGAAGAGATCAAAAAATACTCTGTGTTCCAAAGAATGACCCTATGTGGAATTATATTGAATCAGTGGATCAGGTTCCACCTCATCTATTTAAGGAAATTACTCACTTCTTCCAAACCTACAAGAATTTAGAGGAAAAACGCGTAAAAGTTATCGGTTGGAAAGACCTGGAAACAGCAATCACTGTACTTCAGGAAGCAAAAGATCGATATATTGAGCAAAAGAAATAAGATCATCAGTAAGAGGGTTTAAGCTAGAACTACAACTTATCCAGCTAAGTAACCCTTAAAAATTTAGCAGACTTAAGGTCTTGCCTGTGCTCAGAGACAGATAGTTCTCATTGATATGGTTAAGTCCTCCTTACTGATTCAACTCCCTCATTCCTTGTCTTTGACCACTCTATCTGTCGATCATGAACCATTTTCAGTAACAAATCTTATGCTGCTTCAGAAAAATTGCAGTGTTCATGCTAAAACCACCCGCCTGGCTGCTCTGGTACTACAATTATCCTTTTTTTATCCCCAACGCTCTGAGAATTATCTGAACGGCTTCTTCAGCTGGAATTACGTCCTCAGAGACTTTCATCTCTTCATGAACCGGATCCCATAATAGGCTTGTTCCAGATACGTAAAGCGACAGCTACAGGACATGTAACTGAAAAATGAATACCTTCTTCCGAAAACTCGTACCGTATATTTTCTTTACAGGTAGCTCATGGATAATGAATTTTATGAGTATGCCAGTACGATAGAGGAGTATTTATAAGATTGTTTTTATATAATGAGAACTTTATATTGTTACTCAATTATAAAAATGACTTCTGAAAAAAGAATTTTGACCTATTTTGAGCTAGGGAAAACATTAAGTGAAGCAGTATATTGAGAAGAGAAATTTTTGACTTTACACCGATTATCAGAGAATATTATGAGAAACGGTAATAGAACTTCAGGTATTGATATTATTGGGGATTTACGTTGGGGAACACACTTCTGTCAGTTCTACAGGACAAAAAAAGATTTAATGGACATACTTATCCCTTATTTCAAAGCAGGACTTGAAGATAATGAGTATTGTTTATGGGTCATATCAAAACCTGTAGAGGAAGAAGAAGCAAAAGAAGCCTTGAAAGCGGCTATTCCCGATATTGACGCTTATTTAGAAAACGGGAAAATCGAAATTGTTCCCTATCCTTACTGGCACGCAGAAGAAGACGTTTTAGATCCACAAACGCTATTAAACTACTTGACTGAAAAAACCAGTAAGGTTCTCGCCAGTGGATACGATGGTTTGAGATATAGTGGAAGCGACTTTTTTGGTCATGAAAAATTACTGGGTTCTGCTATAGACAGGTACTCGATTATAGTTCTTTGCACCTATAGTCACCACTTTAAATAATGCGACATTTTGTGTGTGAATGTATGCTTCCCCCAATATTCATCGAGTTCCTCTTTTAGTTCTTTAACATTTTTGAATGATATTATTGACGTTAAATCCTCTCTTGTTATTTTCCAACAAAATTCTGTTGGGTTCCTATCTGGAGTAGCAGGAGGAAAAAGCAGTATTTTCAACCAATATTTGTTTTTTCGAAAGAATTCCCTTGATTTTTCTGATTTATGCCATGGAGCTCTGTCCATAGTAATAAATATTTTTCTTCCTATGTCTTTTTTAAACTTTATTAATGATTTTAAGAAAGAGTCCGTATTCTTTTTAGTTCCTAAATCATACCAATAAAAGTCTCCGTTTTCAGTATAGAATCCTCCAATGTTGATTTTATCTTTTGAACCGCTTATAAATTTAACAGGTTTAGAGCCTTTTATTGCCCAACATTTTGATCTGTTTGAATCTACGTAAAAAGTGCTCTCATCCTGGGTGACGAATAAATAGTTAGGATTTAGGAGTCTTTTTTTTTATTTCAGTAATAAATTCGTTTGTTAATGCCTGATTTCGCCTTTTTGATTGGGGTCTACATGTAACTCTACTAAATCCTAAATTTTTAATAATTTGTCTCATTCTTGATTTGGAATAAGATATTCCAAATTTCTCTTTGACAAACTGAATTGCATCTTTTGTTTGCCAACCACGAGAAAAACCATCGTCTGTTGGGATAGGTTTTGATAATGCTTCCCTTAATTCAGAGAGTTGCTCTGCACTTAAAAAAGACTTTACTCCTCGACCATGTTTGCATTTAAGGCTGGACAAACCTTCTTCTTCAGCTCGCTTCATCCAACGATGAACTGTTGAACGGTGAACTGAAAAATCTTCTGCAACTTTAGCTGGGCTCAAACCATTTTTAACCAATAATAACACTTGAAGTCTGAACTTCTCATTTTTGTCACAGGAACGACAGATAGCTGTAGTAATATCAGGAGTAGTAAACATCTCTAAACTCATAACTGCAATAATATAATCATATTAAATATATAAATGTTGCATTATATTAAGAGTTGACTATATCTAATTGACAAATATGGTGCAGTTGAGATTCTGGACATTGTTGCAAACCACCCGTTTGCTTTGACTAAAAAAGAAGGTAAATGGGAGAGAATAGAAAGTTCCTGTCAGAAAAATAATAGTGAATGCAAGCAAGTTGAGGAAGCTCTGAGTATGAGTGAAGAGCGATTTCGTACTCTGGTGACGGCCAGTTCAGAAATGGTATACCGCGTGAACCCGGACTGGAGCGAGATGCGCTATCTCTACGGTCGGGGTTTTCTTGTCAACACGGAAAGCCCAAATCGTAATTGGCTTCAGGAATATGTTCCTCCGGAAGATCAGCCTTATGTGATGGCCGTTATCAGTGAAGCTATCCGGACAAAGAGCACTTATGAACTGGAACATCGGGTCCGGCTAGCAGACGGCAGTTTGGGATGGATTTTCTCGCGTGCGGTTCCCATGTTGGATGTATATGGAGAAATTGTTGAATGGCTTGGTACAGCCAGCGACATCACAAAGCGCAAAAAAGTTGAAGCTGAACTGAACGACACACTCGACAATTTAGATAAGCTGGTTAAAGAACGTACAATAGAACTTCAGAAAGCTTATGATTCATTGAAAAAGAGTGAAAAAAGTCTTGCAGAAGCTCAAGAAATAGCTCATCTTGGAAACTGGGAACTGGACTTCATAAGCAACGAGTTTCATTGGTCTGATGAAATGTATCGTATATTTGGACTTAAGCCGCAAGAATTGAAAGTAAATTACGATATCTTCTTAAGTTACGTGCATCCAGATGATCGAGATCGTGTAGATAACGCTGCTAAAGAGGGATTAAACGGAAAGCCTGCTGACGTTAATTTCAGGATAATCATAGCAAATGGGAAAGAACGCATAGTCCATGCGAAATCTGAAATTGTTTTCGATGAAAAAAAGAACCCTGTTAGGGTCATAGGTACAACTCAAGATATAACAGAACATAAAAAGACAGAAGAAGCTCTGGCAAAGGTAGAACAAACCCGTATAAGGGAAATTCACCACAGGATTAAGAATAATCTGCAGGTAATCTCATCTTTGCTTGACCTTCAATCAGAAACATTCTTTAACCGTGAAACTTGTAAAACTCCGGAAGTTGTTGAGGCCTTTAAAGAAAGTCAGGATCGTGTAGCTTCAATGGCTCTTATTCACGAAGAGCTGTATAAAGGTGATAATATCGATACCCTTGACTTTGCAGATTATCTAAATAAATTAACTGAAGATCTTTTCAGTTCATATAATCTTGGAAATAAAAGTATTGGATTGAAATTGAACCTTGATCAAATTTATCTTGGCATGGATACTGCAGTCCCTCTTGGGATTATTGTAAACGAACTGGTTACAAACTCTTTTAAACATGCTTTTCCTGTAGGAAGGAAAGGAGAAATCAAGATAAATCTTCACAAGAGTGAAACTTCTACCCGAGTGAATGGGATTTCCAGTCAAGATGAAGGTTGCAAAGATAATTTCAATTACATATTAGAAGTATCAGACAATGGGAAAGGAGTTTCGGAAGAGATAGACACTAAGAGTTCAAATTCCCTTGGGTTCCAGCTAGTAAACTTCTTGTTGAACAAATAGACGGCTGTTTAGAAATTAAAAGCAATAAAGGTACGCAATTCACTATATGGTTTAACAATATCGGAATATAAAGCCACTGTTTCAACTTAAAAAAGACAGTTATTTGATAGCCAGCAACCTTTGCTTATAAGCATCAGTGTTCCCATTATCAATTGTTCAATTAAAAGATTAATGATCAAATGATATCGATAGGAATACTTACCCATCTGACTTTCAGGTTCTCTCAATTCTCTCCAGTTACTTTTTTGTAATTCTTCGTAAATCTCTTTATTTAAATTCGGCAAGCCACTTTTAGTTTTTATAACATTCCTGTCCTTAAGTACTTTCCAGTGCATATAAATTTATTTTAGAATGCAGATTATTCACATTTACGAGAATTCGGGATCGATCTCCTAAGAAGCCATTTCAGGATTTTCAGTGGTTGTAAGGCCTTTTTTCTGATATTGACCTGCTAGTTAGCAGGTTGAGGAGAGTCAATCATTGCTTTCCTGCGAAGATGAAACCGGTTATCAGGGTTATATGAGCGTTTAGTCGGTCATTTATATATAAGGTTATACATTAAAACAGTGTTATTAAAAGTACTTTTTTTGGACATCTTGCTGTACAAGCATTCTAGTATATTCATAGGATTCACAAAAAACCTGAATATTGCAAGCCGATGAATTAAAAGATACTTCATTGGTCATCGGTTAAGCACTAAATTCCTTCTCTTGAAGATGTTTTTATATGACAATACCTTAACACATGTATCTCTATGTCTCCTCGTCCCCCACCTACTCTTGAAGACTCTCTTCGGGAAATGTTTCCCGAAGAGTGGTTAAGGCAAACTGCCAAAGAAACTGGTCTTATAAAACGTGAGCGCAAAATTGACCCTGTCATCATCTTTTGGGTTTTAACTCTTAGTTTTGGCGTACGCTTGCAGCGTACACTTTCCAGTTTGAAACGAGAATATGAAACTGAGTCCCATAAAACCATAAGCGATAGCAGCTGGTACTATCGTTTTACTCCAGAACTAGTTGAGTTCCTGCATCAGTGCGTAATTCACGGCATAGAAGAACTTGCAAAAGAACCTGGTAGAAAACTTAGCAAGAAGCTCGAAAACTTCCAGGATATTGTCATTCAGGACAGCACAATTGTTCGTCTTCACTCTTCTTTATCAGATAAATTTCCAGCAGCAAGAGCAAGAACAGTAGCTGCTGGAGTAAAAGTCGGAGTTATGGTAAGTGCGGTTGCTAACGGCCCTAAAACCGTTGCTCTGTACTCCGAAAAATCAGCTGAGATAAAAACATTGAAAATCGGTCCCTGGATCAAAGACCGTATTCTCCTTGTTGATCTTGGTTTCTACAAAACTCAGATGTTTGCAAGGGTTGAAGAAAATGGGGGGTATTTCGTTTCAAGAATTAAAAAGAATATGGATCCTGTTGTTGTTTCAATAGAGGAAGGAATGCCTAAAACAAAGTGCAAAGATTTCATAGGGAAACCTATTAGTGAGTGCATTAAGCAACTTTCTGGAAAAGATATTGATGCAGTTGTAAAAATAGCATTCAAAAGAAGAGAATATAAAGGCAAGCAAAAACAGGATGAGATGAATGTACGTCTTGTTGCAGTATATAATGACGAGGATGAAAAGCACCACATTTATATCACAAATATTCAGAAAGAGATTTTGAATGCAAAAGATATTGCAAACTTATATGGAGCAAGATGGGACATAGAA
>NZ_LMVP01000041.1 GCF_002287235.1 Methanosarcina spelaei
TTTCTAGCTTCAATTTATATCTAAATCGGTTAAATTCCTTTTTTGCCTTTATACTCCATTCTTGATGCTTTTCTTCATTCATAATTACGTTAAGTTCTTCAGATAGAATTTTTTCCAGGAATTTAATCTCATTTTCACGATTGTAAAATATATTCAATAACCTGTATTTTAATAGTTCCTGTTCAATTGTTGTTTTCTTCGGAAAATCGCTAACTATAAGCTTGTTTAAGTGCATCAAACAGTATTGATGCACTAACTTATCCCCAAAAACTTCCTTTAAAATATCTGGGTATCTCTTATCAAAATCCGTAACAATAAACACAGGTTCTGATGTATCTAGATTTTTTCGTAGAAACGTTTTGATGGTTTCTGAACTTTTATCCTCAAAAAGTTCATCTGCTATTGTTCTTTGAGTTTTTGCATCCAGTAATGTTAAACGGTATTTCTGACAACGTCCCTCTTTTGGATGCTGTTCGTCATAGTGCACCATATGTACATTTTCTAAAATTGGAACATTTTCCTGTTCCATTTCTTTGTTGAATGTTCTAAAAATAGTGCTTCTTGATCTTGGAAATATGAAGCTCATTATATCAGAAATTCCATCATAAGAAACTTTATGGTATCTGAGCACCTGGAAAAAATTATTGAATGAATCAAAAAGTAAAGTTTTCAGACCTTCCCAAAAACTATGATCTTCTTCGTCTGTACTACCACAATTTTGGCATTTGTATCGACCAATGCTGATTTTTCCAAGACCTTTTTTGATGTATAGATTATAGCCGTTATGAACCATAGGAGCACTGCAAATAGGGCAGGCTGGAGGAATTTTTCTACGAAAAATTCCTCTTGTGGTATATTCGTAATCATTGCTATAACTATCAAAAAGGTATGAGAGAGCAGGGAGTTCCGATAAGTTATTAAGAGTAAGATTTATAATTACCATTGTTTTTGCCGTAACATCATTACATAATTAGAGAATTATAAATTTATGTAGTGATGTTACACTTACTTTCATCACTAGATTTTGGAACTGAGTCATAATAGGTTTCAGATTATAATAAGCAGTCCTTAGGGGAATAAATCTGGAAATTGAACGGAAGAGAAGGGGGGTTAATAACCCTTTCTTAATTTTTTGCTTTATTGGAATCTGTGGCTTTCGTAGCTTTCTCTTCTTTAGATTCGATTAGCCTTACAAACCCGCCGCTGCCTTCAGAATCCAGTTCCATTTCCACAAAATAAGTATAATCCGAGATTTCAGACAGCCCGCCTGCTCCGCTGCTGCCTACGATCAGCGAATAGACCTTCGCGTTATACTTCTTTTTTGCCTCTTCCCAGCGGGCCAGTACCAATCCGTCAGAGACTTCGGATTTGCCATCGGTTATGAAGAGCAGGTCTGCACCCTGAAAATCTTTTTCTTTTAGGGACTTAAGGCCTGAGGCAAGGGCGGTATTGAAGTCCGTTCCTCCGCCAAAGGTATAGAGCAGGAAATTCAGAAACTTTTCGGACATTTTTTTCCTGCTGGTAAGTTCGATTTCCAGATGCTGACTCGTCGAGGCAAAAAGGATAACTTTCATGTCCCTCTGCTGGGAAAGCATCCGTTTTGCCATAGCCAGCACAGCAGACTTAGCTAAAGTTTGGGGAGCTCCGTGCATAGACCCGGAGGTGTCTACAAGTACAATCATCGAGCCTCTTGGCTTTATGTGAGGAGGGCCTGTGTAATGTTTTCCAAGGAGCTGGTAACTCAGAAGTTTTCCCTCAAGCATATCCGCATAAAACTTCTTTTTCAGGGAAGGGTTCAGGAGTTTTGCGGCTTCCATGGGCAGCAGGTTATTGATTGAATCGGAAAAGCGCACGCTCTGGATTCGGTTTTTTCCGAAAGGTGAAAGGCGTATACGGTCCGAGGGCGGGTCAAACTCACGTCTGCCTATGAAATCTACAATTTTTTTCAGGTCTGGACTTTTTTCAAAGAAAACCGAATAATTTTTAAGCATTTTAAGCTGCACATAAAAAGGCTCTTTTTTAAGCTCTTTTACAGAATAACTCCAGTTGCGCTGGGGAAATAGCAGAGCAAGGGTATCGAAAAGCTCCAGGTTTTCTTCCATTTCCGAAATGAATTCGTTAATCCTCCGGTATAGCCCTTCCAGAATTCTTTCCAGCAAGTCCTGGTACCCTTCCTTCTGCATGAATTCCAGGACAACGTTGACAAGGGCAGATTCTCCGAAATTTTCTATTGCCTGGGTATTTCTGCCTGAGAACTCAGCAGATCCCGGGTTTCCCCAAATAAGGAGAGTTTCTTTCAGGATTTCTTCAAATTGCCTCAGAATTTCATTCATTCCGATATCGAGCTCTTTAAGATACTCTGCACCTGAAATACTGGCTGATTCTGAAAAGCGTTCAAGGATCTCATAAATAAGAGGCAGAAGAATTTTCAAACCTGCAATTCCGGCTCCCTTGCTTTTTTTTGCAATTTCTCTGAGTTTAGGCCAGGGTTTTGAGTTTCTCAGGGTAAGAAGGATTGGGTAAAAAGCTCCGAAAGTCTCAATAAACCTTTCAGGATCCTTTATCTCATAAGGCTGGTCAAAGAGAATCTCAAGGGTTATGATTTCGGCTATTTTTTCTCGCATTGGGCGAGGGATCGTTCTAGGAAAAGCTATTGTACTCCTTAGATCTCGTTCCAGGACGGCAGCAGTCTGATTATGGAGCAGAAACGAATCTCGTAAGCCTTTATTTCTTGAGGCTTTACTTCCCAAAAAGGAGTAAGTTCCAGAAGAGGCTGCACCTGGATCGTTTTGGAAATCCTTAGAGCCTTCCATATCAAACCCTCAATTAAGTTATCTGATTTAATTTTCCTTGTTTTATTTTCCTTGTTTTATTTTCCTTGTTTTAATTTTCCTTGTTTGAAGCTACCTTTTTTGAAGCTACTGTTTAAAGCTACCTTGTTTGAACACCTGATTTGAAGCTACTTTTTTTGGAACACCGAGTTTAAAACTATCTGATCTGGCTTCTTTATCTGAGCTTAAATCGAGAGCCAATTCCTTTCATGAAACTGTTGACACTGCTGCCCGAATCGGGTACAGAAATTTTTTCCATCTCCTTTTTTCCTGCTTCTCTTGCAAGCTGGAGTGCAGGCTGTGGTTCAAGTTTTGCCTGCTTGCTCTGAATTCCAAGCATTGACCGGCTTTTTGAGATAAGGTAGTTGAGCTCGGATAACTCGGTACTTCGGGTATCGTGAAGGAGCAGAGTTTCGTTTTTATCAAGCGTTGAGAGCCAGATATTTTCATCCATCAAGTTTTTTAAAAGTTCCCTTTCAGCTTCAAGCCTGTGTTTTACCCATTCCACACGATCGGCCAGGGCTTTCAATTCAGTTCCAAAAACTTCTTTCTGGGCCTGAGACAGTATGTTCGCTTTTTCAGCCTCTTCCTGAAGAGAATCAATTTCTTTCACAAGGTTGTCATAAGGATAGATCTTTGAAGGCCCTTCGGCTTTAAGAGTATAGCTATGATTTGGGTGGGATATATGATGAGTTTCGATTTCCTGCCTCAGTCGGAATTCTTCTCCGCAGCTGTCACAGATGACCTTTACAGGAAGTTCGTTTTTCAGGGCAATGCTTATCGCAGCCTGCAAGTCTTCGGCTTCCTGGTGCAGTTTTTCCGTACTGATGCCGCCGGAGACTGCAAACTCAAAGACGGTTTTCCTTATTGTTTCCCGCTCTTCGGGCAGGTTCCAGAGCATATGCTGGAGCAGGAGCACCATTGTCCTGTCCACGGCCGGGCGTTCGCTGCTGCAAGCTGCAATCTTTAAAACCTGAACGACTTTTTTCCAGCGGCGGTCCGAGATTTCGATTTCCTGTAGTTGAAGACTCTTTCGAAGCTCAGTTACTATGGTTTCAACATCAGGGTCAACAGGCAGGTCTTTTGCATGTGCTCGAAGTTCGTATATTTCAGAAACCCTGAGACTTGCAGCAGGTTCGAATTCGTCAGGGCTCCTGAAAACGAGGTTGCGGAAGTTTTCCTCATCCTGAATGTAGGCGAGCCTGTACCTGAATAAAAAACGGTCATAAAGGGCCTCAAGGCTCTCGTTTTCATCAGGAAACTCATTGGATGCCCCAAAAACCGAAAGCAGAGGCACGTCTACAAGCTCTCTGCCGTTATGGTATTTGTGCTCATTGAGGATTGTCAGGAGGCTATTCAGGATCGCACTGCTTGCCTTAAAAATCTCGTCCAGCAAAGCAATATGAGCAGTCGGGAGGCAGCCATCGATTTTCCGACGGAATTCATCTTCTTCCAGGGCTTTTAAGGAGAGTGGACCAAAGAGCTCTTCAGGAGTAGAAAAACTTGTCAGGAGATAATTAAAAAAGTTTCCACCTTCTATCAACTGGCAGATGTTTTTCGCAAGCTGGGTTTTTGCCGTTCCAGGCGGCCCGAGAAAGAGAATGTTTTCCCCGGACAGCAAAGCAAGGAGAGAACCGTTGATCTCGGCTTCTCGCTCTTTAAAATAGGCCATAAATGCGGATTTTATTTCAAGAAGCTTCTCTTTCAGGAACAGACCTCCAGGTAAAGAATAATAGTAACAGGTCAGGATAAAATCAATTTGCAGCCAGGTTTTAAGTCTTTAGTCTGATTCTATTTTAAACCTTTCAATTCTATCTGCTTTCTGAGAAACTGGTTTCTGCTTTCTGAGAAACTGGTTTCTGCTTTCTGAGAAACTGGTTTCTGGAACTATAACTACTTATTTTATCTTTTAAGGAGTTTTTGAATCTTTTTCTTCTAATTGACTTTTCTTTAACGAATTTTTTGAGTTAAAAGGAACAGAGAACTAGATTTTTGTTACTAAAACAAAGGTAATCAGTTTTTGCATTTTATAAATTTTTATGTATAAGTTAACCGTGAAGCTTAAATATGTTCAGGGTATTGTTGATTTATCAACTATTGATTTTTCAATGATATGAAATTAAATAATTGAAAAATCAATATTATTATAACTAATTATATCTGGCAATTACTCTTTGAGAGATTGTATATGATTGCAAAATCATATGTAAAGAGGAATAGTGAAAAAATGAGAGAAGCAACGTTGAAGAAAATAATTCTTCTCATGATGGAAAGGGATGCTCTTGACAACTTCATTTTTGAGCAGACTTTTCAGAAGAAAATTTCTAGCAAATTTAAGAACCTTAGCAAGAATCAGCCCGTTGTAATCAAGATCATAGGCATGGAAGGTGAAATCATGCCTTCAACTATAGGAAAATACACAGGTATGGATAAAAGCAGCCTCACTCGAATGGTTGATGATCTGGAGAAAAAAGGGTTTGTATTTCGAAAAACTGACCCTGAAGACCGAAGGAAAGTGCTTGTTTCGCTGACTGAGAAAGGACTGGAATGTTATAATTATTCTAATCAGGTCGTAGATGAGCTGCTTAAGCTTGTAGATGATAAGGATATAGAGGACTATGTTCAGAGTCTCGAGACGATGGTGAGGATTTTAAGAAAAGCAGTCAGTCAACAAATTAAATAAATCTAATTAGAATATGGATGAAAGGAGGAGGAGAAAGTGACTCGTAAAATTATAGAAAATCTTCAAAAGCTGGGTTTTACCGGAAACGAAGCTAAAATCTACGCAGTACTTGTCTGCCTTAAGCAAACGCGAGCCAGTGAAATTGCAGAATGTTCCGGAGTCCCCAGGTCCAAAGTTTATGGAACGCTCAGAGGAATGGAGAAGAAAGGATATGTCCGGATAATAGAGGGTGAACCAACTCTTTTTTGCTGCGTAGAGCCCGAAGAGCTCATTTTCAGGATAAGGACGGACTTTATGCTTTCTCTAATTGAAACTGCAAATGAACTTAACGCTTTGAGTCCTGCAACTAACGGTTTTTCTGTAGGAAGTTTTCGCAAATTAAAGGTACGTGTCTAAGAAATTGAAGCTGAGAAAAGAGTGAGATTTAAAAACTATTTGGTGTAACAGGTATTATTTAATTAACCTGCTTTTTAATTCTTATAGCTCTACTTTATCCTGGGCTTGTAATAAGACTTTTTGCGATGTTTTTGTATTCTGATAGGATACATCTTATTCTGAAATAATTCCGCTTTGAAGCTTTTCCTTTTATCCTTCTTTCATAATCCAAATGATCTAATTATGTTCTGAATTTTAATTCAATTGATGAATTTTAATTCAATTGATGAATTTTAATTCAATTGATGAATTTTAATTCAACTGGTAAATTTCACTTCAACTGGTAAATTTCACTTCAATTAGTTATTTCACTTCAGTTGGTGAATTTTACTTCAACTGGAATATTATATCTAATCCTTCCAAGTATTGATTTAATTTCAAGTTACTCAATCTCTTGAAATTTGTAATTTTACAGAAACATTGACACACTATCTGAAGTTTACTTTGAGCCTTCGAGATCGGGTATGACGTAAATCAGGCCTGAGTCTTTCTGAATTGTTTTGAAGCTTTCACGAGTTTTTTCACATCCTTTTTCTCTATCCCACATTGCACAAGAACAATATCAATACCCTTTTTCAGATCCATTTCATCGAAAGGTTTCACAATACATCCAGATCCCATATTCCAGATCTGTTCAAGGAGCTCACGGTTTGAGCAGGCAGTAAGGTAAACAACTGGAATACCAAACCGGCTAATTATTTCCTTTGATGCTTCTATACCATTCAGGTTACCTTTTAACATAATATCCATAAGCACAAGGTCAGGTCTGGTACTTTCGGCTTTGCTAATGGCCTCTTCTCCAGAAGAAATTATATCCGTAACAGTATATCCAAGATTCTTTAGCATTACCCCTATGCCCATTGCAACAATATGTTCATCCTCAACAACCAGAATTCTTCCTTCTACCATTTACTTGTTACACCTTTATTCAGCCTCGGAGAGCTGGGTTTGAAAAAGATTCCCTATCCTTTTCAGGACTAAGTTCCTCTAATCTATCAATGGAATTACAAGCTGGAGCAGAAGCACTCGAACATATTTGACCTCTAAGTTATGGAAGAAATTCTAAATTTCAATAGCTTTCAATTTCAATAGCCTTCGATTCGGTAATTTCTTCCAAATCCGAGTTAGAAAGGCAGGCTTCTCTATTACTTCCTTGTACTGAACCCTATATAAATCAAGATATATAACCCACGCCGTATGGCGTTTACAAAAGAACAGGAACTTTAAGTTGACCCTGTCCATGGCAAAGGGGAGGAACTTTGTCCAGGTGTAAGGGATATTTTGATCAAATTAAAAATTTCAATTGTACTGTCAGCAAAAGTTGTAAGAGAAATGAGAAAAAACACCGAAATAATAGGAGAGCTCCTTCGCCTTTAAGAAAAAGAAGTAAATTTGGCGGTTCGGAAGATTTCAGGATTTCTCGAGAATCTCTCGAAAACAATTTTCTGCCTGGTGGGCCAAAGTTTTTCTCAAGCCTTTTTCCTGAGCCTTCCAGTTTTCTTACTCCTTTGCTGTTGACAACCAGAGTTATTCTGCATTCTGTTATTACTTTATTAGAAATTTCTTCATTCTGCTTTTCTATGAATTATTTCATTCTTCTCTTTTCAATTTGAATTATTCCGGTTTTTCTTTTTCCGTCCTGTGTTTGTGCAGAGCTACCTCAATGCTGCTATGCAGATCTTTCTCATCAAAAGGTTTTACGATATAACCGAAAGGTTCAGTTTTCTTAGCTCTTTCAAGAATCTTATTATCGGAATAAGCAGTCAGGTAAACAACCGGGACATCAAACCTTTCCCTGATTTCCTTTGCAGCTTCTACGCCGTCCATATCACCTTTTAACATGATATCCATAAGCACGACATCAGGGAAAGTGCTCTCGGCTTTGCTAATAGCATCTTTTCCAGACGAGGCTACACCTGTAACTGTGTAGCCTAAATTTTTTAACATTTTTTTTATTCCCATTGCAACGATATGCTCGTCCTCAACAACCAGAATTCTGCCTTCCGCCTTTTTTATTTCTTCTGCCATTATTCTGCCTTCCGCCATTGTCACACATTGTTTAGAATTTATCTCCTTTTAGAATTTATCTCCTGAAAAAACTAATCTCGAAACCTGTTCCCCTGCTTCGGTCAAGTCTAATATCCCCTTCAATCTGATCCACAAGTGTTGTCACTAGCTGTAGGCCAAGGGAAGTTGTGTTCCGGAAGTCCAGATTCTCAGGGAATCCCTTTCCGTTATCTCTAACTATAAGGGTTAACTTTTCTTCTTTATTCTCTGTTATGCCGTTAAGGCCATTTCGTTCATAATTCTGTTGCCTGGCCTTTATGTTTCCAGAATTTTCAGAGATCAGGTTCGTTTCCTGCAAAGTAGGGTTTTCTATACTTTTGTGCAGCTCGATATAAATCTCTCCTTCTTTCTCTCCGGCAAAAGCATGTTTCAGGGAATTCGAGACCAGCTCATTGACAATTATTCCCAGAGGAACAGCCGTATCCATTCCCAGAAAGACCTTTTCAACATCCAGTTTCAAGCTCACTTTCCTGCTATCCAGAGAGTAGGACTGGAAGAGATAATCTACAAGATTCTTAATATAATCTGCAAAGTCCACACTTACCATATCCTCAGACTGGTAAAGTTTTTCGTGTACAAGAGCCATTGACTTAACCCTGTGCTGACTGTCCCTGAAAGCCTCGACCACATTCCTGTCCGTAAAATTCCCGGACTCAAGATATAAAAGCATGGAAATCACCTGCAAATTATTCTTGATGCGGTGATGGATTTCTTTTTTACGAATCTCCTCCATCTTGAGAAGAGCGTCCTCGGCTTTTTTATGCTCGGTTATGTCCATAATAATACCCTGAAGATGGACTTCACCGTCTTCAGTTTGCTGGATAACCGTCCTTTCATCAACCCAGCGAACCTCCCCGGGTTTTGTGAGAATCCGATATTCTGAGGTATAGTCCGTGCAGCCAGCCTCAACGTTCATCTTAAGTTCGGCAGCCATCTCTTCCAGATCTTCGGGATGCACAATATCCCCATAACGAAGCCTGTTCGAGGTAAAATCCTCAACCTCATAACCCAATCTGGTAATATTCTCCGAAACAAACTCTGCAGGCCACATTGACTCATACTTCCATAAAAATACAATCACAGGACTTGTATTGATAACTCTTTCCAGATCTTCCTTAAGCTTGTTGGAACACTCAAGTTCTTTTGCATAGTCCATAAGGGCTTTTTGCGTCTCTATACGTTGGGTTGTAATAGTATCAAGAGCCTGTCGTGTCTCTTCGATCCCGTCCGTAAGTAGCTTGAAATCCCCCTCTCCGTGGATATTGATGGGCCGCTTAAAGTTATTCTGCTGGAATGCGGTAAGGACTGCGTTTGAATCATCGATAATACTGTTCAATGTTTCGGAGAATTTATCAAGTGTATTTCCGAGTTCTCTGAACTCTCCCTGTACATCTACATTGACCCTTTCTTTTAATTCTCCTTCTGCGAGAGCATTGGTCACTCTTATACTCTCTCTTACTGGAACGATTACAGCTTTAAGGATTTCATTTAGGCCCATAGGGATTTCCCTGAAGTCTCTTTCCACTTCCGTGTCTGCCCTGACATCAAGCTTTCCGTTAACTGCGTCCTGGGCGATACTCTTGAAATCCTGGACAATTTCATCTATCGGTTTTGTGATAGAAAGAGCAATCATATAAGCAAGAGCAGCCATAAAGAGAATTGAAATCGCGGAAATGACCAGCAGCTTGTTCCGAAGATCAACAACACCTGCAAGCATTTCTTCTTTCGGAATTACAAGCACAAAAGCGAGATTACCGGTTCGTACAGGCTCGTAGAACATTACAACAGGTTTGCCTGTAGTAGAGTCACTAACCTCAATATATCCTCCGGTTCCGTTTTTTATGTCGTCTGCGGCTCTGGCTATTTCTTTTGACTTAAAGTCATAGAGTGTCTTTTTTCCGATCCACTCCTTGTGCGTAGGGTAAGAGAGCAGAACGCCTGTGTTACTTACCATGAAGGCATATCCAGTATCAAAAGTCTTGACCTTACTCACTACTTCATCCATATATTTCAGAGGGACATCCGCTCCCGCTATTCCTACGAACTTTTCGTCCTTGAAAATAGGAGAAACATGACTAATCATGAATATGCCTTCATAAAAGTAAGGCTCTGTTAAGACCGCATCTTCTTTGACTTTGGGTAGCTGGTAATAATCAGAAGAATCATATCGAAGAAGCGGTTCTACTGTGACATTACCTTCGATCTTGTTACAATAAGGAACGAACCTGCCTGTTGCATCGTGCCCTGAAGCGTTAATGTATTCTGCATCCCTGCCATCAAAAGCGTTTGGCTCGTATCCCACATAAACCCCAATTAGGTTTGGATTTTTTTTAAGGATATTATCAAGGATGCCGATTACTTCAGTCCTATTGGAAGCTTCATAGTTTTCCATTGTAAGGGCAATCGTATTTGCAACTGCGCTGTTAGCTTTCATATCGGTGTTAAACTGGTTTGCGTAACTACTTGCCATTTCGATTGATTTCTGGTAAGCCAGTTTTTCTTCCTGAGAAGTGACCGTACTGATAATCACAGCTGTAGAAACTGCAAGGACAAGAAAAACCCCTACAACGATATAGATAACTAGCTTTGATTTCAGGGGGAAATTTTTAAATCTCATAGTCAAAAACTCCAGCCAGTTATAAATGAGAGGTAGGAGGCTTATTTCTGTCCTGGCTATAAAGGTCAGGAAAGCTTCAGATATCGATTACTTCTTGAGACAACTCATTATAGTATATGAAAAGCTCTCTGCCCCAGCGAAGAGCACTTGCATCGAAACTCATTACTTTCCTGTGGTCGTATTTTCCCTGCTTGTTGAAGAGACAGATATACACGAATTTTTCAGTAACAGCAATTGTCGGAAGGTGCAGTTTTTCCTCGCAGACTTTTACCACCGTGTTCTCGGAATTGAGTAGGGTTTCCAGCTCATCCCTGCAGTCATCTTTTAGCCTATTAAATACGGCTTTCGTGAGCACGATTTTCATCTCAGCTCCGCTTTTTGCAAGCCTGGAATAAAGTGATGGATAAAGAGGATGATAATAAGAAAGCGAACTCATGATGCATCTGGATTTTATAAGATTTTCAGTAAATTCCCTTGGAAGGTCAAACAGATGGTTAAGATCGGGTTCGATTACCATGCATTCGCCCATTTCTCCAAGCCGCATAAACTGTTCATTGGGTATGACACTTGTGTCCCGGCTTGCCCAATATTCCCTGTTTTCCTCCAGGACCTCAAGTGTGTTCAGAAGAGGAAGCATATTTCCTACGATAAGTTTTCCAATCTCCGAAAGCACATAAGTGCCATCTTTCTGGAGGACCAGGCCTTGTTTTTTAAGGATTTTAATCTGAGGCATCATCGCCTTTGAGGTTACGTTGAGAGAAGTTTTTATTTGTTCAATGTCCCTGGGACCTTCCATAAGCAAGAGAAGGAGATTTTTTCTTTTTTCAGAAAGCCAGATAGTGTCACACAAAGATGAGCTCATTGTTACTCTAGATTTATAGAAAGTACTTTTATTAAAAGATTATGTTACAATTCGCATATATTCTAAAATTTTAATTTTAATAGAGGTTCTGAAGGGGTTTCTGAATCTTGATAAATTCAGTTAAAAATTTTAACGCCGTCAAAAAATCACTTTACTTTAGAACCTGCATATAGCCCTTTCTTTTACCTGAAACCTCTGTAAGAGCCACGCAGATCGGGCTATATATCATTGAAACTATTAGTAAACCACTTACCAGTAAACAGATCCAGCAAAAAGAGTTGCCTGAAAAACAATAGACACTTATGAACACGAGTGACAAATTAAAAATGGCAAGAAAAACAGAATAAGTGGTCACCGAATAATCAAATACGGTAAGAAACGGGATAATATGACCACTAAATAATTTAAAATGGCGAGAAAAACGGAATAACGTGGTCACTAAAAAATAATAAAATAGTAAAATAAAAGCAGCATTAAAAACGAGATAAAAATAATGCAAGAAAAACAGATTAAAAGGTACAAACACTAAAAGAACCAGAATTTGTTGCATCTTTTTGAGAATAAATTACAGAGTACTGCGGGACTTACGCCGGCTATTTAAATCTGGCTGAAACTCACAGGACTTCTAAAAACTAAAAAAGAAAATTTCAAACTTATAGGAATTTTCTTTATTCCAAATTTCAGCAAATGCATTAAAAATATCCAGAGCTATGGTATGTGGGAATGCCATAGCTTTTGGATACCTCCACAACTGGATTTTTCACGATATTAAAAAACTTTTTCAGTGATTCAGACGTTTTCTTCCTGATCTCTTTAATCTCTTTAGTTTTTTCTTCATCTGGTTAATTTCTTCAGCTCCCTTTTGGTTTTTTATGCTCTTTGGTTTTATCTTTACCTTTTTAATTTTTTAGTTTCACCTACTTTCTTACTCTTTTTAATTTGTAACTATTCAGGGTATAGTTAGCGGCGCTCCTTTGAGCGCCGCGAGAATACCCTCTAAAACAGGTAAACCATTCTTTCTTATTGTGGAAATATATGGAGCCTATCCCAAAACTCAAAATTGCTTCTCTGAATCCTGTATTCCGAACAATCGATCAAGTTTCTGATAATAAAAACAATCCTGAAAATTCTTGATGATTAAGAACTAAATGGCTTTTGGGATAGGCTCATGCTCTAATTCTGCAGAAAGCTTCCGCTCCTCGTGCAGTTCTGAAAGTTCCTGATATTTTCTGCTGTAGCTTCATCATCCTGACATCTCTTTCTGCTTGATTATTCTCAAACGGAACTTTCAAGTCTGTCAGGAATCTCAGAATCTTGTCTTTGTGTTCTATAAACCTATCAAGCAGATTCCTTGCTTTGGTTTTTGGATTCTTACCACGTTTTCCTTGTCTTTCAGGATTTAAAGAAGGTGGATTTTCTTCAATTCCTTTCGCGACTACAGCATTGAACCTTTTTTCTAATGCCTTAACTTGTTCAAAATCCAGATCTTTGACCTGCTCTTTGCACTCATCAGTATACTTTTTCATTTCAGATAACAGCTCACTCATATCTTTAGCCCATTGCTGTTTATAATTCTCTTCAATTCCAGTAAGTTCTCTCTGGAGATGAACATTGCAAAGAGCATGATCACAATTATAACTGTTGTAAGGTTTCCATCCATCGTGAACTGCTACCCCTTTAAACTCTGGAAGAATTCCCATAGCATCAATAGCTTCGGATCCTCTTTTTGCATGAGTAAAATAACAGGTGTATTTGTCAGTAGAAGCTACATGAAGCCAATGTCTTTTTCCTTGAACTTTCATTCCAGTTTCATCACAATGGATAACAGGAGAAGCTATTACCTTTTCTCGAATTAGGTTTTCAAATTCTTCAAGATTCTGGAAACATTCTCTTTCTGCTTTAATAATGGTAGCAGAACAAATTTTTATCCCCATTACATCATTAAACAATTCCGAAATCCTTTCGTAAGGAATGAAATGGTGATTTTTAAAGTAAATTGCTGAAGCTAAGATATTACGGCTATATTGAACTGGAGAATTTACTGATTCTGGAAATTCAGCTTTATTTAATCTTCCACAGCAAGGACAGATCTTAATCTGACTTCGATGTTCTGTAACAATAAGATTTACAGGCGGAATGTCAAAAACCTGTCTTTTCTCATAAGCTTCAACTTCAACATCCTCTAGGGTATGTCCACA
>NZ_LMVP01000042.1 GCF_002287235.1 Methanosarcina spelaei
TACTAGTTTCGAGGCAAACACGAAATGTCGTATAAAATCGAGTGCAGTTATTAGGGATCATTGAATCCTTGATGATTGACTTGACACTAGTTGTTTTATTACATTCCTTTTTTAAAATTGATATTTTTTACTACTCTTTTTTCTACTCAATTCACTATATCGAGACACGATATGGAAAAAACTCCTCATTCCTTTCGACAATATAATAGTTTATCTGGTGAATTACCTAAGAGTTCATCCCAAAGCAAGCTTCATACTTAAAACATATGCGAGTTTTAGAACTATTTCCAGTGATAAGAAACTCATGATTATCCATAGTTCCAGATCTGGAGAAATATTTTTGAATTATGGTATAGGTTATAGACAAAAAGTCAGAAACAATAGTAACTTATATACCTTTGACAGCTTTAATCTCTTTAGTTACATAAAATTCGATAGGAGACTGAAGGGTTGCAATTAGAACTTCTAGAGTTGATTTTTCTTTCCGACAAGCGAAAGCAGTTATTGCTCTTTCTGAAAGACGGGCCGAAAAATATAGATGAAATCAAAAAAGCCCTTGAGGTAACGTCCACTGCCATTTTGCCTCAGATAAAAAAATTAAAAGAAAAATCCCTAGTAGTTCTGGAAGACAAAAACTACACCCTCTCGCTTATAGGAAAAGTCCTTGTTGAAAAGATGCAGCCTCTTGTCAGCGTAATTGACGTCTTTGAGG
The DNA here is from genome assembly GCF_002287235.1 of Methanosarcina spelaei. Classification (GTDB taxonomy): domain Archaea; phylum Halobacteriota; class Methanosarcinia; order Methanosarcinales; family Methanosarcinaceae; genus Methanosarcina; species Methanosarcina spelaei. The sequence continues at coordinate 713 of NZ_LMVP01000042.1, forward strand.
ACAACTTTGACTACTGGGCTGAAAGAGACCTTCAAGGAATTCCTCCTTTTTTCCGAAGGCGTCTTGGAGAGCTCAAAAAGTGTAAACTGATCCAGCCTGATCTGGACAGGATGTTCGAGCTTGATCCGGAGATAGTCGAAAACCTCTCTAAGTCAAATTATATTCTTGAGTGTATAGCCTATTTTGATCCCTCGCTTATCTCCATATACCAGGAACTTACCAGAAACGGAATCAAACTCTCTTTTCTTATGTCCGGGCCTGTTTTTGAGCACTATTCTAAGGATTACCTCGAGGACTTTCAGAATATGCTGGCCTTTGAAAACGTGAAGTTTTTCCTTTACTCGGGAGAACTCAAAATTGCAAATCTTATCGTAACTGACAGGTTCGTCATGATTTCCCTCTTCCCCAAAAGCCAGAAGCATTTCGATAGGGAAAGCTTGATAAGTTACGAACCTTCAGCTCTCAAGTTTGGAAATGAGCTTTTTGATGAATTGCTCAAGCATTCTACTCAGGTTACCCAAATACCACATGAGTAAATCAAGCCTTTTCAAAAAAGGCTTGAGCGAAAACCTTTTGAGAAAAATTTTATCGAAAACCCGAGAACCGTCTGGATTTGAGAACCTTATCCCAAACCCTATCGGCGTGATCACAAGCCTTTTTTAAAAGGCTTGAGCGGAAATAGTGCATGAAATTCTTCCCCTGGTAACGGCGTGATCACAAGCCTTTTTTAAAAAGGCTTGAGCGAAAATAATGCATGAAATTCTTCCCCTGGTAACGGCGTGATCACAAGCCTTTTTTAAAAAGGCTTGAGCGAAAATAATGCATGAAATTCTTCCCCTGGTAACGGCGTGATCACAAGCCTTTTTTAAAAAGGCTTGAGCGAAAATAATGCATGAAATTCTTCCCCTGGTAACGGCGTGATCAACCGGCCCAACGGTTGCGGCCCAACGGTCGCGATAAGGACAGCTTAATCATAACGAAGACAATGAGTTAAGCTAAGAGGGTTGACTCTCGAATCTTTAATTTGCTTAACATATTTTCCGAATTTATTACAACTTTTGTGGAATTTCTATAATTTCAAAAATGGTTAAGGCTGGAGAAAATTAAAAAATAGGAAGGATGAGCTCTTCCCAAGACAAAATTTTTAAATAACTATCGGAAGCTCAGTCAACTATTCCGCCTGTATTTGCAGAGTGAACAGAACGCTGGTACCTTGCAAGGTAACCTGTAACTTCCTTTTTTGGAGGTACAAATGATGCTTTTCTTTGCTTAAGCTCTTCTTCTGAGACTTTAAGGTTCAGAATTCTCTCAGGAATATTAATCTCTATCATATCCCCATCTTTTACCAGGGCAATTGGCCCTCCTTCACTGGCTTCGGGAGATACATGCCCTATACACGGCCCTCGTGTGCCTCCAGAAAAGCGCCCGTCAGTTATCAGAGCTACAGATTCCAGCAGGCCCATGCCTCCGATTGCTGCTGTGGCTGCAAGCATTTCCCTCATTCCAGGCCCTCCTTTTGGGCCTTCGTAGCGGATAACTACAATATCTCCGGGTTTTACATTGCCTGCAAGGATACTTTCCATAGCATCTTCTTCACAGTCATAAACCTTGGCAGGACCTGTATAAATACGCATTTTCGGATCAACGGCTGCCTGTTTCACAACCGAACCAGCAGGAGCAAGGGTGCCTTTAAGGACTGCAATTCCTCCTTCGGCATGGATAGGTTTTTCGAGAGTCGCAATTATCTCTTTGTTGAGCTTCGGGTTAACAATCTCGAACTCGTTCAGGTTTTCTCCAATAGTTTTACCATTTACTGTAAGCTGATCCAGGTGCAGTTTGGAGGAAAGTCTCTGCATGACTGCCTGAACTCCACCTGCTCTATCAAAGTGTAGCATGAAATTAGGGCCGCCAGGACGAAGTGATATCAGATGAGGGGTTGTCCTGCTCAATTCGTCAAATTTCTCAAGAGGGAGGTTCAGCCCGAATTCATGGGCAAGGGCAGGAAGGTGTAGAGTGGTATTTGTGCTTCCCCCAACTGCCATGTCTACCATTATGGCATTCTCAAGGGATTTGATACTGACAATCTTTCTGGGGGTCAGGTTCTCTTTAATCATTTCGACGATACGCTCACCTGACTCCTTGGCAATACGGACCTTTTTTGCATCCACTGCATGGGCAGTTGCACAGCCTGGAAGGCTCAGACCAAGTGCTTCAGTTATACAGGCCATAGTATTTGCTGTAAACATTCCTGCACAGGACCCTGCTCCTCCACAAGAAAGGTTCTCAAGCCTTTTAAGATCAAGTTCTGAAAGTTTGCCTGCGCTATAAGCACCTACTCCTTCGAAAACCGAGATAAGGTCCGTGTATTTGTCATCAACATAGCCCGGAAGCATAGGCCCTCCGGTTACAACAATTGCAGGAATGTCAAGTCTGCCTGCTGCCATAAGGTGACCTGGCACGATTTTGTCACATGTTGGAATAAGGACAATTCCGTCAAACTGATGGGCTTTAACCATAAGCTCTATCGTGTCCTCAATAACTTCTCTACTGGGAAGGGAATATTTCATACCCTCATGTCCCATTGCGATTCCATCGCAGACCCCTATAGTATGGAACTCAAAAGGAACTCCTCCGGCATTTCGAATTCCAGCTTTCACAGCTTCAGCAAGTTTATTTAGATGGATATGGCCAGGAATTATATCGTTCCAGGAATTAACGACTGCGATGAATGGCTTCCTCATCTCGGAATCTGTGACTCCGGTCGCTTTAAGAAGTGAACGGTTAGGAGCACGTTCAGGTCCTTCTTTAATAATATCGCTTCTCATTACAAATCTCCTTAAAATCTCGTGATGAAAATTAAGTATAATGTATAGATAGGAAAAAACTTCATAGTATAAACAGATTGGGGAGAAATAGGTTGTAAAAAAGGAAGAAGGTACTGAAGATTTAGAGAACAGGTACAGGAAGGTTGTCTGAAAAAGACAATTAATGAAATTAACTACAATCCAGCTGAAGTAAAAGTATGACCTTGAAAACCTGTATGACCTTGAAAACCTGTATGACCTTGAAAACCTGTATGACCTTGAAAACCTGTATGACCTTGAAAACCTGTATGACCTTGAAAACCTGTATGACCTTGAAAACCTGTATGACCTTGAAAACCTGTATGACCTGAAAATCTGAACGAAGAGTTTAACAGAAAAAACTCTATTTCAAATAGTATATATTATGATTAGATAAAAGTCTATATTTGAGCTATAAAAGTTTCTAGAATTTTCACAAAAAGGCAAGACAATATAATAAAATCCAAATATTTATATAACCAATCAGATTTTTGTATCAATTGCATAGTGAACGGGCCTGCTCTGGACCACATCTACAAGATCACACCCTAATAAACTACAAAAATTAACCATGAGAAGGTTACACCCGTTCACAATTTCTTCTATTCTTTCGTTTGAGTACTTATTTAGTGGCTCTTACCAGTTGTGATTTCAGAACTGCCAACCTCTCTCCAAAACCGGAAATATTAATTCTTGAGTAAAACAAGTTGTTTTATGGCGCGCTGGGATCCGGAAGTTTAGTTTTCCATGTCAGTACGGTGAGGTTGGAAATGAAGTTTATTCTGAAAAATGAACCCTTAAAGCAGATTACAACATAAGTAGTAGATAAAGAAACTGCAGTGGGGTCTCCCTCATACCCTACTGCAGATCTTTAATGGAGGTCTTATGTTGTTTCAGATTTTTGCCATTTTTGGGTTTTTTGCCATTTTTCTTTAGTACTCCAGATTTGCCGGTTTACTCGGTTACTGTGTCTTCTTCTAGAAATCCACCTTAGCTTTACGCTTGCCGATGAAAGTCTCTTTTTGATATTTAACTCTGACATATCGGATTAATAATGGGGTTCATGATAGACATCCAGATTTAGAGATTATATCTCTGTTGTTGTAATGATGGAATGTAACACCAGAGTTACTCTAGCTGCAGACTTCTACCTGTAAATCAGGAGTACGGATTCTTATTACCGCACATCTAATATATATAGTTTTCTCTAAATGGGATTACACATAACTCGACACATAAGGCCTAATCTCGGGGAGATTAAAAATTGACTATTTATATTTATCGTTTTTATCGTTTCTAAAACAAGACAATAATAACACTGGAACTAAAGAGATTGATATTTGATAGGAATGTAATTATATAAACAAAATATAGATATAAAGCAAGAACACGGAAAGCAGGAGCATGGAAGTACAGGAAATGGGGATATTAATGAATCCTGTGAAGGTGATTTATAGATGGATGAGGAGTTGGAGGACTATGAAACTTTAAAAAATAACTTCCAGACTGCAGGCAGTAAAAATAATGTAAGAGGAGAAGCTCTTCATGCAGCTCTGGAAAAAGAAGAAACTCTGAAAACAATGATCAATAACAGTCACATAGTGCTCTTTCTCTGGAAGAACGAAGATAAATGGCCCGTAGAGTTTGTCTCCGAGAACGTGGCTAAATTCGGATACACGACAGAAGATTTCACTTCTGGCAGGATAATGTATAAGGATCTAGTATACTCCGATGATCTCAAAGAGGTTGAAGAAGAATTCGAGGGAAAAGCAAAAAGTGGAGCTTCTGCGTTCAGCATGGAGTACAGAATTATAACAAAAGCAGGAGATATCCGATGGATAAACGAAAGGACTTTTATCCAGAGAAAACCAGACGGAGAGGCTACGCACTTCCAGGGTGTAGTGCTTGATATCACCAGGCGGAAAAAAGGCGAAGAAGAACTGGAAGAAACTCTTAAGATACAGAAAGTGTTGACTACAGCAGTTAATAATAGTCCTGCAGTGGTCTTTCTATGGAAGAATGAGAAGTACTGGCCTGCTGTCTTTGTATCAGATAATGTGGTACAGTTTGGATACACGGTTGATGACTTCCTATCACAGAAAATTCAGTATGGGAAAATCATACACCCTGATGACTTTAAAAGAGTAGAAGAGAATCTTGACAGGAGCATTCAGAAAGGTGAGGTAAGCTTCAACTCTGAGTACAGAATTTTTACAAAAACCGGAGATATGTTATGGGTAAACGAGAGAACCTTTATCCAGAGAGATATGGACGGGAAAGTAGTCTGCTTTCAGGGAATAGTACTGGATATAACCCGTAGAAAGAAAATTGAAAAAGCACTGAGGAAATCGTTAAAAACGCAGAAAATGCTGCAAAGCATAATTAATAAAAGTTCGGCAGTAGCTTTTCTAAGGAAAAATGTAGAAAACTTTCCTGCAAATTTAGAAAATTGGCCTGTATATTATATTTCTGAAAATGTAACGCAGTTTGGGTACTCAGTAGAAGACTTTCTTTCCGGAAAAATACTTTATGGGAATATAATCCACAGAGACGATATTCAAGCAGTGGTAGAAAGCCTGGCACGCTCAGTAAGAGAAGGATACGATTCCTTCGAGATGGAATATAGAATTATTACAGGAGACGGCAGTATACGCTGGGTCGAAGACCGAACATTTATCCAGCGAGACCGTAAAGGCAAAGTCACTCATTTTCAGGGAATAATCGTAGATGTCACCGGGAGAAAAGAGGCTGAAAAAATGCTCGAAATCCAGAAGGAGCTGGGAGTATCCCTCAGTACTACCTGGAATCTTCAGACCATGCTTACTCAAATTCTTGATGCCTGCCTGAAGATAGAAGAGATCGATGCTGCAGGCATATACTTGAAAGATGAACTCTTGGATCAGATTAATCTGGTCGCACACAGGGGACTTTCTCCCGAATTCGTGAAAAGTGTCTCGGTATATAGGGCAGATTCTCCAGAAGCTCGGCAGATCTGGACTGAGAAGCCAGTCTACAGGATGGATTTTTTTTCAGATAAAATGGCAGATTTAATCAGGAATGAAAAAATTACTGCAGTAGCCGTGATTCCTATGAAGCACAGAGGAGAAATCATAGGTAGCCTTAACTTTGCTTCTCACACTACAGATAGAATTCCACAGAATATACGCAGTTTTCTTGAGAGCGTGGCCTTCCAGGTAGTTAACTATATAGCTCCTGTCCGTATTGTGGCAGATTTTGGATGAACATCTTTTCAGACGTGAAATCAACCTGACTGAAGTTAACCTGACCCTTACGAAACCCTTATTTAAATTAAGTTTTATAATTAGTTAAGGATTGAAAAGTGAGAAGACCTCGGGTCTAGCCTATTTTTCGACTTTTGGGAAATATGCAAACCTGTTTTAATCACTTTTTGTCAGTCCGTTACTGGCGTTAATATAAATCTTACACAGGGTGGGGGATAAGATTGAAAGCGATAGTAGTCTATCTCAGTACTTCGGGGAATACGAAAGCTATGGCAGAAGCAATAGCTAGCGGAATCGAGTCGAAACATGTGGACGCAAAAGCTATTAGTTTTTATGACGTAAAACTCGAGGATCTTAATGGCTCCGATGCAATTGCAGTCGGTTCATCGACCTTTTACTACAGGATGCTTCAGCCCATGGAAAAATTCATGGATGAGACTCTAGCTTCCACAAATCCTAAAGGAAAATTAGGAGCTGCTTTCGGGTCATACGGATGGAGCGGAGAAGCACCTATACTAATAGCCGAAAAAATGCGAGATATGGGAATGATTGTCATAGATCCCGTACTCAGGATACTGCACAAACCCACAGACAAGGACCTGCAGGAGTGCAAAAGGCTTGGAGTCGACATTGCCGAAAAGCTAAAGCACAAAAGCAAAACTCCACAACCACAGGGAACACCGAGTTAACCTTGGTTTTGAAAGAATAAAAACTCATACTAAGCTTACTTTAAGTTCAGTAACCACAAAATTACTGGACGGAAAGTCAACTTAATCTGTAGAAACCACCGAAGGTGCGGGAAATGTCCAAAGATTATACCCCTGTTTTTTAGCATCTTAAAGTAACTTATTTCGCTTTTGAAATTTTGGAAAATCAACTCCTGAACTAGTTGAAAATCAGTTACTCTAACCTACATAAATCTGTCCTCTTGAGCGAACTAAACGAGCTAAAAGGGTACCATCCTCCCGAGACGGAACTCGGGTAACTCGACTCTCTTGAGCAAACGAAACGAGCTAAAAGGGTCACATGCTCTCGAAGTGTAATTCGGGCCGTCCTCCCGAGACTGAACTTGAGGATTATACCAGCAGGTTAACAGGATGACGGGAAGCAGGTTCTATGTCGAGGTCGGCTACAGCTTCGGAAATCATTATATCGCTCATGGCAGCCATAGGAAATACATAGGGTGCATACTCGATAGGCCCATAAAGAATGAAATCTCCGGCTGCTGCCTGCTGCAAGCAGGTTGAACCGACATCACAGATTTTATAGAGGACAGGGTCTGTCTCTTTTTTCTTATTCAGCCAGTTCCAGGCCGAGGGTGCGTTATGGATTCCCGAGCCTGTAGGGTGCCCCCATTTTGCTTTTGCGGTAATCGTCATCCTCAGGGCTACGCCTGCTCCGTTTCCCATAGGTGTCATGCTCGGATCTATAAGCTTGTTAATTATTCCGCACCTATCCGCAATTGAAAGTAATCCTTCTTCCAGCAAGCCTGCACCAGTTTCCAGCATCTCCATCCTTCCCTGCAAGGATGAGTCCGTTGCATTGAAGCCAAGGATAATCGAGCTGTCAATATCGGATAGAGCAAGAGCTTCAATTTCAGAACCATTTATACTCATATTTATGGAATTATATATTGCTTTGTCAGCAAGTCCGATCTCGCTAACATATTCTGCGGCATGGGAACGCACGTTTCCTTCGGGGGAGTCAATCAGAAAAGGAGCTTCTGAAATTTCGGCCACAAAGTCAATGTAACGGGTAATGCTTTCAGGGGTAGTGCCGAAAATGTGAATTATATGCGGGTTTCCTGTTTCTTCTGCACTTGCTTCCTGCAGATTTATAAGTTTTTCGGCAGCAGCCCGGTCAAACAGGCCTCTTGCAACGTCTTTCACGATTTCATGCTTATCATAAAAGATAGTCCCTGCAAGCACGGTCGGAAGTTCTCCTGGCTGTCCACCTATCTTCACTCCTGCGATGTTAACGATTTCCTGTTCTTTCTGAAACTTAAACATTTTTATACCCTCAAAATCTACAGGCCAGTATTTTGTTTCAAAACATGGTAATTTACGCTCGAATAATATACATTCGAAGTAGATCTCTTAATTGAAAATTAAAAATCCTTGGTAGGGCAGACAATTCCTGCAGCCGAGTCCATAACAAACTCTTCGGAGACTATTATATCACCTGAACGTGGAAGCGTGAAAGTAGATTGTCTTTTCTTCTGGGAAATGGCTACAAGAGGTTCCTCCGGGTAAACTTCCCCTCGGTCCTTATATTTTCTCACAATTTTCATTATCTCCGTGAGGTCTGTCAGTCCTATCCTGTCAAGAAGCACTACCTGCTGCTGGAATCGTTTGACTGCCTCTCTGGATATGTTTTCTATGAAAGGGATGGCTCCTTCAGAACCAATAATTCTTCCCTTTTTGTCAATCCCGTTTGTATGGATTGAGAGCAGGGAATTGCCTGCCAGGTGACCCCTGGATTCCATCCCACAGATAAGAATGTACCTGATATTGGAGTTTGAGATGGTATTTACGATTATTTTTTCGACTCCTAGATTTTCAGTTTTTGAGCTACCCCATAGGGCCACTTCAGGTGAGGGATTTATCTGACTCGCAAGCGTTACCACTGCAATCCTGGATCTCGGATTTCCTACCGTGTAGTCGCCTTTTACTATTGGCCATGTATCCGCAATGGTTTTCAATAAATCACCTTTTGCCTTTCCTTGTTCAGGTGAGATAGTGCACTTGCAAGCATTATAGCTTTCGTAAAATGTCCACCTACCCTTGACGTATCTACAAAAACGTAATCATCCATGAGTACTGGAGCTCCAAGCCCGTCACCTCCACCCAGGAAAGCAATTGTCCTGAAGATAAGGTTTCCCGAAATTCCATCAGGGGCAACTATAAAGTTCGACTCTTTTATGGCATCTTCAATAAGAATTGTATAATGCTTAGCATTGATCCCTAGTTCAACAGCCCGCTTTGTCACGAATTCTCCATCTGCAAGAGTCCTGTCCACATGTTTGTTCCTTCCTATGTCTCCAATCCTGCCCCCCGACAGCACGCCAACCTTTGGTTCTATTCCGAATCTCTTTATATGTTCGGCACCGAGCGTTATCATCCTGAGTTTATCTGAAATAGTGTTTCCTTCGTCGATTCCTACAGGAGCGAGAAAAAAAGGCGTCCCATCAACCGTGAGGAGCAGGGCAAGCCGGCAGATTCTTTTCTTTCCTAGAGCCTCTCTTAGATGGGTCAGAGCTCCCGATGCTCTTGCAGTGCCTCTTATTGCTGCATCGACTTTTCCTGAAACCATAAGTTCGGCAAGAGTTTTTTCGGGCTCATCTGTGTCCACTACTTCTAGTTCTGTACCGATCTTATCAATTTCCTTCTTAATCCCCACCAGGACGACCTGTGCATATCCCAGTTCCTGAGCTTTCCAGGCACTTTCGAGCAGTTTGGGACTCGGATCCCTTATTCCCATAGCTACTCTGGCTCTGTTAGCCCTGGCTCTCACTTCGATAGCCTCAAGGAGGGCATCCATGCTATTCTTTTCCATATCCATCCTGACTGCTGTGTAAGATTTTAAGTAGTTCAAAGAAGTACAAACACGATCATTAATTAATTTTGTCCCCCGAGTCCCGTCTCGGGAGGACGGTGCCCTTTTCGCTCACTTCGTTCGCTCAAGAGGGCTGAATTACCGAGTTCCGTCTTGGGAGAGGACGGTGCCCTTTTCGCTCACTTCGTTCGCTCAAGAGGGCTGAATTACCTGAGTTCCGTCTTGGGAGGACAGAAAACTTTCAGATAACTTTGTTCGATAAAGAGGGATGATTTGTAGGCTAAGTAACTTATTTTCAACTCATTCCAATAGTGTAGTCAAATTGAGTTTTTTGTGTTAATGGTTGATTATAAGTACTGGTGAGCTAAAAACAAGGAGATTACTGGTTATCAGGACGAAAGGAGATATGAGTACAGTTTTTCTGCTCAAAGTTGTTCTGGCGATTGAAAGTATTATTTTTATGAGAACAAAAAGACTTTAATTATATCTAAGTGTAAATTTAGAATTATCATTTAAAAATCAACAGCAGAAGATTGTAAGAACAAAAACTCTTGAATAGTTAAAAGATTAAAATGTATAGAGTTAAGAATGAGTTCCTTTTTTATTGGTATGGTTTAAGATGACGTTGGCAATTGAATGGGCTGAGAAATACCGCCCACAGACCCTTAAGGAGATTGTAGGGAACAAGAAGGCGGTGCAGGATTTGCGGACCTGGGCTGAGAAGTGGCTTTCAGGCATTCCAGAGAGAAGGGCAGTGATCCTTCATGGACCTGCAGGAGTAGGGAAGACCTCTACTGCCCACGCTCTTGCTCGCGATCTTGGCTGGGAAGTCATCGAACTCAATGCAAGTGATCAGAGAACTGCAGGTGTTATTGAAAAAATCGCAGGATCGGCAGCTTCAATGAACACCCTATTTGGAGGAAAACGCCTGATTATCCTGGATGAAGCGGACAATCTTCACGGCACTGCAGACAGGGGTGGAATGAGGGCTATTGCAGGAATTATAAAGAGCACGCTTCAACCCATAGTGCTGATTGCAAACGATATTTATGAATTGACTCCTACTATTCGAAATCTCTGTCTGGAACTAAAGTTCGGATCCGTACAGAGCCGCTCTATGGTTCCTGCTTTGAAGAAGGTCTGTGAGAGCGAGGGAATTTTATGCAGCCTGGATGCAGTCCAGCAAATCGCCGAAAGTGCGGAAGGCGATCTGAGAAGTGCAATCAACGACCTTCAGGCTGCAGCTGCCGGAAGAAAAGCGCTGGAAGTTGAAGACATCATCACTTCAGGCAGAGATGTCAAGGAAAACATCTTCAAGGCAATGCAGAGAATCTTTAAGAGCACGGACTGTAAAAAAGCCCTTGAAGCTGCTCGCGGGCTTGATGAAAGTCCTGAAGACCTTGTACACTGGATCGATGAAAACCTACCTTTTCAGTATGCTTCCAAGGATGGAAATCTTGAGGATATCAAAACCGGCTTTGGTTATCTCTCCAGGGCTGATCTCTACCTCGGGCGCGTAAAAAAACGCCAGAACTATGGGATGTGGAGGTACGCGAGCATGTTGATGGTCTGCGGAGTTGCAGTTTCAAAGACAAGGCCCTACCCCGGATTTATCAAGTATCAGTCGCCTTCTCTCTGGAAGAGAATGGGGCAGACACGTTCAAAGCGAGACCTCAGGGATAATATAGCTGCTAAAATTGGAAAACACAGCTTCGAATCCATACGTTATTCAAGAAATATCCTGCTGGAGCTTTACTCTCGCATGTTAAAGAATGAAGAGTCTGCTATTGAAATTACTGCAGGTCTCGGGCTTGAACTTGAAGAGTTGATATATCTCTCGGGAAGCACAAAAGCCAGTAAAAAGCTGCAGAAAATCTATGACAGGGCGCAGGAACTTCTCCTTGAAGGAAAAGAAGAACCCGATGGAACTGAGTTTTTCAGGGCTCCTGCTCCATCAGGTAATAGTATAGAGGATCGTTCTGGCTTCTCGATTAAGGCTCCTAAGGAAAAAGTTGAGAAACATTCTGAGAATCTCGACGTTCCCGACTCCAGGACTTCCCATGGCGGGCAGAAGATCCTTACTTTTGGTTTTGATATTTCACCTGAGACTTCTCCGGAAACTACAAATTCGGAAAATAACACTTCTGTGGAAAATAATACTTCAGATATTCCTAAACCTGTTGCCCTGATACCTGATATTCCTAAACCTGTTGCCCTGATACCTGATATTCCTAAACCTGTTACCCTGATACCTGATACTTCTACATCTGATGATGGTTTTACTTCCGATATTCTTATACCGAAGCAGCATCAGGTAGGGATTGACGGGATCGAGCTCACATCTGATAGCCTTACATCCAGTTCACCTGAACACGATAATCTTAAGATTGAGAATTCTTCATCCCTGTCTGAATCCTTTGAGAAGGATGTCTCTTCTAACTCTGAACCGATAGAAAACATCATCTCTTCTGAATTAACCAGGTCCAGGGAATCTATAAAGGAATCTGTAAACTGCGATGTCTTTATTAAAAATATTTCAAATATATCTGAAAAACCTGAGGTCAAAGCTAGCGAAGTTCCTAAAAAAGTCGAGCCGAAAATACAAAAAACACTTTTCGACTTCTAATTTTCTGGTCTTGTTTATTTTTTAATTTCCTTTATTTTAGCATGAAAGTACATGAGGATATCTTCCTCACGTGCTCTCTTCACCTTCTTTTTCCATTATCGCAAATATTTCACTAATTATTTTTATTCGTTCATCAACTGAGAATATTTCTGTCTCAACAATCTTCCTCTTTTGAATTTCTCCTTTTTGATATCCAGTTCCATCTTCGTATATCTCATCGTTTACGATAAGATGCCATATTATCGTTGCAATTTTCCTTGCCAAGGCAATAATTGCCTTGGAATGCCCAATTGACTTCTTTTTCCTGTTAAAAAACTCTTTTAACTTACTGTTATTCTTTCTTGCCGCTGCTTGAGAAATCTGCGTAAGAATCCATCTTGCTCCCTTTGATCCTCTCTTTGTGATTCTTCCGTTGTGGTATTTATCTGCAGATTGATACACATTAGGAACCAGACCAAGCCAGGAAGCAAGCTTATCTCCAGAAGAAAAATCCTTGAAATTGCCTATTTCAGCAAGTAAAATTGCCGCACCAAGTTCTCCTATACCTGGAACTGACATTAAAATCTCCATTTCTCGCTTATGCTTTTTATAAGCATAATTGAAAATTTCTTTCTCTAAAGCTTCGATCTCATCATCAATACTCTTTATGAGTTTCAGACAGATCTGAAGTCTGAATGCAGCACTTTGAGAGATTTCTCGATCAAGAATTT
>NZ_LMVP01000043.1 GCF_002287235.1 Methanosarcina spelaei
GGTTTTGGACCTCGTTCTCCCATAGTATAAATATACGATTTTCAAATATATAATACCAATTAGATACAAATTGACCATCCTAAATTTCTTATTGGTATGAAAATACAATTGGTTTTGGATCAGCTCTAAAATTACTCAGTTATCGTTTTGTCGTATTTCAGCTAAATCTTCAAAGTTACTCATTTTTATTCAGTTATTTTCCATAATTGCGTCTGGATAGGGAAACAAGACCTTTAGCAATCCCCAGTGCGATAATTCCTATCAACGCTGCGGTTAAGAGAACCATAAACAGGTTTTCCTCATCAGCAAACTTGAACATGAAGTAAAATAAAATGATATCTATTATTGCTCCAATGCCCACCAAGGCTATTGCCGGGCCTCCTAAAGCTTTTCCATTATCCCTGCTCATTTTCCGATCCATCCTGAAATAATTATTGTTAAATTAAGGTTTAGGCTTATTGTATTCAATTGGATTGTATTCAATTGGATTGTATTCAATTGGATTAATAAATTTTCAATAAAGGAGAACTATTTTAGTAAACTTTTTTGTAATAGGAACCAGAAGCGGGAATTCATGGATAAAGTAAACCTGTAGTTAAGCATATTGGTTCCTGAGTTTCATCAGAGAATTGAGGTAATTGCATATAAATCTTAGGAAAATACTACAGCCTTATCGGTAAACAGATAAATTTTTCAGCAAATCATTAATTTTCAGCAAATCCGTTACTGCTTCTCAACAGATGTGAATCTTCCGAAAGGTGCCCCAAAAAACCAAATTCGTTAAAAGATTAATATCAGAGAAATTCCAGACACAGAGATACGTAATACTCTCTTGCGATCCTCTTGAGCCAATCAGGCACAATGTAATATTTGTCAACTATAAGCTCATTCAGATAATATAGAGACTCCTCGGTTTTACAGTCACAGAGTCGCCTTACTGCCGTTCGTCTTCCCCACGCCGATCTTTCATTGTCCAGGGCTTCAAGGTAAAGCTGATATTCTCTACTGTTTTCCATTACATTAAAAATATCTGCCAATCAATATAAATATTTGTATTGAGATTCAGGAATTAAAATACGTTATAAATACAATCTGCGTGACACCTTTTCATGCACTTACTTAAGAGATTAAAGAGAATTAATAAATTAAAAAAGAATAGTAAATTAAAAGGTAACTAAAACACAACAGAAAAAATATCATAAGACAAATAAACTCAGGATAAAACATTCATTATAAAATTTCGTACATTATATAAAATCGTACATCGTATAAAATTTCGTAAAAACGTAACCTGTTAGTAGAACCAGTGTCTAAAAAAGATCATAAGGATTTCGTTTTGAAGATAAAAAGAATCCAGATTCTTAAAAAACTGAAATAACAAGAAAATAGAATTCTCATACAGTGATCAGTTGATGAGAATTCCTGAATAAGATTTTTGTTCGCTATTGTTCGCTATGCTTTGGTATGTAAACATTAACTAAAAACGTATATAATTAACTGAAACTAATTTTTAAATTCAAATACATATTGGTTAACATTGAAATGTTTAATGTGAAAGATAATTTTAACAACCTTGCCATTTTTTATCAGCATTATCATTTTTAACAGCTTTATCATTTTTTAATAGCTTTATCATTTTTAACAGCTTTATCATTTTTAACAGCTTTATCATTTTTAACAGCTTTATCATTTTTTAATAGCTTTATCATTTTTAACAGTTTTATCATTTTTAACAGCTTTATCATTTTTTAATAGCTTTATCATTTTTAACAGCGTCATTATTTTTAACTTAATTAAACAATTACTAGTGTAACTACAAAAATGAAAAAACATAAGAGAAAAATTATCAGTACTTTGCCATTGTTTGCAGATAGTATCTGGTTTTACTTATCCGAAATGTGGAATTAACTGTCCAAACAATTAGGTAATAATTGTGTTATTGAGAATACTTTCGAATTGAGAATACTCTCGATGGCAATTATTCAAAGGATTTCAGGGTTGGCTTTGGCTCATCCTCTGGTTTTATATCCTGTTTTTCGGTCTCAGAAGTAACTCCCTATCCCTGAAAAAATGCTCACAGTTCAACCATGCAATATGTACTTGCTTTCCTCTGCTGGAGGGCCATCTATAGTAAAAGCTGGAATGGGCAAACTAATAAGTAAAAGAAGAAAAAAGCGTAGCTTTTATTGTTTTTTTCCCTATCTGATTATCATAAAGATTTATTTGTGATATTTAAAAGAAATACAACTGGAAAGACAGTATTTTCATGTTTAGCTAAAAAGTAAAAGCATGAAACTCAGCCAATTTTTAAAGTAAATAAACAAAACGTGCAGTGAATCCGAAAGTATTTATTCTTTAGTTGAAGAATAAGAAAAGAAATATTAAAAATAAACAATTTTACTTGATTTTCATCCTCAGGAGAAAAATAACAGCTAACTTATAACATTATAAAAGTAAATTTAAAAAATAGGTGTTCGAGCAGAAGGTGTGGTAAAAATGGAAAAGAAAAGCGTCTTGATCCTGGGAACTGCCTCCCATGTTGGGAAAAGTTCAGTTGTGACTGCCATATGCAGAATTCTTTCAAGAGAATACAGGGTTGCCCCCTTCAAGGCTCAGAACATGAGCCTGAATTCCTGGATTACAAAAGACGGAAAGGAAATCGGAATTGCTCAGGCAATCCAGGCAAAAGCCGCAGGTACCGAGCCCACTGCTGATATGAATCCTGTCCTTCTAAAACCCAAAGGAGACTGTGTTTCCCAAATAATCCTGCTGGGAGAACCTTACGCTGACAGGAGTGCAGGTCAGTACTACGAGTCCATTGCAGAAATGAACGAAGTCCTTGAAGGAGCTCTCGGAAGGCTCTGCAAGGAACATGATATTATTGTTATGGAAGGAGCTGGAGGGGCTGCTGAAATTAACCTCTACGAAAGGGATATTGTAAATATCGGCACTGCAAGGCTCACAGAGGCTCCTATAATCCTTGTTGGAGATATAGAGAGAGGAGGCGTTTTTGCAAGCCTCTACGGTACAGTTGCACTTCTTCCAGAAGATGTACGGAAAAATGTCAAGGGATTTATTATAAACAAATTCAGAGGCGATCTGGAAATCCTGAAGCCGGGCCTGAAACAACTTGAAGAAAAGACCGGCATTCCGGTACTTGGAGTCCTTCCTTATTTCAAGCTTAACATTCCTTCTGAGGACTCGGTCTCACTTGAAGATAAAGAAACCGAAAGAAACGAAAAAGAAATCGAGATCGCAGTTATTCGCCTGCCAAGAATTTCGAACTTTACGGACTTCGAGCCCCTGGAAGGATCTGCTAAAATCCGCTATGTGGAGCTTGATGAAGACCTGGGTACTCCAGATGCAATTATGATTCCGGGCACAAAGAATACGGTTAACGATCTGCTCGATCTTAAGGCAAGCGGTATGGCCGAAAAAATCCAGGCTTTCAAGGGAAAAATCCCGGTTTTCGGAATCTGCGGCGGCTATCAGATGCTTGGCAGGACAATTTACGATTCCGGAGTTGAAAACGGAGTCGAAGCCGAATTCGAAGGCCTGGGACTTCTGGATATAGGGACAAAGTTCGGAGAATACAAAAAGAGAACAATCCAGGTCACGAAAAAGGTAAACGCTTACGGCCCGATACTTGCTCCAATAAACGGAGAGGAAATAAAAGGGTATGAAATCCATATGGGCATAACCGATTCTAACCGTAACATCTTCGGAAATGACGGTGCAATCGATGAGACAGGTCTGGTAATTGGAACTTACCTGCATGGGCTCTTCGACAATAAAAATATAAGGGATGCCTTTATGCGATATCTCTACGAGAAAAAAGGACTTGAGTACAGCCCTGAAAGCGTCATGACCGAAAACGATGCCTACGAAGAACTTGCAAATGTAGTTGAGCAGAACCTTGACATGGAAAAAGTTTACGAAATAATAGGAATCTGAAAAGAGGTCTGAAAATTGCAGGCGTCAGAACCTTCAGGTGTACAGGGCAGAGAACCTGATTAAACTTTTTAGAAAAGGTATTGGGTGTAAAAAAGCACTGAGCATAAAAAGTATTGAGTGGTTTCAGGAGAACATTGAGAATAGTCGGAAATAAAAACCTTGAATATTTGGGGACAAAGTACGGTATTCGCTAGGGGTATAACCGGTCTCCAGAAACCACCAAATAATAAGTGATTTATTGCCAGTTATTTATGCATTGTGAATTTGTTCTATTATAGTTTCGAATTTTAAGATTTATATTAAACTTCCCTCACCCCTAAGCAGGAAAGAATACCTATACTTATTTTATTCGTTATTCATTAGTTTCAATGGTCCTAACTAATTATACTACAGACCATATCGTGTAAGGGAATTTCCCATTTGGACTTTACGATCACGAAAAAGAAGTAAAGTGCGGGAAAAAAAGATCCATCTTTCCTATGTTCACCACTACTGACCGACACAGCTCTGGCTTTAATCCGCTACGACTATGTAGCGACCAGAAAAATCGAAGACACGAACAGTTTTACCTCTAAAAATTAATCCGCTTGCCAGAAGGAAAGAAATATTCTACCTAAAATTGTCTCTTCAGCGCAACCGCTGTGCCGCAACCGTTGCGCCGTTTGATCACGCCTATAGGGTTTGTGGATAAGTTTTTCAAATCCAAACGTTACTGAATTTTTCGGTCAAGCCTTTTTGAAAAGGGTTGTGATCACGCCTATAGGGTTTGGAGATAAGTTTTTCAAATCCAAACGTTACTGGAGTTTTCGGTCAAGCCTTTTTTGAAAAGGGTTGTGCCACAACCGTTGAGCGGTTGATCACGTCGTTGCCATAGTTTTTCGCTCAAGCCTTTTTTCAAAAGGCTTGGTTCAGAACATAAGAACTTGCTTGCCGAGTCCTTTACTGACAGCCCTCTCATAAACAAGGTGCGCGCTTGCAACATCCTGAATGGCAAGGCCTGTTGAATCGAAGATCGTAATTTCCTCATCACTTGTCCTGCCGGGTTTCAGGCCGACAATTACTTCACCGAGTTCGGCATGGATATCGTTTTCCGAAATGTAGTGCTTGGACAGAGGAACGTTTACTTCTCCGGAGTGAAGGGCCTGGACAATATCGTCCACAATTATTTTAGATCGGAGTAAAATTTCGGGGTCAAGCTCTTCTTTTCCTACTGCATCAGCCCCTATTGCGTTTATGTGAGTACCTTCTTTGATCCACTGGGCCTTTACGATTGGTTTTCTGGTAGGAGTGGTCGTAACAAGGATATCGCAGTCGCAGACCTTCTCAATGTTTTCTTCGTAACGGATTTCACAGGGAGTAATATCTGCCATTTCCCGGATAAACTGTTCAGAGCTCTCCTTTGTCCTGGAAGTGACCCTTATCAGCTCAGGCTGAAAAACCTCGCAAAGAGCCTCAAGCTGGGTCTTCGCCTGGTTTCCGGTCCCAACAAGGCCTATGATCTTTGAGTCCTTCCTTGCAAGGTATTTTGCGGCAATTCCTCCTGCAGCTCCGGTCCTGACATCAGTCAGGTAGGTTCCATCCATAATTGCTACAGGAGCCCCTGTCTCCGGAGAAATAAGGACAATAAGTGCCATTACCGTAGGAAGCCCACGAGCTGGGTTTCCTGGGTGGACGTTTACGATTTTCACGCCAGTAATGTTCTCCTCTTCAAGATATGCAGGCATTGTCCGCAGGTCCCCGTTATACGCTGTATAGTAAAGATAGGACTTGGGAGGCATCTGGACCCTACCAAGACCATGCTGCCTGAAAGCCCTTTCTACTACCTGCATATCAGAACTCATATCCATAACACTTGTTACTTCTTCCTGAGCCAGCCATAATATTTCCATAGTAAACCCTCCAGCCGGAACCGTAAGCTGGCTCACAGCTGAAAACTGAGATAAATTGAACAGAACCTAAATAAAAATCAAAGAAGCTAACCGACAGTCTGAGATCACATTAGTATTTTTATTTTCGCAAACACGTATATATAACATATATATTCACTCATTTAAAGAACTCCCTTCCCAAAAGGAGAAAACCATCAATGAGAGATATGTATGTAAGTTCAGCCGATCTTTCCGGTCCCTGCCTGAAAGATGAATTACTCAAAGAAAAATTACTCAAACCTGCACGAGATATCCGGAGCATACTCCGATGGGGCTATCCGAAATTTGCGACCATTCGTTTCGTGGCTGACCACTTCCAGCTCAGCCTGGAAGAACGACATATTCTCACAAGAGTAATCATGCCCCCGGACAGGATAGTTTCCAGAATAAATAAAAAAGTGGAATGCACAAGCATAAAAGATAGAGATCTTCTCCTTGACGGATATAATGTCCTTCTGAGTGTGGATAGTCTACTAAAAAAAGAATCCATGTGGTTTTGTGATGATGGGTACATAAGGGACACCCGCTACTATTTCAGCAAGGCAAAACAAGCCGAAGATATCGAGGAAGCCCTTAACGCAGTCCTCAAGTTTCTTTACGAAACAGGTCCAAAATCAGTTATTTTTCTTCTTGACGCCCAGATCAGCAGAAGCGGAGAGCTTGCAGGCTTCATCCGACATAAAATGGAAGAGTACGGAATTTCAGGTGAGGCAAGAACCTCAAAAATTGCGGATTTCGAGCTGAAAACTGAAGGGGGAAGTTCGGAAAAAAAGATAGTTTTGGCAACTTCCGATGGAATTGTTATAGATTCGGCTCTCGAGGTACTCGATATCCCTGCCTGCCTGATGGAAAAAATGGGAATTGAACCGATCAGGCTGTACTAATCGGTTACCAAGCACTCCGGTATCAGGCATTCTTTTATCAGGCATTCTTTTATCAGGCATTCTTTTATCAGGCATTCTTTTATCAGGCATTCTTTTATCAGGCATTCTTTTATCAGGCATTCTTTTATCAGGCATTCTTTTATCAGGCATTCTTTTATCAGGCATTCTTTTATCAGGCATTCTTTTATCAGGCACTCCGTTTAAAGAACTCTGCCTGCCTGTAAATCTCTTCGGCTGCTGCATACTTCCCTTTCTCTTTTAGTAAATCCGCATACCCGTTCAGGGTCCTGAAATGTCCGGGGTCAAGCTCAAGGGCTTTTTTGTACTGTACCTCGGCTTCGTGCCTGTGCCCGAATCTGGCAAGCAGCCTGGCATACTCACAATGAGCTTCAACATCTTCAGGGTTTACTTTAAGAGCACACCTGAAGTGCACTCTTGCCCCGTGAATAAAACCATGTTCTGCAAGCAAACGGGCATAAAAAATGTGCGGGCGTGGATCATCCGGATCGGCTTTGAGGGCTACTATATAATGTTTCTCAGCATCAAGCGGTTCTCCTTTTTCTTCAAGGAGACGAGCATAGCGAAAATTGGATTCCACATGGCCAGGCTCAAGCTCAAGTGCCCTGGTATAATGATAACTTGCTTCGGTAAATTGCCCGCGTTTGGAAAGTAGAGTTCCGTACCCACAGTGGGCGTTCACATTCTCCTGGTCAAAAATCAAAGCTCGGCTATATACTTCTTCGGCCTCATCCAGTTTTTTGAGCTTGTAAAGCAGGCAGCCATATTTGCAAAGCGTATCTACGTGGAAAGGATTGAGTTCCAGAGCCTTTTCATATTGAACACGTGCAGCATCGTTTTTGCCTTCCTTCACCAGAACTGCTCCATACTCGCAAAGTGCGTTGACATTCCTGGAATTCTGCTGGAGAATTTCTTTGAATTCCCGTACAGCAAGTTCATCTTGTCCCAATAAAAAAGCTGTTTTTCCTGCCTCCATAAGGGCATCTTCCCGAGCTTTTCCAGAGAATAGCAAAGCACAGGCTCTGGTAATTACATACTTCTCCCTGTACATAGAATCTTTACCAAAAATAGATGAAAGTTTCAGCAGGATTTCCTGGGAAAGCGAATGCTCATCTGAGAAGGAAACGACAAATTCAATGACCTTATCAAAGTCACAGTTATCAGCCGCAACTCGTTCGATTACACGAAAAACCAGCTCGTTTACAGCATCAATCTCCATGTCTAAAAACCTCCTGAAATTTACCTATAAAAAGATTCTATTCGGCTGAACATAAATAGTTGGCCGTCTTACTGCCATATTAACACGAGAGGACGAACTTTAAAATAGTCTAAAATATTGGAAAAGTGATCAATACTCGAAATTCAGAAAAGTGAGAATGAAAAAGAGAGAATGAAAAAGAGAGAATGAAAAAAAGAGAATGAAAAAAAGAGAATGAAAAAGATTATTCCCTCTGGAGTCTTCACCTGAAGGATTTCTAGTTCATTCAGATTTTACTATATCGCAGTTCAATTTCTATGAACTCACTTATTACTCAAGCCCTTTTTACGTGTAAACTGTATCGAGTTTCTACGTCATATGTACCCTGCAGTTCTTCTTCGGTCAGGATTCCTTTTTCTATCAATCTGCTGAGAGTCTTTCGATCAACTGATTCGACTATATCCCAGAGATCTTTCTTCATAAGATATGGTTTTAACCTGTTGATACGCCAGAGTTTCCATTCAACCTTCTGCCGCCTGAGTTCCACATCTCCGATTCTCAATAAATCGATATCTTTTTCTGTCAGGGTACTAAGGATATGAGTTCTCAACTCCTCTCTGCGTTTTTCCAGAATTGAGATTGCAGAGACAATATCATCATACTCAAGCACAACGTCTGTAAGATCCATGTCTTCAGGGTCCTGTTCATTGATATCAAGTTCCATACATCCGCCTCCTGTCGAGATAGTGACTCATTTTTTTAAGTAGAATTGATTTATAATTTTAAATTGTCTAAACTTTCTGTTATCTGGATTTTTTATACTCTGACTTTTAGTTGCCTGAATTTTTTGTTTTCTGAACTCCAGTTGTCTGAATTTTTAATTGCCTGAACTTTAATTACTTGAACTATTAATTTTTATCATACTTGATTTTAGACTTTAACACTATATGCCTGCTACACTATACGCCTGCTACACTATAAGTCTGCTACACTATACGCCTGCTATCACAAACAAAAACTGGGAATTTGACAGCGTAAGGGTACGTGAAAGATTTACTCTTGAGGCCTGGAAATATTTATCGCACAAAAATTCCCTGTATATACAGAAGGTTTTCAGATCAGCTTCCATAAGAAAGCCATATGAAAATTTCAGATTGGATCCTTAAGAGAATTTATTGGACAGAGGTGAGCCAGTAGTGTCAGGAAAGATCTCCAAAAAAATTGCCGCAAAAGAAGAACTTCTTCTTCTTCTTCCTAGAATAGACCGTGTTTTGGAGTCGGAACCTGCCGTGCTTCGAATTAATGCCGAGCCAGTAATGGTAATAGGGGATATTCATGGGGACCTTGAGGCTCTTGAGTTCATACTAGGAAAAAGACAAGAAATGAACTGTGAGAACATTCTTTTCCTCGGGGATTATGTGGACAGAGGGCCCCAGGGTACTGAAGTCCTGATAAACCTTTTCCGGTTGAAGCTTGAAGATCCCGAGCATATTTTCCTGCTCAGGGGAAATCACGAAACTGTGGATATGAACCTCTACTACGGCTATTTTGAAGAAATCGGTTTTGATCGGAGTTTTCTTTCAAGTGTCAGCCGGACATATAATAAAATGCCGATAGCAGCTGTACTTTCGGGAAATACATTTTGCGTGCACGGTGGGATTAACGGAACAGGCAGCATTGAGGATATAAGAAAGGAAGAAGACTTTGCTTTTCCCTATTTATGGAATGATCCTTCAAAGCGTCCCGGACTCACTGCTTCAACCCGAGGTTCGACTGTAAAAGAATTCGGGCCAGATATTGTAGATGGCTTTCTACATACAAATAACCTGAAAAGAATCATAAGGGGTCACACAGCCCTTGAGGATGGATACAGGTGGTGGTTTGACGGAAAACTGCTCTCCCTTTTTTCCTGTCCTGACTATGTTGGACTAGGAAATGCGGCGGCTTTTGTACTATTTGAAAAAGAAGAGATTAAACTTTTCGTCTTTGGAAAGTAGTAAGAACAAAAGAAAGTCTACTCGAAAGAAAACTACCTGAAGAGAAAGTTTACTCCTTGTTAACAATTAATTTTCCCTGAAAACTCATATAGTTTATTTTGATATGTCAGTCAATGTTCAGGGAATCAATGAAAAATAGAAAAGAAAATGCCGGGGTTGGATGTTGTTTTATTAGAAACAAATTAGGGAAACATTAGATAAGTTCCGAACTTTTTCTTTTAGTCCAGAATAATCCAGGTTTCGGTCATTTTGCTTCCTATATCCGGATCTAGCTGCATGGCCTTCGTATATTCCTTTTTGGCTTCGTCAAAACGTCCCATCTTTCTCATAAGAAGACCGTAACTGTAGTGAATAGGGGGATAATATGGGTTCAGGATAAGAGCCTTATCATACTGGTTCTGAGCCTCTTCAAAGCGCCCGATTTCCGAAAGAAGATTTCCGTAACTGTAGTGTCCTTCTGCACTCTCTGGATCCAGACTGAGCGCTTTCTTGTATTCCATTTCAGCTTCATATCTTCTCCCGAAGCGGGCCAAAAGATTTGCGTAATTTGAATGGACTTTTGCATCGTTCTGATCAAGGGCAAGAGCTTCCATATAGTTCGCTTCGGCTTCCGAAACCCTGCCTTCTCTTGCAAGGAGATTTCCGTAGTTAAAAAGGGTCCGTCTATGCCTCGGATTAAGAGAAAGAGTTTTTCTGTACTCAATCTCGGCTTCTGAAGAGCGCCCCAGAAAAGAAAGTAAAACTCCGAAGTTATGGTGGAGACTTGGATCTTCAGGTTCCAGTTCTATTGCAAGCTTGTATTCCTTTTCCGCATCCCTGAGCCTTCCCAACTCAAATAGCAGATTTGCATATCCACCTCTGGCAGGAACATAGTCAGGATTCGCCTTAAGTGCTTTTGAGTAGTGCTCTTCGGCTTCCCTTACGTACCCATACTCAGTCAGAAGGCAAGCATATCCTGCATTCGCTTTTGCATGTTCTGGAGAAGCTTCAAGTACCTTTTTATATTCCTTGTCAGCAGCCCCTATCCTTCCAAGCTCTAAAAGAAGTTCGGCATAGGCACACCTCACATCTTCGTTCTCTGGACTTTCTTTTAGAGCCTCCAGATAGCTTGCCTCAGCTTCAAGGGAAAAACCCAGAATATGCGCTGCAGTGCCCAGCACAAAACAGGCTTCTTCACGGAGCTTTCCGGAAGCTTTTATGTAACAGGCCTTTGCGAAAACATATTCTTCCATGGCCATTTTCTGCTGCTTACAGGCATTCGAAAGGTCAAGCAAATCATTGGGGGACAATGACGTTTTTTCCGCAAGATCCAGGGTAAAATCAACTGCAGAACACAGATTCTTCTGATCGGATCCTATAGTCCCAATAACTTTATATACAAAGTCATCAATTGCATCGAAGTCCATATATCCGGCACCTCAGAAAAACAAACACTCTTTTAGGGGATAGTGTAACTATCTATCTTTGTAACATCCGGAGTATATTTTGCGTTTTATAGAATATATTAGTGCGCTAGTATTGCGCACAATCTTCGGTATAATATTATTTCATTCAACAGTGCGTTATATCACGAGCATAATATTATAGCAATCATATAACAGACTATCCCTTATTATCGTTAAATAAAATGGTTCCCTCTCAAAGTAACAGCACTTCTCTGACATAAACGAACTTTGCAGGACAGAAATAATCTTGTTAAGGCAGGAAAAATCAAAAAAATAAGCAGACATTTATAAAAACAAAATGATTATTGTTTTCAAATGAAAAGAAAGATTTAGCAGAAAAATTGGGAGGGAATGGAAATAAATAGACCTTAGAGAAAATAGTTTTTAAATTAGGTAAATCCAATTTCAAAAAGGTAAAAGTAAGAAAATATGATCTCAATAAGGTAGATCAAAATAAGGTAAATCAAAATAAGGTAAATCAAAATAAGGTAAATCAAAATAAGGTAAATCAAAATTTAGAAGCATACTTTAACTATTACTAACGTGTACTAAAGTGTTAATAAGTACTATCAGCAACAACAAAGATATAAAGATTTAAAATCCTGAAAATGATTAACATGTTTTTTAAACTCTTCTCGATTTTCCTCCTCATCCCTATTATCGAGCTTTATCTGCTCATTAAGATCGGGGGAATGATTGGGGCCTTAAACACCGTATTCATTATCCTGATAACCGCAAGCCTGGGCGCTTACCTTGCAAAATCCCAGGGTTTCCGCGTGCTCCGCGAGATCCAGGAAGCAACAAGCAGGGGATATATGCCCGGAAACGAACTTCTGCACGGGTTCTTTGTGTTAGTTGGAAGTTTTGCTCTTCTAACTCCGGGTTTTCTGTCTGATATAATAGGGCTTTCCATGCTCATACCACAGATAAGAGAAATCTATGTGAAGATGGCAAAAGGAATTATAAGAAAAAAGATACAAAATGGTCAGTGGCAGATGAAAATGTACACTAATTTTCGATGACTTGGAAAAACCCGTTTAAAATACCGGGTAAAGCGTAATATTTGTGGGTAACACTTTGCCCCAAACTGGAATTTTTATTTAATATTTGCATCTGAAATAGAAATTTTTACCTATTTGAAATTGGTCATTTGTCATTCAAGTATTTGTCATTCAAGTATTTGTCATTCAAGTATTTGTCATTCAAGTATTTGTCATTCAAGTATTTGTCATTCAAGTATTTGTCATTCAAGTATTTGTCATTCAAGTATTTGTCATTCAAGTATTTGTCATCAAGCTTTTGTCATTCAAGTATTTGTCATCAAGCTTTTGTCATAAGCGTTTGTTCGTCAATCATTTGTCATTCAAGTTACAAGCCCGAAGACATAAAGCAGCAGGGGAGCCCGAAAAATCGTAATCAAGCCTGCTATCCCTATTGCAAGTCCGCTCATTGCCCCTTCGGTTTCTCCAAGTTCTATTGCTCTTGTTGTTCCAAGTGCATGAGATGCCGTGCCTATTGCGACACCAACTGCAACTTTATCTTTTATTCTAAAGCATCGGCAGATAAACGGACCCAAAATAGCACCTATAATTCCGGTAAATACGATTGCAGCCACTGTTATTGCAGGTAGGCCGCCTATTTGTCTTGAAATTTCAATTCCTATAGGAGTAGTTACGGATTTGGGAGCAAGAGACCTGCTTATGGTGTCGTCAAGTCCTAATAGGCTGGAAAGAGCAAGAATACTTGAGATTCCGGCTATGCAGCCTGCAGTTATTCCTGCAAGGATAGGAAGAGCATTACTTTTCAAGAGCCGGATCTTTTTATAGAGAGGAACTGCAAGAACCACAGTTGCAGGCCCGAGGAAGAAAGTAATATAATTTCCTCCAAGGTTGTAAGTCTCATAATTGATTCCAAAGATGAGAAGGAATACCATTACAAGTACAGAAGCCACAAGCAAGGGGTTAAGAATCGAAAGTTGAGTTTTCTTATATAATAATGTGCCTGCCTGGAAAGCTATTAAAGAGAGTAAAATTCCAAACAGGGGCATATTGATAAAATCACTCAAAAAATCGGTCTGCAACTTCAGCTCACCTCTTTTGTTCCGTTCTCGTAGGCATGTGCTTTTTTTGTTTTTGTTCCAGATCCACTTTTATCATCTTTATGGCTCTTCGTCGTATAAAATGGGTAATTATTTATAATAAAAATATAATATAAATAAGTATTATATTATTTGATAAAAATAACTGCA
>NZ_LMVP01000044.1 GCF_002287235.1 Methanosarcina spelaei
TTTCTAGCTTCAATTTATATCTAAATCGGTTAAATTCCTTTTTTGCCTTTATACTCCATTCTTGATGCTTTTCTTCATTCATAATTACGTTAAGTTCTTCAGATAGAATTTTTTCCAGGAATTTAATCTCATTTTCACGATTGTAAAATATATTCAATAACCTGTATTTTAATAGTTCCTGTTCAATTGTTGTTTTCTTCGGAAAATCGCTAACTATAAGCTTGTTTAAGTGCATCAAACAGTATTGATGCACTAACTTATCCCCAAAAACTTCCTTTAAAATATCTGGGTATCTCTTATCAAAATCCGTAACAATAAACACAGGTTCTGATGTATCTAGATTTTTTCGTAGAAACGTTTTGATGGTTTCTGAACTTTTATCCTCAAAAAGTTCATCTGCTATTGTTCTTTGAGTTTTTGCATCCAGTAATGTTAAACGGTATTTCTGACAACGTCCCTCTTTTGGATGCTGTTCGTCATAGTGCACCATATGTACATTTTCTAAAATTGGAACATTTTCCTGTTCCATTTCTTTGTTGAATGTTCTAAAAATAGTGCTTCTTGATCTTGGAAATATGAAGCTCATTATATCAGAAATTCCATCATAAGAAACTTTATGGTATCTGAGCACCTGGAAAAAATTATTGAATGAATCAAAAAGTAAAGTTTTCAGACCTTCCCAAAAACTATGATCTTCTTCGTCTGTACTACCACAATTTTGGCATTTGTATCGACCAATGCTGATTTTTCCAAGACCTTTTTTGATGTATAGATTATAGCCGTTATGAACCATAGGAGCACTGCAAATAGGGCAGGCTGGAGGAATTTTTCTACGAAAAATTCCTCTTGTGGTATATTCGTAATCATTGCTATAACTATCAAAAAGGTATGAGAGAGCAGGGAGTTCCGATAAGTTATTAAGAGTAAGATTTATAATTACCATTGTTTTTGCCGTAACATCATTACATAGTTATAGAATTATAAATTTATATAGTGATGTTACACTTACTTTCATCACTAGATTTTGGAACTGAGTCTTATTATAGCAATTCGATACATTATTTTACTCTAAATACACCGCAGTTCCTCTTCCATGATCAGTATACTGTTCGCCTTCGATTGTATTATTTCTACTGTCGGGGGTGTAAAACACTTTAATTTCTTTATTCATATCTGCAGTTTCTTTATTCAAACCTACAGTGTTGCCTTTAATTATATTATTTTGAGAATTCCCAAGTGTAATTGAAAACGTGTATGGATGTAGTTCAATAGTATTGTTCAGGAATTTGTTATCATTCGAATTCTGAAGGCTAATACTGAAATAATTATGTGAAACTCTGTTTTTGCCTAACTCATTGTCTGAAGAATTGGTTAAATTTACACCCTTCCAACTATTTGAAATATAATTACTTATTAGTTTATTACTGTTGGAGTTCTCAAGATTAATCCCATTTATATCTACCTTTAGCTCATTATTGGATATATTATTACTTTTTAAACAATTATTGTTTGAATTTTTGAGACATACGGCATACACACTGTTTGAGTTTACAATATTGAAATCCAATTCGTTTTCAGTGGAATTCTCAATAAAAATTCCGTAATGTGAGCTGTCATTTGCCTCATTATTTTCTAGAGTATTTTTGCTAGAGTTTCTGAGATAAATTCCAAATTCATTCTGAAACACTGTGTTATTTCTAATTACGATATCACTGGAACTTTTCAGAAAGGCTCCATATTTATTATAAACCAATGTATTTCCAGTTATACTGCTATTAGATCCAGTATAATAAATACCGGCTTTGCTCCTTGATCCTGTAATATTGAATCCACTAATTGTTACGTTGTTTGCAGTTATGTGGAATACATCTTTTTCCGGATTTGCAGCTTGAATCACAGTATCCGCAGATTTGCCTTGTTTCGATACTATAGATAAAGGCTTATCTACAACCAAATTTTCCTGATATAATCCTGGGTAAACCAAAATAGTGTCACAAGAATTAACACTGTTGATTTTTTGTTGTATTGAATCTCCAGGGTAAACAATAACAGTGTCACCAGAACGAGCATTGCTGACTTTCTTTTGTATTAAATCTCCAGAGTGTACGTTGGCATTAGTTGAGTTATTACTAAGATTGCCAAGGATATTGTCGGGATATTTTCCATTGTTTTCTGAATAGAAAATAAATATTGTTGAAATGGCAAAAACAAACAATAAGAAAACTATTTTTGTATTTATTTTCGTGAGTGGCATATCCATTTCTTCCTATAAAAAAGAAAGGGTGATTAAGGTCTCACCCATGTATTTGTTACCCATTCCCAACTCCCATAAACAATGTAATGTTCTACTGTTTGCCAAGTATCGTGGATATAGTCATACTGTAATACTCCAGAGCGATAATAACCATAACAAGCAACGGTATGATTTCCATAACTTTGGCTATAGTTGTCTCCACGCCCACCGTTTACCATGCTCATGGTAAACGGTCTATCGGCATTTATTTCAGTCTCAATTTTAGTCTTAGTTACACTATTCTCGGTTACGGCATCAATGCCAGAATATCCATGGTTACTGCAAACCGTCTCTATACCGTTATCAATATTATTTGTGCTTGTACTACCCCCAGAAGTAGTGCCCATTGCATTTGCCAATTCGTTTATAAGTGTAGTACCGGTTGGAAAGTTTGGATATCCATTGTTATCCCAGTATTCTAGAACCATAGCAGCCGAAGTTGGAGCACAGCCACGGTACCATAGCTCAGCAGGAAAATCAGAAATTTTATGAGAATAAGTTGCTGTAATTGATATATCTCCTGCCATTTTGCTCTCTAAGCTATTCCACACTTCTTTTATTTCATCCTGCTTTCGGCAGGTCGACATAAAAATCCATTCAATTTTTCTATTGATATCGTTTTTTTTAGAACTTTTGATATTTAATTTAAATCAAAAATTACTAAATGTTAACCATAACATAATTAATATATATTTATAATATATGAGATAAAAGACAAATCATGCTAGATAGATAATCCGCAAGATGCTGTTTTTTAACTTAACCTACAAAAAATAACAATTAAGAATATTTAGATGTTGGAATGTGCTTGCTGCCGAATGTAGGTTTCATTGCTTTCAACGGTTTCTACCTGATTGCTTATAGGAGCAGTCTCAGCTTCCAGGCTTGTTACATTTGATGTAATATCATCTACAATAATTTTCTCTTTGATCGCATTTTTATTGTCTTTAAGCTCATATTCTGTATAGTAGAAAGTTGGACCTCCATAAATCGGTACGCTTTTCCCAATCTTCAATTGATATTTATTTGCATAGTTTGCTGCTGCAGATTGTGATTTCTTTGTCATATAAGAAATCTTATGAGGAAGCTTTCCTTTTGAGAATTCAAGGATTGGATATTTGTCTTTTGTAGCAGATATTATTATAAAACCAGCGTATTCATTATTTTTCACTACATTAAAGGCATATGCTGTTTTATTTCTATCTAGATCGTAATATGTAATATCTGATTCAACACTTGCATCTTTCCATTCAGAGAAATCAGATATTTTATCAGAGAATTCTATCACAGAAAAAGCTGCAATTTCTTTTGCCTCATCTAAACTTAGAACTGCGGATGTTTGCTCGTTAGTTACTGGGCTGTCATTTGCTTCTGCATAGACGACGGAACTTAAACTTATTAAGAGAACTCCCATAAGTATTATCTTTAGCATTAATTTGCTCGTATTAGTTAGTTTTCTAATCTTAGTTTTCATTTTATCTTACCTCATAATTTTGTATGAAGGCAAGAAATAAGCTTGAAGTAGTTTCTAAAGCTATTATACTTCTTGCCTTTGGCTATGCAGGATTTGGTATAGGTCTCAAACTCTACTGAATCCTGCATAATATTCCCATATTCTAAAAATCAACATTGTTTAAATATTTAATGTGTCAACTCTCAAACAATCAGATCTAGAAGAATATTTTAAAATTGATATATATTCAGCTTACCACAACATGTCTGTTGATATTGATTTCGATGAAAAAGAGAAATCTGAGAATTAACTTATGAAGATGAAAAAAAGTAGCCAATCCCCTATAGTCAAATAAAATTAAGTCACAGAGATTTGTCTATTGAATTTAGTAGAGATAGCTATTGATGCTGCTTTATTAGATCGAATAGTTGCTAAAAATTATAGAGGACTTCGATAAACCCAGCTTTTTGGCTAGTTGCTTATAAAGGGTATATAAGTAATATGTTGAAATCAGAGGTTTATCGGACTCAGTACCAAAATCTAGTGATGAATGTAAAACTCAAAATCACTAGATTTTATAAATGGTCACCATCCATGTAATACAACTTAGTGATTCAAGTCTTTAGATAGCGAATATCGATTTTGATAAAAACTGGATTCTTCTTGCTAATTAAGACTTTCTATCAAAAATGCAAAAATCACTGGATTTTGGAACAGAGTCGTTTATCGAAGTCCTCTATATTATTAATTGTAGTCAGTTAAAAGCTAAAATAAAATTAAGCAGAAACTATATATAGAGCAATTTGTAACTAACCATTCAATTACTCATTATCAGTATAAAACTAGTGTTCAAAAACGTAGGATTTGATTTTTACTGTTCTTTAACATATTCAAAGGTCAGATAGGAATTCTTTTTACCTCTCCCTTTTCAAGATGTTCCATCTTATGAGCTGCGCTATATATTGGGGTACCTTTCAGCAGTGCTTTTCTTTTTATTTCTCTGGTAATTATCTTCCTGAGTTCTAGGTTTACCTTGGCAATTATCATTTTTTTAGCCTACAGTTATAAGATAGGGTCCTTTAACAAGTTCTCCCTTCTCTTGCCTCGCACTTTTCCAGCCTGGAGACCACTCCTTCTTCTTTTATGACTTTAGGATCGATAAAAATATATTTTTCCATAGTATAGCCGGTCTTGCTTTCCTCACTGTAATAAGTAATCACATCCTTTATTGCAATGCTTTTTATTTCTTCGGAGGCATGAGCGATAAAAGTAGAAATGCATCGCTATTTGCTAATTCATTCTTTTAATAGAGCTATTATTTGCTAATTCTTCTTCTTTTTTGTCTGTTTTGTCTGCAAGGCTGCTTTCCTTCTTCGAGCAGGACAAGCTATTAATCTGAATCAAACTTAATTCTCTTGACTCTGGAAACCATATTCCAATTAACAGGATTGTATAAGCGCCTCCACCAGCTTGTCTGGAGTCCCTGCACAAAAAGAGGAAAGAAGCGAACAGCATTAGAGAGAAAAAAGTTTTGATAAAGATTGATAGTTGATTATGTTGATCTTATTCCTAAAACTCTTTGTGTCATTTTTACTTCAGGCTTGTACTTTATTCTCGCTCTTTGCTTCTATTCTCATCTTTTTTGAGATAGGCCGCTCTCCTGCGTCGAGCGTGCAAGAACGGTTCAGTATAATGAATAAGGTTGTACAGGTCCAGAAAAACTGTAAACCTTCTTTAAATAACGAAACAAACAGAGAACTATATAAATGTGAAAATTTTATTCTAGAGCATGATTTCTGCTCTTGAAAAGCAATGTGATACAAGAAGCGAAATAGCAAATGAGTGCTTAATTCCCTAGTACGTAATTGGAGTAATTGCAATCATCTGTGCAACGACTCTGGTTTTAATCGCTTTTCTTGGACCCATTGGTCAGGAAATAATACAGTATAGAACCTCTCAATCTGGTGTATGGCAGATTGCAGGACAGGATCTTACAAATCTTGTATTGATCGCACCGATACTACTAATTGGTGGAATTCTATGTCTGGCCAGAAGGGCCGGCTCGAAATACCTGTTAATACTTACACCGATAACGTTAATGTATACAGGGCTTTCCATGGGGATTGGCCAGGAATGGAGCAATTCGGCCTACAGCGGCAATGTTGAGGACTACTGGTGGCTTTTCGGAACACTTATAGTAGGCGGGCTCATCCTGCTTTTGGGTAGCTTATCCATGTTTACCGAAGCAGATGCTCCTGACTTCAAACTCAGAGGTCTGCGAATCTACGTAGGCTTTATGACCGTATTCTTCCTGCTCTTTGCAGTAATGTGGATATCTCAAATCCAACAAGTTACAAATACTGGAGACCTTCCTGACGGCTCATACAAAGCGGCTCCAACTGCCTTTTGGACCATCAGGTATCTTGACCTTGGAATTAGCATTCCGTTAGGCTTTCTAGCGCTATTCCTGATGCTTTCAAAACCAAAAAAAGCGTATTCAATACTGCTCCTGTTCTTCGGATTCTTCATAACTATTGGAACCTCTGTAGACATGATGGCCATAGTTCAAGTCTTGAACGGGGATATGGAGGCGGTTAAAGAAGGACTCTTTATATTCCCAGTACTCACATTCTTCTCCTATGGAGGCCTCTTCTATCTTGTTAAAGATAAACTTCGTCAAGGTGTATTTAAAAGTTCAGAGATACAGTTAAAAGATCAGATAACCGGTAAAGACTATTCTCGTAAGAAGAAATAAGAAATAATGTAAGTCTGCTAAAATTTCTTCCAAAAATTATTGCCAGGCTTTAACGTATTCAAAAGTCCAGAGCGGAATTCCTCCTATTTCTCCCTTTTCAAGATGTTCCATTTCATGAGCTGCGCTATATGCCGGCGTACCTTTCAGTTGTATGGTTTTTTTCTTTAACTCCCTGACTGTTATTTTCCTGAACTCAGGGTTTACTTCTGCAAATATGATCTTTTTTGCCTTCAGGGTTATTAAGTAGGGTCTTTCAACCAGTTTTCTTTCTTCTTTTGTCCCGCATTTTTCGAGCCTTCGGATAATTCCTTCTTCCTTTACGATTTCGGG
Organism: Methanosarcina spelaei; assembly: GCF_002287235.1. Taxonomy (GTDB): domain Archaea; phylum Halobacteriota; class Methanosarcinia; order Methanosarcinales; family Methanosarcinaceae; genus Methanosarcina; species Methanosarcina spelaei. Next base: position 6,832 of record NZ_LMVP01000044.1, read on the forward strand.
ATTGATAAAAAAATAGATCTTTTCCAGAGTATAGCCGGTCTTGCTCTCTTCGTTATAATAAGTGATTACATCTTTTACTGCCATACTTTTTGTTTCTTCAGAAGCATAACTCCAGGAGCCTCCTGATTTTAATGAAAGCAGAAAAGGAAGAAATAGGTCTTCTTGAACCCCAAAACTGGAAATCACATGCTTTTCCAGGGCTGAAAATTTGAAGATTGCTTGAATTTCGTCAGCGTCCATACTTACTCTCCCTTTCGTTTATTCCTCCCTCATCCATTTCTCTCATCCCTCACACTCATTTTTATAAATTAATGTAAATAGTAATGGTTTATTTAAAGTACAGCTTTTTAGCGTCACGTTTATAGAAGTTAGTAGTAACGCAACTCTACACTAAGAGAGTCTTGTAGAGAGTCTTGTAAATGGATACTTAACTATTTTCCATGAATAAGCGGGTAACTGAAGAGTAATATACTTTTAGAGTGAAATGTCTACATTTTGTAGAGGGATAATATTCCGTGATAATAACCATAAGTACTGTGATAACAACCATAAGTACCATGATAATAACCATAAGTACCATGATAATAACCATAAGTACCATGATAATAACCATAAGTACTATGATAATAACGCCTGTGAATGCAGCATAGTAAAACTTTATTCCCTCAGGACACCGCTGGTTTAAGTTCTATGGTTAACTTTCTGCCCGAAACGTCTTGAAATAGAGAAGGAAGAAAAGTAAAAATAGTAGCTCTGGCATTCCTGTTATCTCTTGTGCCATGATGGAGGTAAATGTACGTTGCCGAGACAACACCCAACGAATTTAAGTTAAAAATTTGAGCTCTGAGAATAAGTACAGTTTTATTCTCAGGCACACGATTGGATTTTATTGGGCTAGACATATCATGAAAATGCGTACCGTGATGCAGCTCCGATTCCTGAAGTTAAGAAAGCAATTATCAGGAGCAAGCCCAATACAATTGATGCTCGATATAATTTTTCCATATTTAATTCCTCCTTTTTGTCAGTACTCTTTATAGTAATTCATATCTGTTAAATGTTAGTATGTTGGACTATGTGCCGTAAAAGGCTGAGAAATTACAACAAGTCTCAGATATTACAACTAATACCTGGGATAGCTTGCAGCGGTTACGCAAGAAGAACTTTATACCGACCGTTGGGTTTAAAGAGTTCAGTAAAATCAGAGTCTGAGTGTACTTATCCTCACATTTGAAGATCTGAATCACTCTCACAACGGAGTTTGGATAAGAAAATATTTTTAGATTGTGGGGAAATACTTGAGATTGTGGGGAAATACTTGGGATCGTGAGGAAATATTGAGGACTGAAAGTTCTATGAAAAACCTGTTAAATTCCGATTAAACAGCCTACACTTTCATTTATAAAGTCATTGTCTCTTTATATAGATTTTTAATTGCATTTTCAATTCTAGGTCTGAACTCTTCACTCTGGACTTTTAACCAGACTTCCGGAAAAGTATCGAATAATGTCTGGAGTTCCTCTTCCCTATATGCCTTATAGGCTTCTACCCCTTTGAGACCTTCGAGAGTTTTCTTTTCTATTGAATATTTTTTCCTCTCTGAAAGGCCCCAGTCTCCGGTTTGCAGATATGACCCCAGTAAGTCTATTGCAATTACAGAGTCGTGCAGGTCTCCAAGGTGGTCCTGCAAAGCTGTGACTTCCTTGATCATTACTTCTGCTTCCTTTCCCAACACATTCCCAAAAAACTCAAGTGTATAGCGCAGTCCTTTGGATGCAATCCTCAACCTATGCAGTCTCTCTATAGAGACATATGGTCCTTCTAACCATTCGGAATAGGCACTGATATCTGCGAACCTGGCATAAAGGATAGAAGGAAGCACATCCTTTACTCTATATGGCAGAGCATTGTGTTTTGCAGTTGTTGTGGGTAGAGCCCATGATTCAGAATCAAGAAAATCTGAGAAATCCTTTTTGAAATTGGCGTACCTTTCACTTTTCAGGTAAGTGATCATGCTTTTCCGGGCTTTTTTCCTCTCTTCAGCAAGCACCGCAAATAGGGGATCAAGATCATGTTCGTTCTCGGAAGGTAGTTTATTAAGATATTCTTTAGCTTTCTCCCGAAAAACGTCTAAGTCCCTGACGTCACTGAGTGCTCCAAGAGTGCTTTTTAGTCCTTCCAAATGAGGTTCAAGCTTTTTAGAATCAAGGTAAGCTTCAAAGATCTTTGCAGCAGCTTTCATCCTGCGGATTGCAACCCTCATATCGTGCAGGTTTTCTATGTTTTTTCCCTTTAGGGTTCCTTTCTCATTGGCAAGCATTCTGGTAAATTGTCGGGAAAAGACCTTATGAGCTACCATAGCCATTGAATTTTCAGGTCTAATTGCAAATTTCAAGTTTCTACTTTCTTTTTTATTTTCTTCTTTTATCTCGTTTTCTCCCTTGATTTCCTCAACTCTCATTTCAATATTTTCGATTTCGTCTGTCTTTTTCTTAGATATAGTCTTTTTCTTAGATATAAAGGAGAGTTTGGTACCAAAAAGGTACTCCCAGAGTTCTTTTCTCTTTTCTGCCTTTTTTGCAGCTTTTTCTGCACCCGGCCCAAAAATTTTTACTTCAACTGCGTCCTCAACCTGCCTGATTCTATCTGGCAGAAATCCCCAACTTCTGTTCTCAAAAATGCCCGAGATACGGATAAAAGATGCAAGAATAAGAGCTTTATTTTTGATTTCTGGAGGTAACATGATATTTGATTTTTCAAAAACTGAAGAAAGGTCCTTTACGCTGATTTTGGGAGACTGAAGTTCCATAGTAAGAGCAAGCATTCTGAGTTCGTGAAGTTTTAACCCTTTTAGAGGATGGGTCAGGAGAATTTCCTCACCAATCTTGTATATTTCTTCCGGAAAAACCGAGCTTCCGATGTCATGAAGGAGAGCTGCAAGACCCAGTATTTTTCTCTCTTGCTGCCCTAACCTGTGGTAAGGGAAAAGTCCGTCAAAAAGTATAAGTGCGTTAGTCCTGGTCTTTTCTGCCTTCGCTTCGTCTGCTCCGTAGAGCTCAAAAAGGGTTTCAAGGGTCCATTCCTTGAAAACGATATTTTCCTGGCTTTTGCCCAGGGCATAACGTCCGGCATGAAAATGGAATTCTCCGGAACCATTATTTTCAGAACTAAAGGGGAAACTGAAAAGCCTTTCCTTTTCAAACCGAGAGTAAAAAGCTTCGATATCTTGCTCAGGAACTTTTAGAAGAAGGCTCACTTCTGCCGTATTCAAACCTTTTTCAAGCGAAAGAAGAATTTTAGCCTGTTTTCCATATATATTTTCCTGATCGGCAAGCTGCAAACAAAAGGCTCTTTCCCTGAAGCTTAAAAGAGTTTTTTCCGGCAGATTCTCTTTGAGTAGAAGGGCTCTCTCGAATTTAGAGAAAAGATCTTTTACAAGATGGTAATTTCCTAGCAAGTGTTCCTCAATAATCTGTAAATCTTGATGGGTTCCTTCAGTCTTCAGTTTAAGTTCAAGTTCACTGTAAAATTTTTCGTTCTGTCCACTTTTAAGACTCACATGGTCCAGAGAAAGTTCAGCTATAAGTCTTTCTCCCAATTTCACCTGGCGCACAGTCCTTTTTTGTTTAAGTTTCAGAAGTGGAAGCAGATCAAGGCCCGAGCTAAGCTCTAAGATTATATCCCTGGTTCTGGCATCAGGACATTCAAAGACGGAGGTCTCCTCAGGTAGGAAGCTGACATACTCTTCTCTCGTATGTACTCCATATTCAAGTCCCCCCAGACTTTTGATGGCTAACCAATGTCCTTCTTTTCCCATCTCTTTCCTGAGCCGTAGAAAATAACCTTCAGACATTAAAGCATTTTTCTCCGTGTCTAAAAAAGTGTCTTCGATATTTTGTACTATAGCTTCGGAGAGAGAATAGTCTGCTAGTAAAGATGATGTTTCAAGGACTTGAAAATCCGCTTCATCCATCACTAGAAACTTTGATTCGATTTCCACGTCTTTCCCACCTGGTCTTATTAACAATATGGCTTCAGTGTTTAAAGACAAATATTGAGGTTTTTTAAAGACAAATATTGGAGTTTTTTAAAGACAAATATTGAGGTTTTTTAAAGACAATATTGGATTCTGTTTCTTTCATGAGTGGTAATTTAACAACTGCTATAAACACAAGTTTAAACAAAGTAAAGCATATAAAATGTTGTTACTCAATCTTAGAAAAACAAAATATTCCAGATGAAAAGTAATGCTCGCAACTTGCCTACAAAACAGGCAAAAGATGAGTTATTCTCAAAGTCAAATTTATAACTGCAGATCTAATGTTCTATTATATTAGGATATTAGTCAATAGCGCTGAGCATCATTTTTACTAAAAGTTCAATGTACGTATCATCTATATCTTCTTCACTTAAACTCTCAAATAATGTGAGTATGGGAAGTTAATTCTTCAATATCCGCCCTTCCACCACCGTTTATTTAAATTCTTCAACTCTTTCAATTTGAGCAGGAATTTCCGAGTCTTCATAATTGTAAATTATATCTTGTTTTTTACTTATATCTAATATTATATAAACATTATAGAAGTATAATCATAAAATAATTTGCTTATGTAAATATGTTAAAATGTAAATATTTTAAATGTTTTGAGACTCATAAAAGATATATAATATTTAAATCTTCAAGAAAATAGATATTATAATAAGTAAAAATGTATGATAGAGCTTTAAGAATTACCAGAATTTCCACCAAGATTTTTTTGCTCCAGGTGCAAGAATTTGTTTTTGGTTAATTAAAGTCTGCACTTGCATCATGTAATTATTGTGCATTTCCTCAAAGTATATTTCTCTTCTTTCTGCTTTCTCAAGTTCTCTTTGTAAGTCTTTAATTTTCTGCTGTGCTTCTTCTATCCGTATTTCAAGTTCTCTTTGTAATTCCTGGTTATGCTTTTGTCCGTCAGCAAGTATAATTTCGATTTCCTTCATCCTGGTTTGTAATTCCTGATTCTTTATATGTTCATCCTCAAGCTGTTTTTCCAAATCATATATCTTAGCTTGTAGTTCCTGATTATGTTTTTGTTCATCCCCAAGTTGTTTTACCAAATCATATGTTTTAAGTTGTAGTTCTTGATTATGTTTTTGTCTGTCAGCGAATCTACTTTCTATCTCTTTTATACTAATTTGTAATTCCTGACTTTGCCTCTGTTCATCCTCAAGTTGTTTTTCCAAGTCCTGGATTTTAATTTGTAACTCATGGTTATTCTTTTGTTCATCATCAAGTTCGTTTTTCAATTCTTGTATCCGTGTTCCCTGTTCTTTTCCATAAATATTCAATTCTGGATCAAATACAAGTTTTTCGAAAGCATTAATAACTGCTTTATTAGCATTATCAAAACCTAAAGATTCCACTTTTTTCCATAAGTCAAAAGGTATCTTTGCTTTGATTTTTTGCTCTTCCTCCGAATACATGCGAAATAAAAGGATCTAGTGAGCAATATAATTTCTCATTTTGACAGTTTATTATATTGATGTCGTGTCACAGATACTATTGACAAATAACTGATGTCATGGGCAAGTTATTAGTTTTAGAGCTGACCCCCAAAACTCAAAATTAGTTTTCTGAATCTCTAATTTTTGAAAAATCTATTGAGTTTCCTATTATAGAAAATCGTTCGCAAACTTTTTTAGTTAAAAAAATTGTTTTGGATAAGCTCTTATAGCAACTTAAAAATTGAAGTGATATAATTTAATTAATTTGGAAATAGACAATAAAAATTTTAAAATTAAAAAATAGTGTAACTATTCAGGGTATAGTTAGCGGCGCTCCTTTGAGCGCCGCGAGAATACCCTCTAAAACAGGTAAACCATTCTTTCTTATTGTTGAAATATATGCTCTAATTCTGCAGAAAGCTTCCGCTCCTCGTGCAGTTCTGAAAGTTCCTGATGTTTTCTGTTGTAGCTTCATCATCCTGACATCTCTTTCTGCTTGATTATTCTCAAACGGAACTTTCAAGTCTGTCAGGAATCTCAGAATCTTGTCTTTATGTTCTATAAACCTATCAAGCAGATTCCTTGCTTTGGTTTTTGGATTCTTACCACGTTTTCCTCGTTTTTCAGGATTTAAAGAAGGTGGATTTTCTTCAATTCCTTTCGCGACTACAGCATTGAACCTTTTTTCTAATGCCTTAACTTGTTCAAAATCTAGATTTTTGACCTGCTCTTTACACTCATCAGCATACTTTTTCATTTCAGACAACAGCTCATTCATATCTTTAGCCCATTGCTGTTTATAATTCTCTTCAATTCCAGTAAGTTCTCTCTGGAGATGAACATTGCAAAGAGCATGATCACAATTATAACTGTTGTAAGGTTTCCATCCATCGTGAACTGCTACCCCTTTAAACTCTGGAAGAATTCCCATAGCATCAATAGCTTCGGATCCTCTTTTTGCATGAGTAAAATAACAGGTGTATTTGTCAGTAGAAGCTACATGAAGCCAATGTCTTTTTCCT
>NZ_LMVP01000045.1 GCF_002287235.1 Methanosarcina spelaei
TTCTATGTCCCATCTTGCTCCATATAAGTTTGCAATATCTTTTGCATTCAAAATCTCTTTCTGAATATTTGTGATATAAATGTGGTGCTTTTCATCCTCGTCATTATATACTGCAACAAGACGTACATTCATCTCATCCTGTTTTTGCTTGCCTTTATATTCTCTTCTTTTGAATGCTATTTTTACAACTGCATCAATATCTTTTCCAGAAAGTTGCTTAATGCACTCACTAATAGGTTTCCCTATGAAATCTTTGCACTTTGTTTTAGGCATTCCTTCCTCTATTGAAACAACAACAGGATCCATATTCTTTTTAATTCTTGAAACGAAATACCCCCCATTTTCTTCAACCCTTGCAAACATCTGAGTTTTGTAGAAACCAAGATCAACAAGGAGAATACGGTCTTTGATCCAGGGACCGATTTTCAATGTTTTTATCTCAGCTGATTTTTCGGAGTACAGAGCAACGGTTTTAGGGCCGTTAGCAACCGCACTTACCATAACTCCGACTTTTACTCCAGCAGCTACTGTTCTTGCTCTTGCTGCTGGAAATTTATCTGATAAAGAAGAGTGAAGACGAACAATTGTGCTGTCCTGAATGACAATATCCTGGAAGTTTTCGAGCTTCTTGCTAAGTTTTCTACCAGGTTCTTTTGCAAGTTCTTCTATGCCGTGAATTACGCACTGATGCAGGAACTCAACTAGTTCTGGAGTAAAACGATAGTACCAGCTGCTATCGCTTATGGTTTTATGGGACTCAGTTTCATATTCTCGTTTCAAACTGGAAAGTGTACGCTGCAAGCGTACGCCAAAACTAAGAGTTAAAACCCAAAAGATGATGACAGGGTCAATTTTGCGCTCACGTTTTATAAGACCAGTTTCTTTGGCAGTTTGCCTTAACCACTCTTCGGGAAACATTTCCCGAAGAGAGTCTTCAAGAGTAGGTGGGGGACGAGGAGACATAGAGATACATGTGTTAAGGTATTGTCATATAAAAACATCTTCAAGAGAAGGAATTTAGTGCTTAACCGATGACCAATGATATAGAATCAAATTGTCGAGAGACAAAAGAAATCACATGTCAAGACAAATATAGCAATAAACCCAAAGGCTTTACGGTATGCGAAGATTACAAGAGTGGTTGCCATCACCAATATGATAAATGTCCACATAATTTAGACTACTGCAAGCATTACAATGAATGCTCACCAAAAGACCAATCAGGTATTATACAAGATAATACCAAATGCAAATATTATATAGACTTAAAAAAGAAAATAGCAAAAGACATAGAAGATTACAAAAATGAATTATTAAAGCTAAAAAAATAACACATGTGAATAGAAACTTACAGCGTACTCAGAATCTTAACAGCTTTATTACTTTTTAATTCATCGATATCCACATTTTTGTATCTTTTTAAAAGATTCTGTAACTTATTTGTATATTTTTAACTCATTTGATAGTGAGCCTATACAAAATCCAGCTTTATCCTCAAAATCGATAAGTTTCAAAACTATTCCCGTGATCTAAAACTCATTGATCATTCTTGATTCGAGATTTGGAGAAACAGTTTTGAGTTATGGTATCGGTTACAATGAAACACGTTTTACTAGTTAAATATCAGCTTTAGCTTCAGTTAAAGTTTACTTCATTGGTCATCGGTTAAGGAAAAATCGTTATCAATTGCATTGATTTTCATAAAATTTGTTAAATTATTCATCAAATGCAAAACTGGAATCTGATATCGATTTCAATTTAAACACTAAACATTTGGGTTTGAGTTTTTCCGTCGAAATCGAGATCAGCAGCTCAAAATCCTTAACCGAATACAAATGAATTATACTTCAAATTATAAACCAGATGAGTTAAAGGTTGGAATCTTCGGACTTACTGGAAAAATGATTCAAAATTTTATGGTTCAGGTTTAGAATAATAGACCTGCCTTATATCGGATTACTTTACTTTACTGGAGGAAATTACAACTTGAGTCAGCCTTGTGTTAATATCGGCATGGTAGGCCATGTCGACCATGGAAAAACCACACTTGTTAAAGCTTTATCAGGTGTCTGGACAGATACGCATAGCGAAGAAGTAAAAAGAGGAATTTCTATCAGATTGGGGTATGCAGACTCCCCATTCATGAAGTGCCCCAAATGCCCTGCCCCTCAGTGTTATACTGTAGAAAAGACATGTCCCAATTGCGGAGAGAAGACAGAGGCACACAGGACTGTATCCTTTGTAGATGCTCCTGGACACGAAACCCTCATGGCGACCATGCTTTCGGGTGCTGCGATTATGGACGGAGCAGTGCTTGTAATTGCCGCAAATGAGGACTGCCCGCAACCCCAGACAAAAGAACACCTTATGGCCCTGGATATTATAGGGATTAAAAACATCGTAATAGTACAAAATAAGATTGATCTTGTATCCAAAGAACGCATTATCGAAAATTATCATCAGATAAAGGAATTTGTGAAAGGTACGGTTGCAGAAAATGCCCCTATCATCCCTATTTCAGCTCAGCAGAACATTAACATCGATATCCTTATAGATGCCCTGGAAACAACGATTCCTACTCCTGTCCATAAAGTGGACAAGCCTGCCAGCATGTTGATTGCCCGTTCTTTTGATATTAACAAGCCAGGGGCTTCAATTGATGAAATGCGTGGAGGAGTTATCGGAGGAACTCTGACCGAAGGAGTCCTTCATCCCGGAGATGAGCTGGAAATAAGGCCAGGGATTAAGGTTACAACCGAAGGCGTTACAAGATGGGTTCCGATTTTGACAACGATTTCTTCTATCTTTGCAGGTACGGCAAAGGTAGAAGAAGCAACACCCGGAGGCCTTCTTGCTGTAGGAACTTATCTTGACCCTACCCTGACAAAAGGTGACTCTTTAACAGGACAGATTGCAGGTGCACCTGGGACCCTTCCTGAGACAAGACATCAATTCGTCATGGAACTACACCTGCTCGAGAGGGTAGTGGGAGTTACAAGGGAAGAAAAAATCAATGAAATCAAGACCAGTGAACCCCTTATGCTCAATATAGGAACTGCTACCACAGTTGGAGTGGTTACAAGTGCCAGGAAAAATGAAGCGCAGGTGGCTCTTAAACGTCCGATTAGCGCAGCCATAGGGTCAATGGTTGCTATTAGCAGAAGAATTGATTCTCGCTGGCGGCTTATTGGAGTAGGGGTAATTAAGAGTTGAAAGTTATAATTGATACTAATGGGTTCATGATCCCGGTCCAGTTCGGAGTTGATATCTTCGAAGAACTGAAAAGGCTGGGATTTGACGAATTTTTTGTGCCTGAGGCTGTAGTATTCGAGATCGAAAAACTCATAAAGCGGGAAAGAGGTTCGGACAGAACAGCTGCAAAGGTAGCCAGGTCCATGATGGACAGGTGCGAGCATATAATTCCTGCTACAGGCCCTGCGGATGATGTAATTCTCAGGCTTGCAAAGGAAATGGGAGCAGCTGTCCTGACAAATGATATAGGGTTGAAGCGTAGGCTCACCGAAGAAGGAATCCAGACCATATCCCTGCGCCAGAAAAACAAACTGGACTTTGTCTGAACTGTATTACTTTACCAGGTAATATTAAATTAATTATTGTTTTTACGGGTGATTAGCAGATGTATAAAATGATGAAGCTCGTTGATACGGTCCGTATCCCTCCTACCCTTTTAGGGGAAGAGGTGATGCAAACTGTTAAAAACGCGTTAAGAGAAAAACTCGAGGGGCAGGTTGACAAAAAACTTGGTTCCCTCGTTGCGATTTGCAAGATAACCGAGATAGGGGAAGGGCATATCCTTGTAGGAGACGGGGCGGTATATTATGACGTTACGTTCGAAGCAATAATGTTCGTGCCTGAGCTCCAGGAGATTATTGAAGGTGAAGTTGTTGAAACCGTTGGTTTCGGAGTTTTCGTAGGGATGGGACCAATGGACGGCTTGCTTCACGTCAGCCAGATTACGGACGATTTTATTTCATATGACGCCAAGAACGCAAGGCTTGTGACAAAGACCGGAGGCAAATCCATTGCTGAAGGTGACCATGTAAGAGCCAGGGTTGTCGCGGTAAGTATCAACGAAAGAGAACCTAAAGAAAGTAAAATAGGCCTTACAATGCGCCAAACTGCTCTTGGAAAGCTACAGTGGCTTGAAGAAGCCCGTAAAAAGAAGCAGTCGCATGAAGCAGTTCCTGAAGAAGTTGCCTGAAAAGGAAGAGGATTTGTATGGTAGAAAAAGTGTGTCGACACTGCATGAGGGTTCTGGAAGGACAAAATTGTCCGATCTGCGGGATTTCAGACCTTGCAGAGGAATGGAGTGGGCTTGTAATTATCCTGGATGCCGAACGCTCAGAAATAGCAAAAAAACTTGGGGTTGACATTCCGGATAAATTTGCTTTGAAGGTGCGCTGATTTGAGTGTTCATATTGAGCTTCCTAGAGAACTTCGTCCACTTATGAAGAAACCACTGGGTACGCTTTACAGGGGCAAAGGCAGGGATACTATAGAGAAGTTTGCAGGAGAGCTTGGAAGTCCCACAAAACTTATATCCGTAGGGGATGTTACTACCTTCCACCTGCTTGAAGTCGGGATTATTCCGGATATTTGTATTGTGGACAACCGTACCAAAAGAAAGCCGGTTTCCAGTGATGTCTCAGCCCGGAACATGGACAAAGTTTACAGCGAAGTGTCTGTGGACAATCCTGCAGGAATGATTACCGATGAGTTGATTAAAACCCTGTGTGAAGCGTTTGCTTCCGAAAAGCCTCTCAGAATCTTTGTAAGGGGAGAAGAGGATCTGGCAACCCTTCCTGTAATCCTTCTGGCCCCTCTTGACTCTGTGGTCCTGTACGGACAGCCCGATGAGGGTGTTGTCTTTGTGAAGGTCACTGAGGAGAAAAAAGGGGAGATAAGAACTCTCTTTGAGAAACTCATCAGCAAAAATCAGAATTACGAATTAGATAAGCTACGGAGAATTTTAGATGGACATAAGAATTCTTAAAGACAAGAATAATGCACTTTTAAATCGAAGGGAACTGGATTTCATTGTGAAATATGAAGGTTCGACTCCTTCCAGAAACGATGTCAGGAATAAGCTTGCTGCAATGCTGAATGCTCCTCTTGAGCTGCTGGTAGTCCAGAGAATCAAAACCGAATACGGACTGCAGGAAGGCAAGGGTTATGCCAAACTCTATGAAAATGCAGACCGTATGAAGGAAGTAGAACTGGAATACGTTATGAAGAGAAACGCTATCCCGGGAACGGAAACTGAGGAAAAAGAGGCTTAAGCGAGGTGCATATACATGGCAGTAAAAGATTACTACAAAGTCCAGGGTGACTCCGTAACCAGAATCAAACAGTTCTGTCCCAGATGCGGACCAGGTACATTCCTCGCCGATCACAAGAACCGCCTTGCCTGCGGAAAGTGCGGCTATACCGAATTTAAGAAGTAATACACTTCAAGATTCATTGACTCTTTTTCAACCCGAATCGCAGGATTACCTGCGATTCTTTTCACTTCCCGAGTTCCTTCTCTGGAGGACAGTTCCGTTTCGCTCCCCGAGTTCCTTCTCTGGAGGACGGTTCCGTTTCGCTCCCCGAGTCCCTTCTATGGAGGACTATCCAGGCTTGAACTTAAATAAACTGACAAACTGCTGAAAATTAAATCAGTAACTATTTTCTGCGCCTATATTTATAATAATTCTCTTATATACGTATTTATTATAAGGTATCGTATATGACTAAATGAACTTTATTAACTAAATTTTACTCAAAGATTCCGAGGTCTTATGAATTCTCTTTATGCCAGAGCCTGGTACAGTAAAGCTCTTGCTCTTTTGAACTTGAAAAACCAGATCGGCGCGGAGAAAAATTTTGAGAAGGCGCTTGAGGCTTTTGATGCCGTACTTGAGGTTAATCCTGAGGATAGCGTTGCCTGGCAATACAGGGGAAATATACTTCGTTACCTGGACCGGCCGGAAGAAGCTCTTCAGGCTTTTGGAAAGGCACTTGATTATGACCCTGACAATATTCCTGCCAGATATCTCAAAGGACTTACCTTAGGGTACCTTAACATGCCAGATCAAGCTCTTGAGGCTTTTAGCGGTGTACTTGGGAGAGACGAAAAGCATATCGGTGCTCTGTACTACAGCGGACTTGCTTTAAAACAACTCTCACGAGATGAAGAGGCACTTCAGGCTTTTACCAGAGCTACCGAGCTAAATCCCGAAAACCTGAAAGTTTGGTACTATAGAGGAATAACCTTATCCATGCTTGGGAGAAATGAAGAAGCATTAGAGGCTTATGGAAAGACCCTGAAACTGGAACCTTCGCATTCAGGAGCATGGGAAGGCGAGGCAAAAGCATATCTTGCTCTGGGCAGAAGGAGAGAAGCTTTAAGAACCTGTGAAAGGGCTCTGGAACTCGAACCGTCGTCTGCCGCGGCCTGGGAAACCCAGGGAAGAATTCTTGAAGGCATGGGAAGAAAAGAGGAAGCTCTCTCAGCTTTTGAAAAAAGCCTGATTCTTGAGCCGGGAAATGCAAAAAACAGGCTAGAAAAGGGGAAGCTTCTTGGACAGCTTGGCAGGTCCCCGGAGGCTCTTGATGTTTTTGAAAATGCTCTTGAGCTGGATAATTCTCTTATAGAAGCAAATGTCGGCAAAGGAAAAGCTTTACTGGCACTTGGAAGATACCAGGAATCTCTTGACACTTTCAGAAAAGTTCTTGAGATTGAGCCTTTAAGTCCAGAGGGATGGAGAGGAACAGGCAACTGCTTTCTAGCTATGCGAAAGCCTCATGAAGCTTTACAGGCTTATGAAAAAGCTCTCTCCTCAGGAACTGAAAATTGTGGTGTTTTGAGCGGACTTGGAGAGGTATATTATACGTTTGGGGATTATCCAAAAGCTCTTGAGAGCTTCGAAGAGGCGATCAGACTTGATTCCGAAAGCCTTTTTGCTTGGAACGGAAAGGGAAACGCACTCTATAATCTTGGAAGATACGGTGAAGCTCTTGAGGTCTATGAGACCCTTCTCGAACTTAACTATGCAAGTCTCCCTGCACGGTACAACAGGGGTGCAACTCTCTTCCAACTCAAACATCAAAACAAAAACTTTGATGAAGTTCATGAAAGTCAGCTCCAGACAGCTTTAAAAAAATATCTCGAATTGTCCGGGGGGCTTCCTGAGGGAGATATTGGGGATGAGAGCTGGAAGTACCGGGGTTTTGCTTTTGCCGGGTTGGGAGAGTATAGCGAAGCTCTTAAAGCCTTTGACAATGCTACGAAAAAAGGACCTGAAAATTCATTTCCCAGGATTTGCAAGGGAGTTACTCTTCTTTGTCTGAAAAAATATGACGAAGCCCTGGCAACGCTCGAGGATGCCGAGAAGGCTCTTTATGTAGCCGCAGGAACAGAGAAATACACAAAAAATGAGGAGCGCAAAGATTCTGGGATTTTGAACCCTGATGAACAGGATTTCAGGCTGGAAATTCTCTGGAATGCTAAAGGTCTTGCTCTGGATGCCCTTGACAGGCATCAGGATGCTTTAAAAGCTTTTGAAAACGTAAGGAAACTCTCCAAAGCTGAAAATATTGCATGTTCCGGAAAAGGCCTGGTTTTTGCGCATTGTAGAGAGTGGGAAAAAGCTCTGAGAGCGTTTGATAGCATTCTTGCCTTCAACCCTAAAAATACCCAGGCTTCAGTCATGAAAGCTTTTGCACTTATAAGGCTGCAAGAATTTGAGAAAGCCATTCCAATCCTTGAAGAACTGCCAGTTGACGAAATTAACTCGGATTTACCTTCGTGCCTGCTGGGCTTTGCCTATTTCAAGCTGGAAGATTTCGAAAGAGCACTCAAGGCATACAGAAGAGCAATTGATATAAACCCAAAAAATTCTCATGCAAGAAACGGGCTTGCAGAACTTTACTTCAGGCTCGGAAACAGCAGGGGCGCATTAAAAGAACTCGAATCTTCGATTGCAGAAGCCCCTGAAAATGCATTCTCAAGAAACCTGAAAGGTCGGGTAGAACTTGAGGAACAGGCCTGTGAGGAAGCACTTGAGTCTTTCAGGCGATCTCTTGCTCTGGATACGGAAGATCTGAGACTGTTGCTCTGGGATGCGTACGCAAGGTATATGTATGCAGAAGCGTCTTTTGAGGAAAATAGTGCACGCTTCAGGTCTATGCTTCTTGCAGCTGCAGGAAAACTTGAAAAAGCAGCCATTCGACAAAGGTCCGAGGATAATGAATTGAAAACTTATGCTCTTTATCTTCTGGGGCTTTTTTACTGTCGGGCACGCTACTTCCGAAAAGCTGCCGATAGGCTTGATGAATGCCTGAGAATGGACCCCCCAGACGAAGTTAAAAAGCCTGCAGTCTTGCTCCTGAAAAATCTTCGTACAGGTCCTCTGAATCCTACCTGGTGGGAATGGTGGCTTGATTCAAGGACGAATCGCCTGCTTAAAAAACTTAGCTTCGGGTTAATTTTCCTTTTTATATTCGGTCTTCTGCTATCCAATCCGGCAGCGTTGTCCATTCCAATTATCTCCTGGCCCGCATTCTATATAAATTACCTTTTTTCTCCCACAGGGCGCATTTCATGGCCGATTTACGGCAGAGAGTACATAGTCTTTATTCTGTTTTTGGTTTTCATCCTGCTCTTGCCCGGTTTAAGGCAAGGCAAACCGAACAAAGAAGAGCTTGAACCTCTTACTCCTCCATACCCTGATTTCGATATTCCTGCATCCGTACTTGAGGAGTTTGGTGAAAAGCTTGAAAGAAGCCTGTTCTCGCCCGAACCTATGGAAGAAAGTGTGCGAAAGCTCGGAAATTTTTAAAGTCCTGGGAAAAACTTGAAAAATCCGTTTAATGTCCAGGAAAAGCAAACGTATATAAGTTCTCTCCTGTATTATCGAAGGCAGTGACAGCAAAAAGGACTGGAAGGAGACTGTAAGCCTTGAAAAACACGTTCATCCTTGGAATCGAGGGCACTGCCTGGAACCTTAGTGCCGCAATCGTGACCGAGACAGAGATTATTGCCGAGGTCACAGAGACATACAAACCCATCGCCGGAGGAATTCATCCCAGGGAAGCAGCCCAGCATCATGCAAAGTATGCTGCTAGCGTTATAAAGAGACTCTTTGCAGAGGCAAAAGAAAAGGGAGTCGAGCCTTCTGATCTTGATGGAATAACTTTCTCCCAGGGGCCTGGACTTGGGCCGTGCCTGAGGACGGTTGCAACAGCAGCCAGAATGCTTTCAATATCCCTTGGCGTCCCTCTTATAGGGGTCAATCACTGTATCGCTCACATAGAAATTGGGATCTGGAGAACACCTGCAACGGACCCTGTCGTTCTTTACGTAAGTGGGGCCAATTCTCAGGTTATTTCCTATATGGGAGGACGGTATAGAGTCTTTGGGGAAACACTGGATATAGGGCTAGGAAATGCCCTTGATAAGTTTGCACGAGGGGCTAACCTGCCGCATCCAGGGGGGCCAAAGATCGAGGCATATGCAAAGGACGCAAAGAAATATATTCATCTCCCTTATGTGGTAAAAGGCATGGACCTTTCCTTTTCCGGGCTTTCCACTGCAGCTAGCGAAGCTCTGAAAAAAGCTCCTCTTGAGGATGTCTGCTTTTCTTACCAGGAAACAGCTTTTGCAATGGTTGTTGAGGTTGCAGAACGAGCCCTTGCTCACACCGGAAAAAAAGAAGTCCTGCTGGCAGGAGGAGTTGGGGCAAACACAAGGCTCCGAGAAATGTTAAACGATATGTGTGAAGCCAGAGGTGCGAAGTTCTATGTGCCCGAAAAACGCTTCATGGGAGATAACGGGACAATGATTGCATATACAGGGCTTCTGATGTATAAATCCGGAAACACACTTTCCCTTGAAGACTCTCGTGTAAATCCAAGTTACAGGACTGATGATGTGAAAGTTACATGGATCCGGGAAGAAGCAATGAAAAAAATTCCTGAAATCTCTCCTGACACTTCCCTCAAGCTTGGGGAAACACTGGATAATGGGGCCGAAGCTGTCGTTTACCTTGAAGAAGGACCTGAAGGAAAGGAAGTACTTATTAAGGAAAGAGTCCCGAAGGCTTACAGACATAAGGAGATTGATGAAAGGATCAGGACAGAAAGAAACCGGACAGAAGCCCGCCTGATGTCTGAAGCCCGACGCAGTGGAGTCTCTACGCCTATTATCTATGATGTGGAAGATTTCAAGCTCAAGATGCAGTATATTGATGGCCTTCCCATAAAGTACCTGGTAACTCCAGAGCTTTCCGAAAAAGTGGGAGAACTTATAGGAAAACTCCACAGTGCGGGTATAATACATGGAGACCTTACTACCTCAAACCTCCTGCTTGCAGGTGAAAGGCTTTATCTCATTGATTTCGGGCTTGCGTATTTCGACAACGGACTTGAGTCCAGAGGGGTAGATGTCCATGTACTTTTCCAGACTTTTGAGAGTACCCACCGCAACTATGAGGCTCTAATCGAAGCTTTCAAAAAAGGATACCAGAGAATTTTTGTAGATTCAGAGGAAGTACTCAAGCGTGTTGAAGAGATAAAAAAGAGGGCTCGTTATGCATAAAATTGTTTTTGTTACGGGAAATAAAGGCAAACTTGCCGAGGTAAGGGACATCCTCAAGACTTTTGGAATTGAAGTAGTTCAGGACAAAAACGGCTACCCAGAACTTCAGGAGGACGACCTTGAGCCCATTGCAGCCTATGGGGCGCAGCACGTTGCAAACAAACTGAACATGCCTGTAATGGTAGATGATTCAGGCATTTTCATAAAAGCCCTAAATGGCTTTCCAGGTCCGTACTCTCGTTTCATAGAGGACAGACTCGGAAATCCGAAAGTACTTAAGCTCATGGAAGGGGAAACCGACAGGACAGCGTATTTCAAGACCGTTATCGGATACTGCGAGCCCGGAAAAGAGCCTCTGGTTTTCCCAGGTATAGTTGAAGGAAAAGTCGCATATGAAGAAAGAGGTACAGGCGGCTTTGGGTATGACCCGATTTTCGAGTACCAGGGTGCGACTTTCGGAGAACTCGGAGACGCCGAGAAAAATAAGGTTTCTCACCGCCGCAGGGCCATTGAACGCTTCTTAGAATGGTATAAAGGTAAACTTGAAAATCCTGACTAAGGACATTAAGATTTGAAAACTTAACAGTAAAAACTAATAAACTGAAAAAAGAACTAATAAACTGAAAAAAGAACTAATAAACTGAAACTGCAGAAAAATTGACCTGAGAGGATTGTTTATATTAATCCTTACTTTTTTCCTGCGTTTCCTTATTCTTTCAGTTTGTTTTTAAGTAGCCCAAGAGCTATACCTAGCTGGTTCAAACCTAGTTTCAGTGAGATAGTAATAATCTCATTATTCGAAAGATTACCAAATTCTCTTTTGATTGCAAATAAATCCATAATACACTGCTGATCCAGAACGAGTGGCCCATTAAGTAGATCTTTTGAGATCGTACCTGTTTTTTGGCCTTTAAATTCAACTTTCCTTACTACTTCTACTCCACTTTCTTGTTTTGCAGTGCCCCCTACAGCCTCAGGTGCATCTGGCTTTTCCCCATAAAGACATTCCATTTGCTGGAGGCAGTGAGCCAGGCAAACGCTCTTTATAAATTCTTCAACTTCCATACCACTCATGCTCGCATATTTCTTTATTTCGGCAAGTTGTTCTTCCGAGAAAGGTACATAGAGCACATTTTCGTTACGTTCTTCTTCTATCCCAAACCCTCCTTGTATTTTTCATTATCTTTGATATGATGTAATTTTATCTTCTGATAATTTATTCTTTTCTTCTTTATTTCTTATGTTTTAATTGTTCTTTATCCTTCAAGTTTTCCTTTTTACTTTGTTATTATCAAAGTTATCGTATCCTCTTCAAATTGAGTGGAAAGCTCTCAATTTCTGCTTATTGAGCTTTTTTCTCCGATTAGTTGAGCCAGAGATGGCATCCCAAATGTACCGCCAACTCTATCACATATGTACTGATATGCACTTACACCCAGTTTCTTTGCTGTCTGAACAATCGTCATAAATGTGTCATTTGCTTTTGTTCCTTCCTCTGTTATGGTTTGAAGGCTCACATCTCTTTTTCTGACTTTTGCTCTCGCCGCTAGTTCCGCTGCATTGTTATGCAGCGGAACCTCTGGCAAGACCAGGACCTTTAACAGCTGTTCCTTGTTCTCTTTTGTCTTAGCGATTCTTTCATCCAGCTGTTCATATCCTGTTTTGGTAGAAAACAACTGATCAAACTTAACGGATAATTGCTCCGCTACCTCTGAATCTGGTTTTATTCTAAACTTAGAAAGCTCACCATAAAAGTTCCAGTAACTGTTCAGAAAAGCTTTCAGCTTTTCTTTATGATACGGAACTATTGGCCTTAATTTCTTGTAGTTTCTACCGTCATGAATCCAACAAAGAGCATGGTGATATGCAATTTGCCTGAACTGACGTGCATCATCACTTAAAAGTGTGGTAACCACAGGTATGTCTTTACTTTGATGATAGGCCGCAATTGCACAGGCTTCAAGGACTTTCTTCTTAGTAGTTTTATATCCATTAAGTGAGAAAACACAATCCAGTTTTCGACGCATTTCTTCGTCACTGAATATTTTGTTTTTAAAAGACGAGAGTTTTTCCATCCAACTTTGGGAAACATTAAACGTTTTCATCAGATTATATGCTTCATCAGTAAAGCAGTATGTTTTTTCTTTTCCACATAAAAGCACGTCTAAAACATTTTCTCTATTTTTATTGGGAACTGTAAAATAAGCAGTATAATAAGGATTACAAAGAATTTGAGTATAATAATTGACACCATTGACTCTTGCACCTGTATCATCAATCTGCTGATAAGG